>CALANA010000019.1 GCA_937925925.1 uncultured Chloroflexales bacterium | reverse complement strand
GCACCCGTGAACACAGGTTACGAAGGCGACCTGCCTTAGCCGCCCCAGGGCGGCTTCGCAGACCGAGCCGGGGGCTTCAGCCCCCCGGCGGGCGGGCAGGCCGTGCCATCCCGACCGAAGGCCCCGCGCCTGAAGGCGCGGGCACCCGTGAACACAGGTCACGAAGGCGGCCTGCCTTAGCCGCCCCAGGGCGACTCATACCAATTCACTTTGAACATATGATGGCAGATTCCCATTTAGTATTATTCGTGGTATTCGTGGTGCCCGCACCGGTCAGCCCAGGTTTGAACCGTCGTTTTGGTGGGGTGAAACCAGATTGGCATTACTCATACGCCAACAGAGTTTCGGCCAACCCCTGGCGCAGATCGGTGGCAATATGGAACCCGGCACGGGTAGCAAAGAGGGTGGTATCGGCACGGGAATGGCGCACCTCACCGCTGCGCTCAGGCGCAAAGTGGGGTTGCAGCGGGACGCCCAGCAACGTGCCAATCGTTTGTGCCAGCTCCAGGATACTCCAGTTTACGCTACTCCCAACATTAAAAATTGCCCCCGCAACACCGCTTGTCGTTGCCGCCGTCCACAGCGCCCGCACAACATCGCCCACGAACACAAAATCGCGCGACTGCAGTCCATCACCATAAATTGTCGGCTGCTGTCCAGCACGCAAGGCGGCAATAAAACGTGGCACCACCGCCGCATAGGGCGAAGCCGGATCTTGACGCGGGCCATAGACATTAAAAAATCGTAATGCAACCGTTTCCAACCCATACAGGCTCGTATAGAGCTGCCCCGCCTGTTCAGCCGCCAGCTTGGTCAAGGCATACGGTGAGAGTGGCCGGGGTGGCTCGGCCTCACTGACCGGCAACCGCTCCGTGTTGCCATACACCGCGCACGATGAAGCCTGTACCACCCGGCTCACCCCGGCTACACGAGCTGCTTCCAGAACGTGCAGCGTGCCGGTAGCATTGATCGCCTGCGCCCGCAACGGATGCTCAACCGACTCCACCACCGAGACCAGCGCCGCCAGATGAAAGACCAGATGCATGTCTGTCACCGCCATCTGCACAGTCGCTAGATCGCAAATATCACCCACGATCAACTCAACCACATCTTGCGCCGCACCGAGCATGTCCGGTCGCCCGCTACTCAAATTGTCCAGAACCCGCACATGATGACCCTGCTCCACCAGCCAGCGGGTGAGGTGTGAACCAATAAAGCCCGCCCCCCCCGTTACCAGCATATTCATGGTCATACTCGCTCCTCTCTCTGTCGGGGAGCATGGATTGACGCATAGATCAGCACCGTCAGCACCAGCATCCCCAGCACAACTAGCGCCAGCAACTTGGTCGTCGGCGTCATCACATCCAGCAACGCAATACCACCGGCTGCTGCGCTCAACGTGTAATACAACAGCACCACCTGCCGTTGCGAGAAACCCAGATCGAGCAAGCGATGGTGTAAATGATCACGCCCGGCACGGGCTGCCGAGCGGCGATGGATCAGCCGCCACAGAATCAGCCAGGCCATATCGATCAAGGGCACGCCCAGCACCAGCAGCGCCGTCGCCAGCTTGGCCCCGCCAATAATTGCACTCACAGCGATCAAGTAGCCCAGGGTCATTGCGCCCACATCGCCCATAAAAATGCGCGCCGGATGAAAGTTAAAGGGCAAGAATCCAGCACACGCACCGGCAATCGCCAGCGGCAGCAACGCCACCGTCAGTTGTGGCGGATCAAGTCGCACCGTATGGAGCGTTAGCACCGAAGCCGCAATCAATGTTATGCCCGCCGCCAGTCCATCCAGGCCATCAGCCCAGTTGATCATATTCTGAATGCCAGCGATCCAGATCAGCGTGGCCGCAATGGCCAGCCAGGGACTGAGATCATGCAAATGGATTTGCTGGACAAAGGGGAAGTTAAAGGCGGTGAGAATAATACCACGCGCCTCGGTCGGCGCACCCAGGGCGTCAGGATAGAGCGTGTGATCCCAGACATACGGCCCGACGGCGATCAAAGCCGCGATAAAATGCACAGCCAGCCGTGGCCAGGCTGGCAAATCACGCACGTCGTCAACGAGACTGATCAGCGCCACCAGCGTCGCACCAACCAGCAGCAAGCCGAGCCGCAACTGTTCATAGGGCGAGCGCTGCAAGCCTGGCACCAGGCGTTCCATGGCCAGCGAGAACAACAACGCCACACTAAAGCCGGCAAAGATAGCAATTCCGCCCAGCATTGGTGTCGGTACGCGATGGATATGGCGTGGCCCCGGCTGCGCCTGCCAGCCCATATGGGCACAGAGCCGCGCTATGCCTGGCATCAGCAGTGCCGTCACCAGCGCCGCTACCACCCATGTTCCAGCCAGTGCCAATATCACCGCAATGTTCACGACACTGCTCCCAGTATGCGAATATTAGAGCATACTTGAAAAGGTTTGTGGGGTACGGCAGCCAGGCTGCCGCTGTGTTGACGTGCAAGGACACACTCCAGACACCCTTATTTCCCCTCACCGCCATTCATAGTCACGAGTTACACGGCGGTCGCTCAAACACAACGTTCCTTCGACTACGCTCAGAGCTTGCCCCATTCGACTGCGCTCAGGGCAAGCTCTGAGCGCAGTCGAACGGGACAAGCTTTTTCGCCTTCGGCAGAGCGGTACGTTTTTTGTGTTGCTGTCCACATTTTCGCCGAAAGCGAAAATGTGGACAGCAATAACCCGTTTCTTCCACATCTTTTCGTTCGTCTTCCCCTTCCGCTCGGTCAGAGAAAATACGAGTACCACCAACGATTAAAATCGTTATTCCGAACAGGCAGGCGTTCTGTATTGGGTTAGCCAGTACCAAACTGACGATCGCCTGCATCACCCAGGCCCGGCACAATATACCCCTGCTCGTTGAGATAATAATCGATCGCTGCCAGATGAATCGGCACATCGGGATGCACATTCGAAAGCACCCGCACACCCTCTGGTGCGGCAATCAAGCCCAGGAACTTGATCCGATTCGCGCCCCAACGCTTGAGGATGTCAACCGCCGCGATCGCTGACCCGCCAGTAGCCAGCATCGGATCAAGAATAATCGACAGGTCAATATCTGGTTTGGATGGCAATTTATTGTAGTATGTCACCGGCTCCAGCGTCTGATGATCTCGATACAATCCCAGATGCCAGACATGCGCAGTCGGCACAATATCCAGCACCGCCTCGGCCATACCTAGACCAGCGCGCAAAATGGGCATTAACCCGATCCGTTCCGAAATCTCCAGGCTGGGACAATCTCCGAGTGGGGTCTGAACAGTCAGGGGAGCCAACTCCAGATCCTGAGATGCTTCATAAAACAGCAACTGCGCCATCTCACGCACCAGTTCGCGAAACTTCTTAGGCTCAGTAATCTTACTGCGTAGCAATGCCAGTTTGTGTAAAACCAGCGGATGTTTGGAAACGTACACCTTTTCGGACATAGCCTTACTCCGCCGTGCAAAAATAAACGACCAACCACCAGTGCCAGGCACTGGTGGTGGCCGTACATCCTCCTGCAGACATCATGGATTGCTTATTTACTCTCTGCCAGTTTATAGCCCACACCACGCACCGTCACAATAATCCGTGGTCGTGAAGGCTCAAGCTCGACTTTCTCGCGTAAGCGGCGCACGCATACATCAACCAGATTGGTCTCACCAACATAATCATACCCCCACACCTCGCGGAACAGCGTTTCGCGGTCAAACACCTGACTGGCATTGGCGGCCAGAAAGTAGAGCAGTTCAAACTCCATCGGTGTCAGATTAACCTCGACCTGGCGTACCAGTACGCGGTGGCGCGGCTCATCGATCTCGATCTCACCTACACGCACAATCGGTGGTGCCTGCCGATGCTTGTGGCCCTCTACCCGACGCAGGATCGCTTCAACACGAGCCATTAACTCGGCAATCTTAAAAGGCTTGGTAATATAATCATCGGCCCCCAGTTCGAAACCATGAATAACATCGTCGGTACCATCACGACTGGTCAGAATGACAATGGGCACATCACTGCGTTCACGAATACGTTCGCAGGCTTCAAAGCCATCAACGTAGGGCATCATCACATCAAGAATAACCACATTAAATTCATTGTTGGCATTCTCGAAGGCGCGCAATGCTTCCAGGCCATTATTGACCGCCACAATCTCATACCGCGGATCCTTAAGCGTCACCTGGATCAGCGTGGCAATCGAAGGATCATCGTCGGCAATTAAAATCCGGCGTGGTGCCACATCTTCATCATTGGCACGATCCAAAGTGCGTTTGAACAGGCGCATAAATGTCCTATGGATAGTAGTATACGCGAGAATGACCCGTCAAGATAGCACAATCCGAACCTGTTTCCATTTGAACGTACATCAGCGAGCAGGCATCAATCAGCACCAACCGCCAGGTATGCCTGTACTCAAACCCAAACAGGTAACATAGTGCATGGCCACCAATCACCTAATCAACTGTCTTGTTTCTAATTATACCGCCTCATCGAGACGGCGACGGTATTCAGGACGATCTGTACGCGGTACCAGAATTGGAAGCCCACGGCCCTGTACGACTTCGGCATTAATAATACAACGGCCAATATTCTCCTGCGAAGGCACCTCATACATCACATCGAGTAAGACCTCCTCCACCGTCGTCCGCAACGCACGAGCACCGGTGCGGGTAGCCATGGCTCGCTCGACAATCGCTTCCAGACCATCGGCGGTTACTTCCAACTCCACATGATCCAGTGCCAGCATCTTTTGATATTGCTTCAGGATCGCGTTGCGCGGCTCCGTCAAAATACGCAACATCGCCGTCTTATCCAACGGCTCCAGGGCCGCAATCACCGGCACCCGCCCGATAAACTCAGGAATAAAGCCATAGTGTAGCAGATCGTCAGGCGTAATCTGGGAGAGCAGCGTAGACTTTTCTGCGGATCGAGTGCGTTCAACCTGGTCACTATGAAAGCCAAAGGACTGGCGACTATCCACGCGTTTCTCAATAATCTGCTGAATGCCCTCGAAGGCCCCGCCACAGATAAACAGCACATGGGTGGTATCGAAGGGAATATACTCTTGCTGGGGATGTTTTCGGCCCGGTAGCGGCGGTACGTGGGCGACGCCACCTTCCAAAATTTTCAGCAGCGCCTGCTGCACGCCTTCACCGGACACATCGCGCGTAATCGAAGGATTATCTGACTTGCGGGCAATCTTATCAATTTCATCAATATAGATAATACCCTGCTGCGCCCGCTCCACATCGCCATCAGCCGCCTGAATGAGGCGCAGCAAAATATTCTCCACATCCTCACCAACGTAGCCCGCCTCGGTGAGCGCAGTTGCATCGGCAATCGCAAATGGCACTTCCAGAATACGCGCCAGCGTCTGTGCCAGCAAGGTCTTACCACTACCAGTTGGCCCCAACAACAAAATGTTACTCTTACTCAGTTCGATATCATCAATCTGGCTGTTAGCACGTATACGCTTATAATGATTATAGACCGCCACAGAAAGGACGATCTTGGCCCGCTCCTGACCAACAACATACAGATCCAACTTTTCACGCAAGCGTCGTGGTGCTGGCAAGCGTGCCGGGCCTACCGGCGCTTTGCGTCGAGGCGTGGTCATTTGTTGTTCAACTTCTTCCGCAATGATTGCACTGCATAGTGCGACACATTCGTCGCAGATAAAGACCGTGCCGGGGCCAGCAATAAGGCGCTGCACCTCATCCTGCCCACGTCCACAAAATGAACACACATACGTCCCACGACCTCCACTACGAGAACGGGTCATGACGATCTCCCTGTTGACAGAGTAAGCACCATACAGCCCTATGGCAAGACTGGTAGCCGACGCACACTCCGCCGTATAACTCCATTGATGTGGAGATTATCGATGCTCTGCGGTACTCAAGTCACCCTTGTTCAAAACTTCATCTACTATACCATATTCTTTAGCCTCTTCGGGCGTCATGAACAAATCGCGGTCAAAATCTTTGGCAATACGATCAATCGGCTGCTGCGTATCGTGTGCCAGCAACTCGCGCACCAGTTGCTGCACACGCAACAGTTCACGAGCCATAATTTCAACATCAGGTGCATACCCGCGTGCACCCCCACCTGCTGGATGCATATGGATCGTTGCATGCGGCAGGCTATAGCGCTTACCGCGTGTACCACCTGCCAGCAGTGGTGTCGCCATACTGCCCGCCATACCGACGCAGAAGGTAGCCACATCGGGGCGAATCGCCTGCATCGTATCATAAATCGCCAGTCCAGCCGTTACCGAACCGCCAGGGCTGTTGATATACAGCGAAATATCGCGTTCCGGATCTTCATGTTCCAGAAAAAGCAACTGCGCTACAATCAAGTTGGCAATCTGATCATCAATCGGCGTTCCCAGTAAAATAATGCGCTCTTTGAGCAAGCGCGAAAATATATCAAAGGCACGCTCACCACGATTCGTGCTCTCCACTACCATAGGAACCAGTAGTTCTGGACGCGATGTACGCCATTCTATGCTATGAGCGGTAATCCAATCCATACAAGACACTCCCTGCAACATTTCACGCCACAATAGCGATCAATACACTCTCAGTATACTCTATTTTGGCCTGTTACTTCAACTAGAACCGCAACAGCGCCTCTATTCCACCTTATGGCTCTCGTTCGGTATAACCCAACACGGCATCGGCCACTGATGGTGTAGCGGCTGGAACGGCATCCGGGTTACTGATCGGCGCGACATCCTGGGGCACCTGACTTGTATCCTGGCTTGCATCCGGATCAGATACCGCTAATGCTGGTGACACCCCGGCTGCAATCGCTACTACTCGTTCACGTAACTTACGCTCCAGCACCCCACTGATCACTGTCGAGCGTAGTTGATCGTGCAATAACTTGATTGCGTTCTCGCGTTCTTCTACACTGTAATTATGCACGATCTGTTCGATCTCAGCAGCTATTTCTTCCTCGGTAATTATGAACTGCTCTTGCTCTATGATCGACTGAAGCGCGAGACGGATCTTCAACTGCCGTTCGGCATCAGGCAACAGTTCTTCTACCGCCTCTTCCATCGTCTGATTTCGATATTGCAGCATGTGTTCCAGCGTTATGCCATATTGAGCAAACTGACGCACCTGTTCATGCAGCATTTGTTGCGCCATTTCCTGGATCAGCACCATCGGTATATCATACTCAGTCTGAGCAATCAATTGCTCGATAAAGCCTTCAAATACCTTCTGCTCGGCATGTTGCTGTGCCGCTGTTTCCATTTCCTGGCGCGTTTTCGTACGCAACGCTTCGAGGGTTCCATCAAACTCTTCCAGCGCCGGTAACTCTTCCCAGTCGGGCAACAACCGCTCCTGTATCGCCGTTACTTCAACATGAAAGACTACATCTTTGCCCCGCACCTCTTCATTCGGGTGATCATCAGGGATGTGGGCTGCAATTTCACGTGATTCATGGAGATGAATACCCACCAATCCCGCATAGAGTTCGTCAACCAGGCGATCAGGCTCCAATACCAGCGTGGTCTCAGGCAGTTCACCATCTTCACCGGGCTGTTCCAGTGGCTCGCCATCGACAAGAGTCTGCATTTTCAGCGTGAGTTGATCCCCGGCACGGGCTGGCCGTGGTTCTTCCAACTCTTTGAGTACGACATGCTTGTCGCGCAACCGGTTCATTGCATGGTCAACTAACTCGTCTGTCACCTCTGACCGTTCGAACGGTAGCCGAATCGCACGATAATCAGGCAAGGTCACCGTAGGGGATACCGGAACGGTGATCCGAAACCGGAACTGCTCGGACGGTTCTATCGACTCAAGATTAGCTGGCCCCACCGGATTGATCGCCTCTTGCTCTAAGGCCTGTTGAAACCCACGCTTAATCAGATCCTCAGAGGCTTCTTCCATCAGCGCCTCGCGCCCAAAATAGTTCTCGATAATAAACCGGGGAGCTTTGCCTTTGCGAAAGCCGGGGACGGTGTGTTTTTGCGAGAGACGGCGTGCCGCTCGATCAAGCCCCTTTTCGACCTGATCTTTTTCCAGTTCGATATCGAGCGCCAGCACACTGCCTGGTCGTTTCTCTGTTATCACCTTCACCTGTTTCACGCTCCGTTCTGTGCATTCTGCGAGAATAGCGGATGCTAAACACTGTCTACTTCCCTGAGTGTGTATGCAGCACTAGCCGCTGCCATACAGAGACACACCAATTCACCACAGCAAGCACGGATAGCCCCAGAAGTCTATCAGGATCCTGAGTAAACGGCATCCGGCCCTGCAGCCTGATAGAGCTACCGTGATGTTTAACGTATCCCTCAATTATAGCATGACTGTGCAGAGGTGCAAAGCATTCGTTAGAGGATATCTGTTCACATTGCGCCTGGGAGCGCGGGCGTCCCGCCCGCGGTGCCGCCTCGTCGAGGGCAAGATGCCCTCACTCCCAGCGAGTGCAGGCCTCCCGCCCGCCAACACGCACGGGCCGATCTTTGCGCCTGGGAGCGCGGGCGTCCCGCCCGCGGTGCCGCCTCGTCGAGGGCAAGATGCCCTCACTCCCAGCGAGTGCAGGCCTCCCGCCCGCCAGCGCGCACGGGCCGATCCTTGCGCCTGGGAGCGCGGGCGTCCCGCCCGCCAGCGCGCACGTGCGGGCACACTACCCGTACTCCCAGGCGCAAAGTGAACACGTATCGTTAGAGCGGGCGAATGCGACGTAAAAGGGCAGTTAACCGATCATAATCATCCTTGAGCAGGCTGGCAACTTCACGCCCGGCATGTACCAGATAGGCACGACTATCGGTGCGTGCCCGCGCCGCCGAGCGAATCATCGCCGCCAGGAGCTCATCACTCGGTATCTGGTGCGCAAAGAGAACCGCTCGAAAGAAATCACAGGCCATACTGAAGCGTACCAACTCATCGCGGTCACACTCATAGACGCTGTAGTGTACTGGTGGCGGATGCGGCGGCAGATACTGATAGACCTGCTCGTTCGCCACAAACCCGACCGTAACTGCCGAAAACTCGGTCTGCAAGACCTCAGCTAGATCAGGATGCTCGTGATAAATTTCGGCATCATAAAATTCACGCCCGGTATAGGTACGACCGCGTACCACTGCCCGGCCCCCTGGCTCTTTGCTGCCGGTACGTATTTCGTACACCAGACCATAGACGGCCATGCCCTCCACGCGGGTTTGCGCTCGCACCAGTGCGCCAAACGGTGGTGCCACCAGCAACTCATAGGCGCCAGCGGTGAAACGCGTCGTTGACGATTCGATTACTTCGGCAATGCGTGTTCGCTCCATAGTTCACCGAATCTCACACCCATCCAGACGGCTATCCACGGGTAAACTCCTTACTTTCCTGCTTACGTGAAGAGGTAGTGGGCAACTCAGTACGTTGCAAGCTGCCTTCGATCATGCGCTGAAAGGCACGTCGGTCGCTCGAGCGCACAATCGCCTGCTCGTGGGCGCGCGCCAGCGCGACGGGATAGCCCTGACCCTTGATGCACTGATCATACACCAGGCTGTGTACCAGATCAACCTGGGCCGCATCCTGCGCTACCCAGCGAGGCATTTCGACCCGCGCCAGTTCCCGCCCCACCCGCAGATAAAAGAAATGGATCAGATGGGGGCCATAGCGCTCCACATTGATCCGGCTCATCGACACAAAGATCGGCCCACGCTGGCCCTCGGTGAGCCGATCAGCCAGCACATCGGTATCAACCAGGCCCTGGCAAATGCGGCATGAGGGTGCCCGACCTGCGCGCACATCGCTGCATTCGTTACACCGTGCGCCTCGTCCCTCATGCAGGTCAACATCAGGACAATACATCAGGCGAATGGTGCCAACCACTTCTGGTGACCGTGGGCGGCTGATGTAGGAGACAACCGGAATACCCCGCTGACGCATATGTTCCAGATAGGAGAGATACAGCCCCAGAAAATGCTCCTGGACAAACTTTTCGGCCCCGGACAATGTCCAGCGTATCAGTGTACCATCCTGCATTGCCAATGCAGGCAGATCATCGCCCAGAAACTCATCAGCTAGCGCGGCCAGTGCTATACCTTCCTCTGCATCGCGGCGCGCACTGAGATAATTGCCTTCGATTGCTACCCGCCGCGTACCATCGGTGAGATACAGATCGTCTTCTTGATAATACAGGGCCGGTTGTGATGTCAGGCATGCCGTCGCCTGTGGGCCATAGCGCATATAGACACGACCAATGTTAATCAAGTAGCAATAGGCGTTCCCATGACGATCAACATCGATCTGCGACCCATCGGTCGCCACAAGCGCATAGGCGGGCGGGCAGATGGGCGCAAGACGAGTGGTGTGGAGAGGTTCGACCGGGCGGGCCAGCAACCAGGCCGCCGTTTCACGGCTTAGATCGACCGCCCGTGTCCACTGCGCTTCGGCACCGGACTCGCGCAAATAGCGCTCACGCACCTGCGGGGTGCGCACCACCATATCTTCCGCACTGTGAACGAGGGCACCACTCATCTGGCGCACCTGCTGACTCAACGTCGTTAAATTGAGAGCCATCGTGCTTCTCCGTGTACTGGATCATACCAATGTGACGTCGCCCTTCCGCATCTTGTGATTCATCCTCCCCTTCCGTATGTCCAGATGTATGCGGTGGGTCATCCGCCGGCGCGGTTCGTCCGTCGCCGCGTGAAAGGTACTCGCGTGTGGTTCCCCCGTTTCGCCTTCGGCGAAACGGGGGAACCAAAAAGAGCAAAGTACCGCTCTGCCGAAGGCAAAACCCATGGGGTGATGAACGACCGCGGAACGCAGCGGCATGACACGAACATGCGGAAGGTGTACGTCGAAACGGTATCACTTCGGACACGCTCAGGATAGTACAGATGTTTTATGCTGTCAAGTATGCCGACAATAATGGGTGACAAAAAAATATTACGTTGTTAAAACTGTTCATTTTGAAATAATAGCCTCTTTCTAACATTGGTAGTGAGATTTTTGTCTCTTTGATCTTGTACATATAGGACATTATCAGGTATACTAGCTTACATTAAAAATGTGGCGCTATATATACCCAAGATCAATGATGAATCTGGTTTGCGTTAGGGTTAGGTCTGCTTATAAGTTGGGATTGTGAATTATATCACAAAAAATCTTAACCACTGCTGATGTTTTCTATCAAAGCAACCGTACTTCTTATGCAACAGAGATAGCACCCATTTTAATCGTGCGCTATCTGACATGCGGAGGAGGAAATAACCCATGTCAGGTACAAACAGGTGACCTGTGGCTATGGAGCAATAGGTGAAGGATACAGACTGATACCCGGAAAGGAACCACTATGAGTAACACCCACGAACTTGAGCAGTTGCTGGCTAATCTGGTCGTGACCTGGCCTACTAATGAGAGTAACCCGGCGCTAGAGGCGGCGCGCAATTATCTGCAGGTTCATTGTGAGATTGCAGCCGAATCGGCCACCAATGGTCATGACCTGATCAATCGGCAACATATCTTCGAGGAACTGACACAACAATGGTACTCAGTGTAGGCCAGGCTATTTGTGTCATCCACCCCTGCCCGGTCGCATAACCTGCGCCGCTAATTAGCATAAGGTACTGGCACTACATGCCAGGCTACCAGCGGCCACCTGATGCCCCAGATGGCCGCTTTGTGTACATAACGAGACACATCCGCAGCTAGTGTTGCAACCATCAGGATAGGCGGAACCTTCGCTGTCCTCAGTACCTTCTGTATCCTGTGCAATACGAATATCTCGCTGTAGTATTGGATGCAGCTACCTGATAGATGCAACGATCCCTTGCGCAACCCGCTTATGCACGCTTTCGGCAGGCATACAGCACTTATTGACGGTCTACCCAACCTGGAGTTGCAACAGCGCTATGCACTGGTTCTCGTCAACCGGCTGATGTTTCTGTACTTCTTGCAGCATCGAGACTGAAAGGCTGGCGATCGTGTAACCGTTCAGGTGGGGTGGTTGGGCGGGGTATGACCTCGCCTGGAGGTTCTTTTTCGGCCCGTTGTGGCGGCTTTGCCGCCACAACGGGCCGAAGGTGAAAGTCCCCCTGAACGGTTACGGCGATCGTACCTATCCAGGTACAAAGCTGACACAGCTCCTATCACAAACGCATAACCGTTTTTATCACGACCTGCTGTGCCCACTCTTCTTTAACGGGTTGTCCGACCCACCCACTGAACGTTCACTCCTCCTTCAAGACCAATCTGGTACACTGCCCTACCTGAATAAGGGTTTGTTTCAGCGACGCCCGATCGCGAAATGCTACGGCTCTACGATGAGTTCTACTCACACGGCTCACGCCCGATCATCAACGCGATTGATCGCGTGCTGGCACAGCCCTATGACTTCACGGCAGAAGAATTGGACTTCATTATCAACTATGATACCGTTTCGCCGTGACCCTTCCGCATGGTCGTGCCATGCGTCCTCCCACGCGCCAGCGTCGCGGCGGGGGGCGGCGGCCTGCGGCCCTCCCGCCCATGTGTGGATGTCGGCGGAGCGGCGTTGCATGCAACGCCGCTCCGTTCCAGGGGACGTCTCGTGGTCGTATGCGCAAGCGTACGACGAACCAACGGATGCGGAAGGGCGACGTCACATTGGTATTGGTGCCCCCGTTTCGCCGAAGGCGAAACGGGGGCACCAAAAGCGAGTACCTTCCACGCGGCGACGGACGAACCGCGGCGGCGGATGACTCACCGCGTCCATCCGAACATACGGAAGGGGAGGATGAATCACAAGATGCGGAAGGGCGACGTCACATTGGTATGACATGAAATACCGCGCTCTTTTTGAATACGCAGGACATATGCGGTGGTATGGTTAGTCAGCCTTTCGTCAGAGTTTATCCTGGGCGAAGCCAGGGGAGCAAAATGGGGGGATGAACAACCGCGCACCGCGTGTGCATGACACGAACATGCCAAGGGTTACGTCCAAAAGGTATTACATGCACCGGAAACGACGCATGTCGGCACTACGAACAGACATGCGCTTCGTATGGGTTTTGCACCATGTCATGTCCTTCCACACATAACAAAGCGAGGGATGGCACATACCATCCCTCGCTTGCCGTCAAGTGCTAGCGTACGCGATTAGGAACCAGATCGAGCGATACCAAAGTCGGCATTCAGGAAGATCTGCCCCGGTGCAAGATTCAACCCGGTCGTAGCACTAGGATATGGGTTATTGGTGGTTGACACCCATGTCTGATAGTATTGACTACTCATCAGATCGATCCGAACCCGATAGGTGCCGGCCGGCACATCACTGAAGAGATACAGCCCATCCCAATCGGTCATCGTACTCCGGTACAGGCTATAAGAACCATCAGCGTTGCGCCGGAAGAGGCGCACCGGAACCTCTATTGCTCCGTATTCCCAACTCTCTCGCTTTCCATTCCAGTCGTCATCCTCCCAGACCAGATCACCGATCTTGCCGAGTGGCACAGGCGTGTTCGTCGGTGTGCGCGTCGGTGTCCGCGTGGCCGTTGCCGTCGGTGGCACCGGTGTCCGCGTGGCCGTTGCCGTCGGTGGCACCGGTGTCCGCGTGGCCGTTGCCGTCGGTGGCACCGGCGTGTTCGTTGCCGTATTGGTCGGTGTCCGTGTTGCCGTCGCCGTGTTCGTTGCCGTTGGCGGCACCGGCGTGTTCGTCGCCGTGTTCGTTGCCGTTGGCGGCACTGGCGTGTTCGTCGCCGTGTTCGTTACCGTTGGCGGCACCGGCGTGTTCGTTGCCGTGTTCGTTGCCGTCGGTGGCACCGGTGTCCACGTGGCCGTTGCCGTCGGTGGCACCGGCGTGTTCGTTGCCGTATTGGTCGGTGTCCGTGTTGCCGTCGCCGTGTTCGTTGCCGTTGGCGGCACCGGCGTGTTCGTCGCCGTGTTCG
>CALANA010000018.1 GCA_937925925.1 uncultured Chloroflexales bacterium | reverse complement strand
GGGCACTGGCTGATACCCCGTAGTGCGCCAGTCTCCTCATAGACGTGTTATACCAATTTGACGTAGCCATTCCGCATCCTTTGGTTTGTCGTACGCTTACGCATACGACCAGAAGACTTCCCCTGGAACGAGCTGTCGCGGGGCGTAGAGGCGTTGCATGCAACGCCTCTACGCCGACATCCACACATGGGCGGGGGCCGCAGGCCCCCGCCCCCCGCCGAGACGCTGGCGCGTGAGCGTACGAATGGCAAGAACATGCGGAATGGTCACGTCGAAACGGTATTATACCAGTATGACTGCGACTTTCCGTATACGTTGGTTGGTCTTCTGCCTTTCGCGCAAGAAAAACGACACTTGTGAACCTGCTTCCCCCAGCAGGGGATGGGGGAAAGCCCTCCAGCGGAGGGTCGCGGGGGGAAGGCCCCCTGTGGGCGGGCGTCCTGATGCGGCAAAACCGAGCGTTGCGCAAAAAAACGACACTTGTGAACCTGCTCCCCCCCAGCGGGGGGGCACGTCAAAACGGTATTAGTTGACCACCGTGATGGTGAGGGATACGTAGGAAGGACTTCTAGTTTTTGCTCACCATGCCCGTAGTCAACAGGGTTGTATATTGCTGAAGCTCTGGGAGATCTGCTGCGTGGGGCGCGGCATGGATATAGCGTTCCAGATCTTCTAATCCCTGGAGCAAATAATCGAGTCGCACGCGCAGCAGGCCACGATCGCGTATTTCCAGCATATTATCGGGTTCAAGCCACACAATGCGTTCCACTGCGGCCAGGGCACGAGCGAAGTTCTGCTGTACCAGATAGATATGCTTGAGATTACGTAGCACCCGAGCGAGGATGCTATGCTTCGAGGGCGGCGTCATAACCTGTTGCATCAAGATCGGGGTGGCAGTGCCATAGGCGGTTGATACCTGTTGCTCACAATCGTTCCAACTCCACAGGCGGCCTTGATTAAAGGGATCAACAAAAATCTCCTCTTGAATCGTGCGATAGCAGGCAATGAAGTGACCAGGCAGCGCAACCCCGTCAATTGGTAAGCCCAACCGCCAGCCAACTTCCATATAGATGATCGAAAGGATGATCGGTAGTCCAGTACGAGTTTCCAACACCTGATCGATAAAGCTATTCGCAGGATTATTGTAGTCCCAATAATTCCCGCGAAACCCTAGTTCACCAAACAGGTAATCATTGAGGGCGGCAACAACGTCGCGGGGTTGGGTCAAGTCCTCCAGCCGCAGACGTGCAGATCCAGCCAGATCATCGAGATGTTGGAGTACCGCTTCAACGTCACATACGCCCTGATCTTCCCAGGCAATACAGACGGTAGCTTCTGCCAACGGAAGCTGTTTCTCAGGCAAGCGGGTCAATTCATAGAAACGCTGTCGTGCAGGTGCATCTTGCTTCATTCAAGTTCAGCCTTCATCGATTCTACCGGTTCGAAGACCATACGAGTGCGGAATAGTATTCGTATTATACCGTTCCTGGTTACAGAATGGACGAGGTACGCCGTCACTCGAAACCCATGTTCTGAACACCTTCGGCAGAGCGGTACTGCATGGTTCCTTCCTCGCTGCAACAGACGAAACCGGTCAGCGGATACCCCACCATGTATGTCCTGTGACTGACAAGCATTGTGCTACATCAGTTATCCCATTCTCGTGGACTGGATCCTACAAAAAATCCAGGGGCGGAATAGCCGGGATCAATCCACGCTGAAAACTGCGCTCATACATGATGTGCAGTGATTGCGCACTCCGTGCATCAATGTGCTGTGTTTGGTCATTGACATACATGCGCACAAACTGACGACATACATCACGATCAATACCGCGGCCAAACCGTAGAGCGTAGTCAAGCGCCTCTTCTTCGTGACGAAGCGCATAGGCAATGCTGTCATGCAAAACGGTTGCAATCTGCTGACACAATGACTCACCCAGATCACGACGGACAACATCCAGGCCTAACAGCACCGGCAAACCCGTCTCGTGCTGCCACCAGACTCCCAGATCAATAACCTTGTGCAATCCCACATCCTGGTAGGTAATCTGTGACTCGTGAATGACCACTCCCGCATCGACCTGATGGTTCAGCACCGCGTCAGGTATGGCATCGAACGGCATGTCTACCGGAATAAAATCCTCTACGCACAACTGGAGGAGCAAAAAGGCGGTCGTGTATGTACCAGGCACACCAATCCGACTCCCGCGAAGATCGGCAATACGTCGCGCTGCGGTACTCACAACCATGGGGCCATAGCCCTCACCTACTGCGGCCCCAGAATGCAGAATACGATAGCGATCAGCGATCAATGGATAAGCAGCAGCCGAAACTGCGCTAACTTCAAGCATCCCTTGTTGCGCACGCCGGTTGAGCGATTGAATATCCTCCACGACATGTTCAATGTCGTATCCAGGTATCCGCACAACATCATGGGCGATGGCATAGAACATAAATGCGTCATCAGCATCGGGACTATGTCCAATACGAATGATTGGCCGGGTCATATCTATCTCCTCACATACACGGGTTGCACAGTCGTTCGTTGCTGCTGTCTTTTTCGCTTTCGGCAGAGTGGAAGAAAAGCAGCAACTGTACTGCTTTACCGCTAGCGAGAAGGCGAACTGACTATGCCACCGCGTCACCCCTATTACATCCAAAATGACAAAACGATCACTCTGTATATAGACATAATTTATCCCTATGAAAATCTGGCCTACACATATGCAAAAAGGTATACAATCCTTCACGTGCATCAGGGTCGAGTTCGTAGCGTAGATTACGAAGATAGGCGCTGCATATTTCAGACGACAAACCGAGGCGTGGAGCATATTGTTCCGCAATCGTCTCGATCTGAGTCAGACCATATGACCGCGAAGCGCGGAGTGCTGGGATAATTCTGTGCAATCGTACTTGCTCCATCCAATCACGATGTACGACCCATACGGCAAAAGTGAAGGGGAGTCCAGTCAACTTCAGCCACTCGTCACAGAGATCAAACATATATGGAACACCCTGCGGTTCAATTGATCGCCGTAAGGTACCCTCAACCAGCGCAGAGTCGCCAATTAACAAGGCGGCTGAACAGGTCTGGAGCATTGTCTCAAAATCCGGCTCCATCGGTCGCCAGTGTGGAGTGATCCGATAGCGTTGTTGGCAGAGCAGCCGCAGTAATTGGATGGAGGTGGATGAATGTTGCGTCAGGGCGATTGGGCGTTGATCGAGGTCAGCTAAGTCCGCATACCATGAAAAGAGCAACACACTCTTAACACTACTCACTGCAGTGATCGACAGGTCTGTCACTATGGCAAATAGGTCACTGTGGTTCGCTAACTCATACACGGAAAGCGGCCCTACCGCTATGTTGCCACTAATCAGTTCGCGGTTAATTGCACTAGGAACGCCACGTATAACACGAACATCAGGCTTATAACGATGAATATAGCCATCAATTGGTTGTGTGTTTAAATACGAAAAAGTCCCCAGGTAAAGCATTAAATTTTACCCTTAAAAAGACTCGTGGATACGTTACCATCCCAGAACATGGCGTCACGACTTTCCTCGTTTTTAAAGTTACAAGACGACCGAAGTCGTCACTACAAGGGACACATTACCCGCTGACATCTGCGACCCTGTCTTAATGAGACCGTTCTGTGGCTATCTCAGGGATGGGTATTGTCCAGGATGATAAACTTTAATCTCGTTGTATAATGCATCCCGTTCAACCGGAGTTTTTCCGGCGGCACTAATCCATTGTACTAACGCTGCGCATGTTATAGCCTGATCGGTCGTTGCCCCTGCATCATGGTAGATACGTTCTTCGATTACCGTACCATCCATATCACTGACGCCAAAAGAGAGTGATAGTTGGGCCAGTCCCGGCGTAATCATGATCCAGTAGCTCTTAATGTGCGCAAAGTTATCGAGCATCAAGCGACTAACCGCCAGATTGCGTAAATCTTCCATACCCGTGGTAAAATCAAGCGCACGTGCGCGGCCTAGATTATTGTTGGTGGGATGATAGGCCAGGGGAATAAACGTCATAAACCCACCTGTCTGGTCTTGCTGTTCACGCAGACGAATCAGGTGGTCAACGCAATCCTCAACGGTTTCGATATGACCGTATAACATCGTTGCGTTCGTCTTTATGCCCAATTGATGCGCAAGGCCGTGTATCGCCAGCCACGCATCGCCATCGACCTTTTCGGGGCAGATGCGCTTCCGTACACGGGGATGGAAAATCTCTGCACCACCACCAGGCATACTGTCTAATCCAGCCTGTATCAGGTGATACAATGTCTCTTTGCGTGACAGCTTGCTGATCGCTGCGAGATACTCGATCTCTACCGCCGTAAATGCTTTCAGATGCGCCTGGGGAAAGGTTTGTTTCAGGGTAGACAACAGGGTACAGTAGTAATCAAGTGTGAGATCTGGATGTAGTCCACCCACAATGTGTATCTCACGGGTGTGTTCGGTAATCGTTGCTTGTGCCCGTTCTATGATTTGTTCTATCGTCCATATATACGCATCTGGCTCGTAGCTATCACGGCGGAACGAGCAGAAATTGCAATGCAATGCACAAATATTGGTTGGATTGATGTGCCGATTTTGGACAAAGTAGACGTTCGTTCCGTTGCGCATAACATTGGCATAGTTCGCCAGTATACCCAGCGCAAGAATATCGGAAGTCTGATACAGGCGGACACCATCTTCAAACGATAATCTATCTTGATTGACGACTTTCTGCGCAATATCAGCCAGCTCAGGAGCCACATACTCCATTCCCAGGGTGGATGTGTTGATCAATGTGTTCCTCACGATCTTGTTGGTAAACCGATCCCGTGGTTCAGCATAAGCGCGGAACTTATGGCTGCTGTTGAGCCGTGATCACGGTCGGTGACACGCTTGTAGGGCGGGGCTTATGCTGGATTGGTGTTGGAGCCGGTGATTCCTGGGGACTGGCAAACGTCCGTAGAATGGTATAGCGGCTGTCGCGCTGGGCGGGGATATAACCGGCATTGCGGATAAGCATATGAATATCGCCTTCCTGCATAGATTGATAGGTGTCGTGTGCTGCGGCTGATACAACGTTTTCCTCAAGCATCGTGCTACCATAATCATCAATACCGAACGCGAGCGATACTTGCCCGACTTTGGGGCCTTGCGTTACCCAACTCGCCTGGTGGTGCCGCACATTGTTCAGAAACAGGCGTGCCATAGCTACATGCCGCAGGTACTCATGGGCGGTTGCCCCATAGTGTTCACGATGGCGGCTGCGACCGAGAGATGTAAGCGAGCTGTGTTGCACCGGCCACGACACAAAGGCGACAAAGCCGTTGTTGTATGCGTGTATGCTGGCATCCTGCACATCACGGACACGTTGCAAGTGGCGCATGCGCTGTTCCAGTGTCTCCCCCAACCCGATAACCATGGTCGCCGTCGTGGTTAAGCCAAGCGAATGGGCTATTCGCATCACTGCGAGCCACGTATCCGTCTGTATCTTCTTTGGAGACACTCGCTGACGGACAGCATCATCCAGTATTTCACCACCGCCACCTGGTAGCCCCGTCAACCCGACGGCAATGAGTTCCTGCAACACATCACGATGGGACATACCGTACAGTTGGGCAAAATGATCTATTTCCGATGGGCTAAATGCATCGATCTGGATTGAAGGAAAGTGAGAGCGAATACTACTGAGGAGTTCAAGGTACCAATCAAACGGCAGATGGGGATGATGCCCACCCTGCATGAGAATTCGGGTTCCGCCAATATCAACTAACTCCTGAACACGCTGCACGATATCTTCTGTAGAGCGTACATAGGCTTCCGGGTGCCCTGGCAGGCGATAGAATCCGCAAAACGAGCAGTTTGTGGCGCACACATTCGTATAGTTGATATTGCGATCAATGAGATAGGTGACGGTTCTTCCCGGCACATGCATCTGGCGGGCAGTGTTCGCTGCGACTCCGAGTGCCAGCAAGTCTGCTTCAGCATAGAGTTGCAGCCCTTCTGCAAACTCCAGGCGTTCGCCAGCAGCAGCTTTGTCTAAAAGATAATTTATGGCGGGGGGCAGCATGAGCGTACCTTCCTGTTCTGACCAGCCGATTTTGCGGACATCAAAAGAGGCTTCGGGGTAGTGGCGTAAAGCGATGTATCACGTACTTGTCAACAACCACTGATGGGAGATTGTGCTATCCCTGACTGCATGCATTCAACCAGAATGCAATGAACGGGCATCTCTATTATGCGTGTATACTTTTTTGAACGAGCCTTGATACCCTCCGGTGTTTCACGAACCGATCTCTTTGTTATCTATTATAGCAAACCCGTATCACGCTGGCAAGTACCTGTTTACCCTCAAGGGAACCTGCCCGCCTGGGAACGCGGGCAGGCTGCCCGCACGTGCGTGATGGCAGGCGGGACGCCCGCGCTCCCAGGCGCACCATGAACGCTGATGACCGAAGCTCTCCCCCCAGATGAGAACAGGTACGCTGGCAAGTGAGAGCGCAGCCCATGGTATCCTGGCAACGAGCCTGCCCCTGGAACGTAGAGGCGTTGCATGCAAGGCCTCTATGTGGCATGCGGCGGAGAGACGTGGCGTGCCATATCTCTGCGCGTTATGTTTTTTAAGCAAAAAGACTGGATTGGTGATATACTTCAGAGAGCGGATGAACCAGAGCAGTGATTGTGATTGTGCCGTCTATTTGTGTCATCCTGTCAATCTATTTTGACTGGTACACAACGATATTCGTCTTATTCACTGCGGGTATTGCCGTTGACATTTCTCGCATCTCATTGTACAATATGCAACACGTGTATAGATTTGCTCATATTTAGTAAGATTTATGTAGTCGGGTGGCTACCTGAGGAAATGTGATATGCTACAGTTCGCAGGGTTCTGGATGGCAATGGTGACATTTTTAGGAATCTGGTGCGGTCATGTCGGGGTGCGCTGGCTTGAGGCGCATAGTCCGAATATCTGGCCGCCGATTGTGGTGCTGGCATCGAGTGGCGTGGCCCTGAATGTGTTCTCGCTGTTTGCTCCTAACCTCACGCTGGCTGGCGTGAGCAGTATTATTGGCATTACGCTGATGTGGGATGCCCTGGAGGTGTATCGTCAGCAGCGGCGTGTGCTGAAGAAGCATGCCCCCGCCAATCCTGACAATCCCCGCCATGCGGCCTACCTTGCCGCCGGTAAAGCCATCACCGAAGATCTGTTGAATCGAGAGCCACAAGGAGCGCCAGCCGTGCTGTCAGTTCCCCAGCGGATTGAGCGTCGTCAGGCGAGCTATGAGCGGAGAGAGGTGGAAGCATGAGTTGGGAAGGCATTGCTCTCGGCCTGTTCAGTCTGGGAATTATCGGGTTCGGCTTTTTCTGGGTCATTCGTCTGGAGTACTATCTGGGGTATCTGTGGTGGCCGTATCCCATGGCCCTGGGGATATTGTTCATTCTCGCCTCGTTCTTTACTGGTAATGCGGGCTGGTCGGCTTTGCTGGGCATTACCGGTGGCTCGTTTATCTGGGGTGCCACTGAGCTGAAGGAGCAGGCGGTGCGCGCCGAACTGGGCTGGTTTAAGTATAATCCGCGTCGCAAGCCAGATCCACCAGGCCTACGCTGGATTAAAAAAATCAAGGCACCGCATCTCTAATCGTATCCTGTCTGTAGCCATAACACCTATCGCGCCAGGTGAGTTTTTCCGACAAACAAACCTTACGACGGATCTTTCAGCGTCGCCGCGCCGCGCTTGATCAACGCGAAGTACGCAGCGCAGCGATTGCAACACGGGTAACGGCGTTGCCGGTTTATCAGTTGGCATCCGTTATCCATTGCTATCTACCGCTCCGCTCCGAAGTCAATACCCGTCCCCTCCTCACGACAGCGCTGAGTCAGCAGAAGGCAGTTGTGGTACCCGTGGTCGAACCCGCCACCGGTACCTTGCTGCATAGCCGCCTGGTATCGCTGGCGGCTGAAGACTGGGAACCGGGCCATTTTGGAGTGTTTCAGCCCCGTTCTCTGGTGCCGGTTGCACCTGGTACGTGGGATCTGGTGCTGGTGCCGCTCGTGGCCTTTGACCGTTCTGGCTATCGGCTGGGCTATGGCAAAGGCTACTATGACCGTCTACTGGTCGCAGGCTCAGTGCCCACCATCGGCCTGGCTTTTGCGGTGCAGGAGGCTACTGCGCTGCCGCATGAAGCGCATGATGTTCCTCTGGACTGGATTGTCACCGAAGACGAGTGTATTGCCACCGCAACCGGACGTCGATAGCGTGTGGAAGGCCTTCACGCACGCCATCCGCGCTCGCGCAGGTGGGTATCCAGCCAGGTCGCATCGGCATCGGGCAGGTCAGGTGGTGGTGGTGGCTCACGATAGTCGATTTCCAGATCGTAGCGGGCGCGGCGATAGGCCTCGTGAATGGCCGCCCCCAGATCGAGCGTCACATCGGCATCGGGCGGGCGCAGCGGCACCGGCACGGGCTGGATGGGCAGACGCAACGATAGCGGCCAGATCTCCAGCCGGGGCCGCTGTTGTACCCGGCTCAAGAAGACGAAGTATGGCGCATCTGGCAGTGGATGCGCCAGTTGCGGACGGCGTCCGTTACGCAAGAGGTCGATCTCCAGCAGATGGGCGGTGCTGGCAAAGATCTGCTGGCGCTTCTGCTCGTAGGCATCTGCCCCATCCAGGCCAGGGCGCTTGTTGGCTGGTGACAGCACCTCGATGTCCGTCACCAGCACCTGGTCGCGCACGGTGCGAATCTCGATGCGGGCATACTCAACCGGGACGGTCATCAATGCGGGCAGCGTCAGTGGTGCCTCGGCCATAACCGCCACCGTGCCACCTGATGAGGGAGGCAACAAAGCATGATCGACAACGGCCACATCAGGCACAGCCCGACGCACGGGCGCAACCGCGATACTCTCGAAGGCAATATAAGGCGTGATCACCGCCCGGTAGCCGGGGATCAGCTTCGACTGGATCTGGTCACAGATCATGGTGATCAACCGATGATGCACATCCGGCCACAGGCTCGGCTCTTCCAGATAGGGATCCATTCCGGGAAATGGTGGTTCCATAACGCACTCCTTATCATACAGTGCCGCCGGAATAAGAATGAATAAAACGCATACATTCATAATACCATAACGACACCAGCTTTCCGGTTCTACCAGAGGCCAGGGACACACCCCGTGCAATTCTATCAACATACAACCTGGTTGTTGACACACTGATGCAAGCGTGTATCATGGCAGAATATAGCAATCCTACACCGTTGTGAAGAATTGGTAGAGACTTGATAGCGTCTACACAGCAGACTGGTTCATCAGGTTCAGCAGCGATCCACCGCGCAGCCAGAGGTTGATCAACGTCGCTACGATGCTGTTATCGGTACGTGAACCAGTACGAAAGCAGCCACCTATGGCAGGCGGCACAGAAGTCGGCATCGCATTGAGCGCAAACGACCATATATATCGGGATCAAGAAACGTGATCCCACCGGCTATCAATGCTGGGGGCACAACCGATGAGCGATGATTTACTCCATACCCTCCTGGGACATGCGGATGACTATATGGCCCAGATCACCGAGGAGGAACAACGACAACATGCGGAGCAGGAACAACGCCAGCAGGTGGAGCAGGAACGATTACGTCGCATTGCACACGCACACCAGCAACGAACTGAACAGCAACAACGGCAACACGCCGACCAGCAGCGCCAGCTTGATGCCGAGCGCCAGCGTCTGATTGCACAGCAGCGGCACATCGCTCATCATCTTCGGTTGATGCAGGCTAAACCTACCATCGCAAAACCGCCGCCTTCTGTTGTGGTAGCAGGAACGACCACTACCCGTTCGTTACGTCCGGTACGTTCACAGCAACGGGTACGTGAAGCACTGCAGCGAGACTATGAGTTCGGAACACTGCTGCTGGCCGAGTTTGCCACACTCGTTCTCTGGCTGATCTTCTGGCTCGCCAACGGGTTCTTTACCGCGCTGTTTGTGCATGCCTGGTCATTGCGCCTGGTTGATGGACTGAATCGCTTTCTGGCACAGTCGGTTGCCCTCGATTTCTCCTTTACGCTTTCGAGCAGTACCGCATGGGGTCTGGGAGCATGCTTGCATCTCATGATCTCACTGATAGAGTTGCATCTGTGGCGTTCTGGCCGACGGGTCACCTATTTCACCATTATCGCAGTCGGTATCTTTGATGTGTTCACCTCCGCCTGGGGGATACACGCTCTGGCCCGAGCGTGGGGCTTGCCCGGTACAGGTTTGGCCTGGATCGTGCTGTATGTTTTGCTGGCAGAAGCAATTGCGCTCCTCCCGGAGCGGCGAATAGTTGATCATGGCCTGGCGCTATGGATGATGCTGCAACGTCAGCCAGAACGCAGTGAAGGATAAATGTATGCAAGGATGGCTCCTGGTTCTTTTCTGTGTGGCGACTGGCGCATCGTTGGTCACCATCGGGTTGCGCCGCCGAGCGTATGTAATCGGTAGAAATGACGACCCGCTTTGTCAGCAACCGGCAGTGACGCACCATTCTGTCGGCAGTGATGTACCACCAGTGCCTCTGCCTGTGTCGGTGCCGCCTGCTGCACCAGTGCCGCCACCATCTCTGGTGCCAGTCGCCACGTCAACCCTGGCATCCGATCTGGTCTGGTTGCGCCAGCTCTTACTGGCAGTGCATGGGTTGATCATTGGGCAAACCCGTGCCGGGAAGACGACATTGACGCACTTCATTGCCACCTCACGGGTCAGGCTGGGGCATCGTGTTATTGTCTGCGATCCCGACGCAGCACCAGGGATGTGGCCGGGCTGTGAAGTTTCGGGCTATGCTGATGATTTTGCAGCGATTGAACGCACGTTACAAGCCTTCCAGACCGAAATTACCGCCCGCCGTGTGGCCCGAACGCAGCGTGATCGCACGCGCCTGACGCCGCTGACGCTGGTGTTTTCTGAGGCAGGAGACATTATGAATCGCTGCCCTTCAGCCCGTGCAGTGTTTGAAGCGGTATTGCGGCGGGGTGGCAAGTTAAACATCAGCCTGCTGGTCGATGTGCAGGATCGACAGCGAGACACCCTGAATCTCCCAGGCGCTACTCACTTGCTGAAAAACTTCGAGGAACAGGTAGAGGTGCGACGTACCGGAACGCGCCGATATGTGATCGTGGAAGGGCGCACCTATCCGCTGCCCACATTGCCTGACCCGGAGGAACTGGCCGATGCCTATGCTCGCATGCACCCTCGGCGGGCTAGCCGGCCTGCTCGCCACCTGCTGGCCGAGTTACTCGAAGATGACGTTCTCCCATTTCGACTTCCGCCACAGCAACAACAGCAGGCGCAACCAATCCACCAGCAAGCATCACCTGAGCCGCAGACAGCAAGACCACCCGGAGCTACGTCTCTCACCACAGCCTCAACGCCAGTGGTTCTACCTGGCGTGACCGCCGCACCACAGATCGACGCTGTAACCAACGGCGTTGCGAACCATATACCTCCATCTACAACAGCGGAATCAGCGCCAGACGTGCCAGCCCCATCTGCAACAGCGGAATCAGCGCCAGACCCAGCCCCATCTGCGACATCAGGATCAGCGCCAGACATACCGGACACAACCGTACCAGCCTGGATGACCGAAATCGCCTGGGTTTGTCCCGATAATGATCGCTGTGCGACCAAAGGCAGCGTCTTAGAACTATTGCGTCAAGCCCGTACTGAACCGGCAATTGTCAGGGAACTCTGGCATATTGACGGCACGGCGGGTGCGCGGTATCGGAAAGCGCTGACCGTGGTAGCCACCATTCGCGCCGATGTGCTGAATGGTGTAGTGACGGCTCCCGGAGCGAAAGCTCCTGGGCTTCAGCGTGTGCCGCCGCACACGCATACGACGACGAGCTGAGAAGCTGAAGACCCCGCTGCGAGATTGGGTGGGGATGCCCTTGAGCGTCCTGACGACCACACTATGATCAGGATGGGTGGGCTTGTTTGGCTGACTCAGTTCCATACAACACCTTATGATAAATAACTGTGTCCAGTATATCATAGCTCATCTGTTCTGTCAATATCGCAGGTGGCAGTAATTGTTCAGATTTGGGGGGAAACACACGCCTGGAAGCACGGAAGCCCTTTCCTTCCGTCGCACATTGGATGGGCAAGCTGCCCGCGCTCCCAGGAGAAACGTGTATACATACAAGCGGCGAAGGCGACTGCAGAGCGTAAACCCAGGGAGCTTTCGTCCTGGGTTTACGCTCTATTTCCTAAAAGTAGCCGATCATGCGCTGCCCAACGTTGCGGCGGAGTAGTTATTGTGCTGTTAACCATGATACAGGTGAGTGGCCCACGCTGCTATCCATCCAGAAATGGTGATCCGTTTGCTTCAGCCGCCGCCGCAGTGCGTAAGGCTTGTTCCAGGGTCGCCAGGTCGGTAATGGAGGGCACCAGGGATCGCACGGCACGCAGCCGATCCAGGTTGCGAATAGGTGCCTGTCATCAGTAAGATGACCGGCACCTGGTGCCTCCGGGATGATAGGTGCCTGTCATCAGTAAGATGACCGGCACCTGGTGCCTCCGGGATGATAGGTGCCTGTCATCAGTAAAATGACCGGCACCTGGTGCCTCCGGGATGATAGGTGCCTGTCATCAGTAAAATGACCGGCACCTGGTGCCTCCGGGATGATAGGTGCCTGTCATCAGTAAGATGACAGGCACCTGGTGCCTACGCACGCAGCGCCTTCACGCCATTGCTATTTTGCGCGGGTTGCGCTATAGTAATCGTCAGCATACGACTGACGAGAGGAGTGTTCATGGCCATTCTGCTCGCATCCGGCACCATTATTCACCAATGCTATACGGTTAGACAGCTTATCGAACAGGGTACCATGAACGCCGTCTCTATTGTTACCGACCAGACCCTCTTCACTACAGTGGCACCCCAGCAGATGTTTCCCAGGCCCTCCATCATCCCGCAGCAGGTGATGGCGCTGGAACACGCCTTTGGACACGAAGACCGGATGTTGCATCTGCTCCGTCACCTCGTTCTGGATACCGAACATAAGCAAGCGTTCCGGCAGCACCGTTCTGATGGATAGTCATGACACATCGCTGGCAACACCGACCAGGCGGCTGCCGCGCCTGTTTGATCGACCCTATCTCTTACTTGTCCTCGCCGTACTGTTTTGGTCGGGCAATTTCATTATTGGGCGGGCGGTTCATATGGCTGTACCGCCAGTTGGCCTGGCCTTCTGGCGCTGGTCAGGTGGGACAATGATCGTGTTGGGGTTTGCCTGGCCGCACCTCAAGCACGATTGGCCGCAGATCATGCGCCACCTCCCGATCTTGCTCGTCCTGTCGCTGCTGGGTGTTGCCACGTTCAACACGCTTGTGTATACCGGCCTGGGATTCACCACTGCGATCAGTGGTTTGCTAATGCAGTCTACAATGCCGATCATCATTATGGCCCTGTCGTACCTGCTGTTTCGGGAAGCTATTACCCGCTGGCAAGCGCTCGGTGTGGTGCTATCGCTGGCCGGGGCGTTGACGATTATTATGCGCGGTGACTGGGCAGTGCTACGGACGCTGGCGCTTAACATTGGCGATGTTTTGATTTTTATTGCGGTGGTGAGTTATGCCGGCTATTCGGTACTGCTGCGTAAACGTCCGGCCCTGCATCCGCTCAGCTTTCTGGCGGTAACGTTTGCGACCGGCACGGTGATGCTCCTACCGTTGTATGTCTGGGAACATATGGCCGGGTTGCCCATGCTTCTGAATCGCACGACCCTGCTGGCAGTGGGCTATGTGGCGGTTTTCCCCTCCATCCTTTCCTATCTGTGTTACAATCGAGGCGTTGAACTGGTGGGAGCCAACCGCGCCGGGCTGTTTATTCATCTACTGCCGGTGTTTGGCAGTTTGATGGCAATGCTCTTTCTGGGTGAGACCTTTCAGTACTTTCACAGCGTTGGGATTGCGCTTATTCTGGGTGGCATCTTTCTGGCGACGCGCGCCAGGCCAGCTACCGGGTAGCCCGACTGCGACTGAAAAATCATCCGTTCGATACTGCCTATCCCGACGCAACCTGGTATACTGTTTGTGCGTCTGCATGATGAAGAGCCGAGCATGTGAGAATGTGCAGCGAAGACGAGTCGCGGATGCGCGGAGATGGGGATGCGTGGAGGGATGAACCAGTGCGATATGTGGCGAACGTGCCTCCGCTGTTCGTGCCTCTGCGCCGCTGGCTTGTTCGTATCCCTGCTTCTCACGTTCGTATGCTGTACCCTACATACATCTGATTGAGAGGATGCAATGAAACCGAGATACGTTGTTTTCCTGGGCTGGCTGCTGCTGGTCGTCATGGTGGCAACGGCATGGCCTGTCACGCATGTTGCTGCTGCGAGCGGTACGGTTGAACCGCCCCAGGGCACGCAAGGGACACAGTTTCGCTTCACCGCCAGCGGCTATCGCCGCAACGAACGGGTTGATGTCTGGGTCACGCGCCCGGATGCAACATCAATCGCTGTGGCGCGTTTTCGCGCCAACCAGGATGGCGTAGCGACCTGGGACTGGGTCGCACCCGGCGATGCGCCCAACGGCACATGGGTGATGGTTGGGCGTGGCATTGACACCAACCTGCGCGTGTCTATTCGTTTTGAAATTCAAGGGACGCCCACAGCGCCGCGACCGCTACAGAGCGTCACGCCAACGTCCGGTACTCCCGGAACCACCTTTACCTTTACCGCCGGTGGCTTCCAGGCGGGCGAGCGGGTTGGCCCCTGGCTCATCCAGCCTGATGGCAGCACGGTCAGTCTGCCCGATCTTGACCAGTCGGCCAATCTGCGTGCCGACGAGACGGGCTATGCCACATGGACGTGGACAGCGCCGGAGAATGCGCCAGGCGGCAACTGGGCATCACAGGCGCGTGGGCGCACCAGCCAGCACCTGGTCTCTATTCCCTTCCAGGTCACCACTGCGGCAGCCCCGCCACCAGCGGTGATTGAGGAGGTAACGCCGACCAGTGGCACACCAGGAACGGTGTTTCGCTTTACCGTTGGTGGTTTTACGCCCGGCGAGGAGGTTGGGAGCTGGCTCAATCCGCCCTCTGGCGGCGATCTGGATGCGATGAGTTATATGATTGCCGACCGCGAAACCGGCATTGTGTCCTGGACGTGGCAGGCCCCCGCCGATGTCCAGGGCGGTCTATGGCGTATGAACGTGCGCGGGCAGACCAGTCGTCGGCTGGTCACGCTCACATTTGAGATTACCGGTGCGGCGCCACCACCACCGCCGCCGCAACTGGTTACGAACGTTGACCCGCCGAGCGGCCTGCCAGGTACAACTTTTCATTTCTATGCTGAGGGCTTTCAGCCAGGCGAGACCTTTTTCTTCTGGGCAATGGATCCACGTGGCAATCCTTTTCCCAACTCCAGCGATCCACGGGTCAATGCCGATGGTGTAGCTATCTGGAGCTGGACGGCACCCAATGATGCGCGTGAAGGTCAGTGGCTGATGAATGTGCGGGGTGGTGTCAGCCGGGTTGAACACCAGATTGCCTTCACCATCATGCGCCCGGAGTATGTGCCACCAGAGACGGGGGTTGAACCGGGTACGGGTGGCCCTGGCACGATCTTCAAGTTTGCCGCCAGAGGGTATCGTGGCTCGGAGTATATTGACTGGTGGCTCGAAGGGCCAGGTGGTGTGGTTATTCCCGGCACGGTTCGAGATGTGAAGGCCAATAGCGATGGTTATGTCGAGTTCCGCTGGCGGGCACCCGACGATATTGTGGCTGGTGACTGGCGTTTGTTTATGCGTGGGCGTGATAGCTTACTTCTGCGCACGATAGACCTGCTGATTGTGCGTGATACGCCGCCGCCGCCACCGCCCACAGCAGGTGTCACCCCCGAGAGTGGCCCGCCCGGTACCACCTTTCGCTTCTTTGCCGAAGGCTACAAACGGGGTGAGATGGTCGGCTACTGGCTGTCTGACCCCAACAACCAGGTGGTACGCACCGACCGCGAGGTGATGGCAAACAGCAAGGGGATCATTACCTGGGAATGGACGGCACCCGACGATGCCATGCCCGGCGAGTGGCGCATGATCGCCCGCAGCAATGGTCGTTTCTATCACGGTGGGCCGAGCCGGAATGATGTGATGTATATCATTCCGTTCATCATTGAGTGAGCGATGATGTAGGCGTTGGCCGGTTATCCATAGCGACACGCTGGAGCGTCAGTCGGTACGGCTGGCGCGTCAGCCCTTGCCGGTGGGCGTTGTTCCCACTCAGCCGGCCCGTTCACGGGCCAGACGGTTCCACCGGGTCGCTTCTGTTGGTTCCAGGAGCGACCCGGTCACCTTTCAAGTGCGGTAGCGTGGAAGCTAAAGGGTTGTTGTTGACGGACAAATCATAGAACTTCAAGGAACCGTTTTCGCCTGCTTCAGCATGGAAGAAACGCTTCTTTTCTTTCACATTTTTGCCGTAGGCGGAAATTGAAAGGAAAAACAGGCCACGCACAACTCTGCCGCAAGCGACCGTGTCACTGGTGTATGATGATAGCCCATGGAAACAACGGGAGCGCAGAGCGAGAGAGAGACAAGAAGGAGTAGTTGCAATGAAGCAGTCTGTGATCCTGGTACTTGTACTGCTACTGATTACCAGCAGCGCGTGCAATGCACCGGCCCAACCGGCAAGCGAGCCGACCGTCACAACTGAGCCGGGCGTAGGAGCCACAGTGCCACATACGACGGATACGCCGCCAGTCGGCGCAAAAGTCCCGCCGGCAACTCGACTCCCCGCCACCGCGACGACACAGCCGGATCAGATGACAGAGCCGGATCAGCCGATCGGGGCGGTCTCCCCTGTGAATGTTGCCTTTCCTTCCAGCGTGAAGGACAGCAGCAGTGAACGCTTTGCAATGTACACGTCGCCTCGCGTGCAGACCACCGCGCAGATCCAGGCCCCGGCGATCGCGCCCGATCTGAGCAATGTGGCCCTATCGGTACTGTTGTCGCCCACTCAGCGCGAGCGGATTGCACAGAACGGCTTCGTGGTCAGCCCTGGCGAGGCCCGTGAATTTTACGAGGTCTATGAGCGTGCCCGCTACGATTATGTACCGATTTTTGTTACGTCCGACTCGTTGTTGCACGTCTATCATCTGCTGTTTGACAAGACATTGCGCGTGGCCGAGACCGAGTTCTTCATTCCGATGCTGACGCAGCTCAACTGGGAGATGTTACGCACCTCAGCCGAGCAGCACGAAGCGCTGGCAGGCACCGCCTGGGCACCGGCCGCCCGACGCAACGCGGCCTATTTCGCCGTTGCGGTCAAGTTGCTCAACCCGGACTGGCCCGTCCCGGAAGGGTTGCGCGATCTGGTTGATCCAGATCTGGCGCGCATTGCGGCCCACGACGGCATTGGCCCTTCCGCTATCTTCCCTGCCTACGAGCAGGGCGAGGATTGGAGCCAGTATGTGCCTCGTGGTCACTACACGCAGAGCGCCGCGCTCGAACGCTATTTCCGGGCGATGATGTGGCACGGGCGCATGACCTTCCGCGCCACCGATGTCACCGAGACACGCCAGGCGGCCTTGCTCACCCTGGCCTTCCAGCAGACCCGCGTTGACGACCAACCGGCGGAGGTTGTCTGGTCGGGCATCTATGAGCCGACCGTGTTCTTTGTGGGCCGGAGCGATGATCTGACGCCGCAGGAGTATGGCATCGCGCTGGAGCAGGCATATGGATCGGTCAGCAGTGTGCAGGATCTGCTTAATGCGGAGCGCTTTGACCGCTTCCAGGCGGCGATCAACGACCTGCGCCCGCCGGAGATTCTGGGCATGGTCGTCAGCCAGGAGACGCCGGACGTTGAGGCGGCCACGCAGGGCCTGCGCTTTATGGGCCAGCGCTTTGTGCCAGACGCCTTCGTTTTTCGGCAGTTAATTGCCCGCAACGTGCCGGAGCGTATGCTGCCGAAGTCGCTCGACTTCTTCGCCGCGCTTGGCTCCGAACGCGCTTTGCAGCATCTGGAGGCCAGCGGTGACACGCAAATGACCAACTATCAGCGCAACATGAACGAACTGCGCACCACCTTTGCCGGCTATGACGAGGAGGTCTGGACGCAAAACTTGTACTGGGCCTGGATACACAGCTTGCGCCCGCTGCTCGAGCCGGTTGACGCCGGGTATCCTGAGTTTATGCGCTCGGCGGCCTGGCAGGATAAGCAGTTGCAGACGGCGCTTGGTTCGTGGACAGAGCTAAAGCGCGACACGATCCTGTATGCCAAGCAGGTCTATGCCGAAGGTTCAGGGGGTGGCCCACCGCCGCCCATACCGCCAAAAGGGTATGTCGAGCCGGTGCCGCAACTCTATGCCCGTATCGCGGCCCTGTCGCAGATGACGATTGATGGGCTGGACAGTCGCGGGTTGCTCAACGAGCAGGATCGCTTTGCCCTGGAAGGGATGGTTGACATTGCCCAACGCCTCCAGACCATGGCCGAGAAGCAACTGCGCAACGAGCCGCTCAGCGAGGAAGAGTACGAGTTTATTCGCGGCTATGGGCGTCAATTAGAAAGCCTGACCTTTGATGCGTCTGATGGCGAGACCAGCAATGTCGAGGAGGCAGCGATTGTGGCCGATATTGCGACCGATCCGGCCGGGGCGGTGTTGCAGGTCGGAACGGGCCGCATCTTTGAGATCTATGTCGTGGCCCCAGTTGAGGGGCAACTGGTGTTGACCAAAGGGGGCGTCTATGCGCACTATGAATTTGTCCAACCGCTCGGTGAGCGCCTGACGGATGCAGCCTGGCGGGAACGGCTGTCCGCCGGCAACGTGCCGCCGCTGGCGGAGTGGACGAGCAGTTTTATCGTGCAGCAGCGGGTTGAGCAACCACTCGCTGAAACAATCACCGAGTTCAACAACAAGCTGGCCAATGCGTTGTGGTTTACTGACATCGGTTATGTTGAGCGCTTTCTGGCGGGTCAAGAACTGGCGGATACACGCGCCTACATCGATCAACTCAAGGCAGAAAACCAGTTTGTCGGTGCCCGGCGGTTGAGCCTGACGTTTCTCACGTTTGACTTCCAGGATGAACAGAGCGCGACAGTGACGACCCGCGAACGCTGGACAGACGAACGGTATCGCGGCTCGCCCTATGATGTGAATGAGCCGGTGCTGACCGGTACACGCCCCCCTTATGAAACAACGGTCACCTACACGATGCGGCGGATGGACGATGCCTGGAAGATTATCAACATTGAGTTGCAACCCGAAATGCCACCCTGGCAGTAGCGGATTGAAGACGGTCTTCTCAGGCATGCACGGGGTTGTGCATGGTGTAAGGGTACGGTGCGCCGTGCCCTTACTGCTGCTCTTCCTCGTCGGATGCGCGGGCCTCGCAGACAGCGCCACAGCCGATCAGCCTGTGGTACTGGATCCTGAGCAGTGGCATGTCCTCTACACCCGCCCGCAGTGGGACGGCACGGCCGCGCTCGATGTGCGAGCAGTGGGCGATGTCATGCCGGGTCGCTTTGTGGCCGAAGTCGCCGCCGAACACGGCTTTGACTATCTTTTCGCTGCGGTAGCGCCGCTGCTAGCAGGCGATCTGCTGATTGGCAACCTCGAAAGTCCATTGACCGAGCGTCGTGAGCCGTTGCGCCCTGGCCCCTACCGCATGCCTGCACCGCCGGACGCTGGCCCCGCGCTGCGTCGGGCTGGATTTGCGGCACTGGCGCTGGCCAATAATCACGCGCTCGATGTCGGCACGCCTGGTCTGCAAGACACGGTTGCCACGCTGGTGGCGAATGACATCGTGCCGCTGGGTGTCGGTGACAGCCAGGCCGCGGCCTATACACCGGTTATCACCACTATGGGCGGCTTGCGGTTGGCGCTGCTGGCCTTCAACGACATTGCCGACCCGCACGACTGCGGCAGCCAGAACCGAGGCGCGGCCCGCGATTTTGCCTGTAACGTGGACGGTTGGGGCCGTGCCTGGCTGGACGAGGCGGCACTGACGGCGGTGCAGGAAGCCCGCGCCCATGCTGATCAGGTGCTGGTGCTGGTGCATTGGGGACACGAATATCTGCCGCAGCCGACGCCGCGCCAGCGACGCTGGGCGCACGACCTGACGCGGGCCGGAGCTGACCTGATTATCGGCACGCACCCGCACGTGTTGCAACCGGTGACAGCGCTGGAGCGAGACGGGCGGCGCAGTGTGGTGGCCTATTCGCTGGGTAACTTTGTCTTTGACCAGGATTTCAGCGTGGAGACCAGCACGGGCACGGTACTGCGGGTACTGCTCGATGCCGAGGGCGTGGCGCTGGTGGCCGCCGCACCAGTTGCGATTGTGGCCGGACAGCCGCGCCCGCTGGCGCTGGATAGCGAGCGGGCGCAGCAGGCGCTACGGGCGCTGGGCGCGGACAGTGCGGGTACAGGCGCACAGCCGCGCACCCCAACACCCCGCCGTTCCAGCGAGTACGGGCGCACGGCTGTGCGCCCCAACCCACCCACCGTCACGGGTGAGGACAGCCACGACACCACATGCTGGCAAGCCTGGCGCTGGGATGGCGAATTGGCGCATCCCGTTGCTATGCCACCGGACTTTGCTGTTCCAGAGCGACCAGCGACGCAACAGTTGCACGCCGACCTGCGCGGCGATGGGCAGCCGCTGCTGGTGACACGCGATCACGCCGGACTGGTTGCGGTGCATGACGGTCACACCGAGGCGGCCCCCGTCGTCTGGCAGAACGAGGCCGATGACTGGTATGTCCAGCATATGGTCAGCGGCGACCCGAACCGCGATGGGCGGGTCGAGGTGCTGCTGCTGCTCTGGAAGCCGGATGCCGACGGTATACTCCGTTCCCACCCATTTCTCGTGGGCTGGCGCGGCGGGCGCTACCGCGTCATCTGGGGCGGTTCGGCCACGCCGCTGCCGATGCAAGATCTGGCGGTGGGCGACGTGAACGGCGATGGCTGGGCGGAACTGGTGGTACTGGAGGGCGGCCACGCTCCCGGCGACCTGGCCGAGACCGTCTCGGTCTGGCGCTGGCATGGCTGGGGCTTTCAGCTTGAGTGGCGCTCGCCGCCGGGCCGGTGGGACACGCTGCTCCTGCACGACATCACCGGGGATGGGGCGCTGGACGTGGTGGTGGGAGTGTCGCAGCGGGGAAGCGTTCCAGCGTTCAAGCGTTCAAGCGTTCAAGCGTTCAAGCGTTCAAGCGTTCAAGCGTTCAAGCGTTGGAGCGTTGGAGCGTTGGAGCGGTGGAGCGGGGGAGCGGGGGAGCGGGGAAGCGTTCAAGCGTTGGAGCGTTGGAGCGGGGAAGCGTTCAAGCGTTGGAGCGTTGGAGCGTTGGAGCGTTGGAGCGGGGAAGCGTTCAAGCGTTGGAGCGTTGGAGCGTTGGAGCGTTCAAGCGTTCAAGCGTTGGAGCGGGGGAGCGTTGGAGCGTTGGAGCGTTGGAG
>CALANA010000017.1 GCA_937925925.1 uncultured Chloroflexales bacterium | reverse complement strand
TATCGCGTCCCTCCTGAGCGGAGGCGTAGCCAGAGCAAATGGCATCCTGAGCGGAGCGCATGTCATCCTGAGCGGAGCGCATGTCATCCTGAGCGGAGCGCATGTCATCCTGAGCGGAGCGCATGTCATCCTGAGCGGAGCGCATGTCATCCTGAGCGGAGCGCATGTCATCCTGAGCGAAGCGAAGGATCATATCCCATCAGAAGGCCAGACTCTTCACTGCGCTCAGAATGACAAAACCCTGGAGCGATTGCCGTCATCGTGGACTAGTGAAAATGAAGCATGTCATGCGAAACAATAGACAACTGGTACACAATCGACTCTTTCCACACCTGACGTGGCTACGCATATCATCGGGCGTGATCGGCTTGCTGCTGCTATGGATAGGATTAACCAGTTGTAGTTCAACGTCGGAGACGGTGCTGATCGTCACCGAGGTAACGCCACCGCCGATGCCGCCAACAGCGACCGTTGCACCTGTATTGGCACAGGCAACCGTGCCAGCAGAGACTGCTACCATCGGCATCCAGCATGTCTGCCTGGTTATCAAGTCCAATGGGATGGAAAGCAACTATAATCGGCTGCTGCAAGAGGGGGTACAGGCTGCTGTCACTGATTATCAGCTCCAGAGCGCATTCATGGTGTCCAATGAACCCGGTGTTGCCAATTATCTGCAGGCGCTGGAGCAATGTGTGGCCCTCGACACCGATGTGATTGTTCTAGGGTTTAACCCGGACGCGGAAGCTATTACATCCTTTGTCAGTGCGCATCCCAACATTTTCTTTGTGGGCGTAGAGTATCCACTCCCGGCTGGCCCGAACAACTATACGGCGTTGCAAATTCGCAGTGATCAATCGGGCTTTCTGGCTGGCTACCTGGCTGGTCTGGTGACCACATCCAATATCGTGGCCGGGATCTATGGCCCGGATTATCCACCACTCAAAGCGTTTCGGCATGGTTTTGAACAGGGTGTAGCACTGGCGGCACAGACGAGTGGGCGGGAGGTTACGACACTGGGGATATATATGGATAGTTTTGATGACCGTGACGGTGGTGCGGCCCAGGCTCTGGCCTTTATTGAGCAGGGGGCCGATGTTATTTTCGGAGCGGCAGGTATTACCGGCTCGGCGGGTATTCGAGCGGCAGCCCAGGCCGGAGTCGCAGTGATCGGTGTGGATGAGGATGAATATCTGACTACCTTTGGTGGCGGTCAGATCCCCGGGTCAGAATATATTATCAGCAGTGCCTTGAAACGGGTTGATATTGGGATACGCGAAATACTGGCGGCCTTGATTGAAGAGCAAGACTTTGCGCCAGGTGGAACCTATCTTCTGGGCGCACGCGAAGGGGCCATCGGCTTTGCCGGGCCGCATCAAGCGGATGTGCCCGCTGAGATCTATCAGCAACTGGCCGAAATTGAGCGCCAGTTGGCGCAAGGGACGATCACTACTGGTGTCGATCCGCAAACGGGCGAGTTGCTGGCTCGCTAATGTTGCCTGATCGTTGGAGCGAAGACGGGAGCGATGTTGCCGGCAATATCGCTCCTGATCCAGAGCATGGAAATACTAGTGTCGTTTGCTATGCTGCGTGTTTGCCGTGCATCCACGGCAGATCACTGCCTGGCAGCTCTGTGATAGTCCTGACGGTGTGCATGCCGACTCGTTTTGCACCAGGGAGGTGCTTATGCGCGCTCAACATCGATCCCGCCTGGCACGTCCGCGCCTCAGCATCGGGGTTGTCCTCGGCACCTACTCGGTTCTGCTGGCTGTTTTACCGTTAATTGTGGTTGTCGGCATTGCGGTTCACCTCTTTGAGCAGCATGTTCGTCAGCAGTCAGTCAATCACATGACCGCACTGGCGGAAGCCAAGACCCGGGATATTCGGCGCTGGCTTGAGAATAGCCAGATCGCGCTAGATTTGACGCTCACCAACCGCGATCAGTATCGGCGTATGCAAGATATTCTGATAGCGCATGGCCCCACCGGGCCACGCGGTGTTATTCTCACCAACTTTCTGCGTGATCAGCAGAATCTGCAGCAGAGTTTTGAGGAACTGTATCTGTATAATCTTGATGGTGAAATCCGGCTTTCGACGCTTGAACAACAGATAGGCCAGAATGTACGTGAACAGCCCTATTTTGCACCGAGCCTGGAGCAAGCCTATGTGCAACCGCCCTATTTCGACCCGGAACGGGATAGGTATACCGGCATTGTCTCCCAACCAATCCGGCACCAGTCTGGCAATGTGATCGGAGTCCTGGCGGGACGCCTGAACCTGACCACGCTGGCTTCGATTATGACCAACCGGCTGGGGTTGGGCGCAACTGGCGAGACGTACCTGATCAGTCGGCGGCACCACACCTTTGTTACGCCGAGTCGCTTTGCCCCTGATGATGTTGTGACGCAATATCATAGCTATGGCATCGACACTGTTCTTACGGGTGTCGATGGCGTGGCCTTTTATCCCAACTATCAGGGACAGGCGGTGATTGGCGTCTATCGCTGGCTACCGGAGCTAGAGAGTGGTATGCTGGCCGAGATTGAAGCTGCCGAGGCCTTTGCGCCGCTGGTGTATATTCGACACATTAGCATATTGATCGCCGGGTTGATGGCGCTGGTGGCACTGGCAATCGGCGTCGCTATTCATCTGCGGATTGCGCTGCCGGTACGCCGTTTGACCGATGTGGCACTGGCGGTTATGGATGGTGATTATGGGCAACGTGCCCGGATTCGTTCGCGCACGGAGATTGGGCAACTGGCGCTGGCATTTGATGCCATGACCGAGCGCCTGGAACAACTGATCAACGGCCTAGAACAGCAAGTCACCGAACGCACAATGCAGTTGACCGAGGCATTGCTGGTGGCACAACAGGCTCAGGCCGCAGCAGAAGAAGCGAATCAAATGAAGACGCGATTTATCGCTAACATGTCTCACGAATTACGCACACCACTCAACGCGATTATTAACTTTACCTACATTATTCGCAACGGGTTACGCGGGCCAGTTACCGCCGGGCAGATGGAATACCTCGACCGGGTGTATAACAGCGGTGAGCATTTGCTGGGCATGATCAACGATATTCTCGATCTGGCAAAGATCGAAGCCGGGCGTATGGAATTGTACCGGGAAGAAGCGGCGCTGGATGCGCTGGTACGGAGTGCTATGTCCAGTGCGGTCGGGTTGACACGCGATAAGCCGATTACCCTGCACCACGACCTGCCGAGCGAGTTGCCGCCAGTGCTGATCGACAAAATGCGCATTCGGCAGGTGTTGCTCAACCTGTTGTCGAACGCTGCTAAATTTACCGATCAGGGTCAGATTACCGTGCGTGTCTGGCAGGAGGGTACTAAATTGATCACCAGTGTCCAGGATACTGGCGTTGGTATTCCAGCCGACAAGTTCACAATCATTTTCGAGGAGTTTCGCCAGGTTGATGATGGGAGCGACCGTACCTACCAGGGCACCGGGCTGGGCTTGTCGATCTGCAAGCGTCTGATCGAATTGCACGGCGGGCAGATCTGGGTAGAGAGTACGGTGGGTGTTGGTTCGACCTTTTACTTTAGCTTGCCGGTAACCGGTACACCCGCCGTAGTCCCGGCTCCATTTGATGGTATTGTGCCTGACCCTGGTGGGCCACATATTCTAGTGATTGATGATGACCCGGCAGCGATTGAGATTGTGCGCACCTATCTGCGGCAGGCGGGCTATGCCGTAGCCGGAATAACAGATAGTCGGACGGCACTGGCTGCGGTGCGGCGGCGACCACCAGCGGTGATTATTCTTGACATTCTGATGCCTTATAAAGATGGTTGGGAGTTGTTGGCAGCTTTGAAAGGCGATCCAGTGTTGCGCACCATCCCGGTGATCTGCTACACGATTGTCGATGAAAAGCCGCTGGGTCTGAGGCTAGGAGCGGATGCGTATCTGCTCAAGCCGATTGAACCGGCGGTATTACGCCGCACAGTACAGGAACTGGTCGATCACACGGCTCACATTCTGGTGGTGGATGCCAACCCGGCGGCGGTCAACGAGATCATTCGCTACCTGGGCGAAAATGGCTACGAGGTGCGCATCACCAGTGATGAACCAGCGGCGCTGGCAGCTATGCGGGTTCAGCGTCCGGATTTGATCATTCTCGATCTGGCCCTACCGCATGGAGCAGGATTCATATTGCTCCAGCGCCTGGAGCTAGATGCGACGCTGCGAACGATTCCGGTGATCGTGCTACACAGCCAGGACATGCTCCCGGAGGAATTTGCCTCGGTGCAAGATCACATGCGACATCTGGTACACAAGGAGGGTCTGACCCCGCCCCAGATGCTCGCCCAGGTGCAACAGGCGCTCTGTCAGCACATACGCCTGGCACCCGACCACGACAACGTCCTGGAATGAAATGATAGGTAAGAGAGATCATAATGATTCTGCCAGGCCCACCAGGTGAAACAACCGATCCGCCTGTACAACAACACTATCCGTTGCTCAATCGCTTGAGTCTGGGCTTCAAGGCAAATCTGGCGATTACGCTGGTGCTGGTCGTCCTGCTGATAGCAATCATTCTGCTGATTAATAGCAGGGTCAACCAGTTGATCCTGCGTGTGGGCCAGCAGCGTATTAGCATCGCCACTCTGGCCACGACCGCCCGGTTTCAGGAGATCAGTCACTCATTAATGCAGGATACGCGACTGATTGCCAGTGTTCCTACGCTGGGTACGGCCGTGGCTGCCGATGATACACTGAATGTTGTGTCATTCTTGCGATCGGTGAATGTCACCAACCACTTTCATAGCATGCATGTGATGGATCGATCAGGGCGGGTAGTATCGAACCACACCAAAGATAGGGCTATGGTAGGTTTCTTTGATGCCGAACAGGAATTGTTCAGTGCAGCTCTCCAGGGTAACGAGCGCCTGACGGTGCTGGAGCAGACTGAGAGTCGTGCATTATACCTGGTGGCGGTTACGCCAATTCGTGAGCCACGAACCAGGATGGTCGTCGGCGCACTGCTCAATAGTGTGTCCCTGGACGACAGTTTGCTGAAAGACATCAATCTGGCTTTTCCCCATGTCGGACTCTATCTGATCCACAATGGCGAGATTATCACCTCTGTCCTCTCGGAAACCAGCATAGACACCATCCTGGCGCATGATGATCACGGTGCAGACATGCCTGGCCACGAGCAGTTCGAGCATCTGCCGTCCGGCGCAACGCATACCCATAACCCCATGCATGCAGGACTGATCGCGCAACAGGTGCTGCTCGATGCGGCGGCGCTGGAGCAGGTAGCCGCCGGGCAGCACTGGACAGCCAGCACGATCACGATCTTGCACGACGAACCCCATATCGCCGGGCAGGCTCCGCTGATCATCGACGGGGTAACGGTAGCCAGTATCGGGCTATTTGTGGGGCTGGCTGACATTACGGGGTTTCAGCAGCAGACGGTGCAAAATCTGACGCAACTGTTTATCATTATGGGTCTGGCCGCCATGGTGTTGATCTATGCCGCGATTCAATCCAATGTGGTCAACCCGTTGCGCCGCTTATGGACTGCGGCCAACCAGATTGATGAAGGTCACTATGACCAGCGGGTAACGGTGGAGAGTGTGGATGAGGTGGGGCAGCTTGGCCTGGCATTTAACAGCATGATCCAGCGTCTGAGTACGTTGTATGCTACGCTGGAACAACGTATTACCGAGCGCACCAGGCAGCTTGAATATGCGTTGACCGCCGCACGTGAGGCGCGTATTACGGCAGAGGAGGCCAACGCGCTGAAAACCCGCTTTATCGCCAACATGTCGCACGAATTACGCACACCGCTCAACGCGATTATTAACTTTGCCTATATCCTCAAGAGTGGGGTGCGTGGCCCGGTGACCGAGGCGCAGGTAGAATATCTGGATCGCGTGTATGCGAGTGGTGAGCATTTGCTGGGCCTGATCAACGATATTCTGGATCTGGCAAAAATCGAAGCCGGGCGCATGGATCTGTATTGGGAACAGATCGCATTGGACGAACTTGTCCAGAGTACCCTCTCGACCGCTATCGGGCTGACGAAAGATAAGCCGATTGAACTGCACCACGATCTCGCACACGCATTGCCTGCTGTCAATGCAGATAAAATGCGCATCCGGCAGGTGTTGCTCAACCTGCTGTCGAATGCCGCCAAATTTACCGATCAGGGCCAGATCACTGTGCGTGTCTGGCAAGAGGGTGCCATGCTGATCACCAGTGTCACGGACACGGGCATTGGCATTCCGTCCGACAAGCTGGCAACGATCTTTGAAGAGTTTCGCCAGGCCGATGAAGGGAGCGACCGCAGCTATCAGGGCACCGGGTTGGGGTTGTCCATTTGCAAGCGCCTGGTCGAAATGCACGGCGGGCGGATCTGGGTGGAGAGTACGGTGGGCGTTGGATCGACCTTTTTCTTCAGCCTGCCGCTGCCGACGCTACCCTCTCCAGAAGCGGTGGTGAGCCAGCCGCTGCCTGGTACCGAGCAAGGCCAGCCGCTGCTGGTGGTTGATGATGATCCGGCAGCGATTGATATTGTGCGTTCCTATCTGGCGCAGGATGGTTATGCCGTGTATGGTGTTACCGCGAGTCGCATAGCGTTGGATACAGCGCGGCAGCTTCACCCGGTTGCCATTCTGCTTGATCTGATTATGCCTGAAATCAGTGGTTGGCATATCCTCGCCGATTTGAAAGCCGACCCTGAACTAGGCTCCATCCCGGTCATCTTGTATACCGTGCTGGATGAGCAGCAGCGCGGTCTGGCGCTGGGTGCTAATGGGTATCTGATCAAGCCAGTGAACCCAAAGCAATTGCGCGACACGGTAGCAGAGCTGGTGTCCCCAGAGGCGGTGATTCTGGCGATCGATGATGACCCGTATGTGCTGGATATTTTGCAGTATCATCTGCAAGAATTGCACAGCTATCAGGTGCTGACGGCGACCAGTGGGTCGGCAGGGTTGGCTGCCATTACCCTGCAACGTCCCGACCTGGTGCTGCTGGACTTGATCATGCCCGAAATGGATGGGTTTGCGGTACTGGAAGCACTGCATGCCCAGGTGGAAACCTGCTCCATCCCGGTGATTGTGCTGACCGCTAAAGACCTGACCGCCGATGAGCAGGCCTATCTACAATCCTGTGTAAAGGGGCTGGTACACAAGAGCAATCATGCCCCGAAACAGTGGCTGGATCATGTACGGGCAGTCTTGCAGCAGGAAGGTCAGGGTCGGATCCAGCGAGATTGAACCCATCACGCTGGTCTCGATGCTTATCAGGCTACAACCTTCACCATCACGTTTGCTCTACCCAAAAAGCAGTAAAGAACCCTTCTCTGCCAGGGATGCATTCGTCTCTTACAGTACCGTCGTTGCGGTATACTATAAGTATAGCAATCCTACAGGAGTCGTGAAGAATCGGAGTCCCCGCTTCAGCCTGGGGAGCGCTCCATCCCGGCTCAAGTCGGGACGCCAGTTGACAATTGGAATAAGATTGCTATAGTAGAGTTAATAAGCTCCGGCGCTGCATCAATATCCGTCTTTGATTTCTCGTCAATTTTACCCTCTCCTACTACACTACCAAACAGATCTGTCACCAGATATGATGCAGGGCTGTTCACGAAGACGAGAATGCCATGGATATTGCACTGACAGGTGATGTGATGCTAGGGCGGCTGGTTGACCAGTATGTCATTCAGGATGACCGCCTGCCGCCCACAAGTCTGTGGGGTGATGTGTTGCCCCTGTTGCATGCGGCCAATGTGCGCCTGGCAAACCTGGAATGTGTGATTAGTGACCGGGGTACGCGCTGGCAGCCTCTGACCAAAGCGTTTCACTTTCGCACCCACCCGCGGGCGATCGATTTTTTGACGGTAGCACAGATTGATTGTGTCACCCTGGCAAATAATCACAGCCTGGATTATGGAGCAGAGGCGCTGCTGGATTGCCTGCAGCGCCTGGATCAGGCACACATCCAGCATGCTGGCGCAGGCCATAATTTGCACACCGCCCAGGCACCGGCCTGGCTGGAGACACCGGATGGGCGCATGGCGGTGATTGCACTGACGGATGATATGCGTCTGTGGGCAGCGATGGCGGATCGACCGGGATTACATTATGTGGCCTACAATCAGCAGGGGCTGCGCGAACCGCATCGCTCACGGCTCCAACAACTGATCAGCGCCACCCGCGAACAGTCCACGTTTTTGATTGTGAGTGCGCATGTTGGCCCCAACTGGGGCAAGCCCTCACCGGCTATGCGGGCGCTGGCCCACCAGTTGATCGACATGGGGGCCGATCTGTACTGGGGACATTCCAACCATACACCCCAGGGCATTGAAGTCTACCAGGGAAAGCCTATCTTGTATGCCACTGGTGATTTTGTCGATGATTATATGATCGATGCTGTGGAACGGAATGACCGTTCCTTTTTATTCGTGGTCGAGGTACAACAGCGGCGTGTATGTCAGATACGTCTCTATCCGGTCATGATACAGGATTTACGCGTGCAACAGGCGAATGAAGAAGCGGCACGTTTCTTGCACGAACGTATGCGACAGCGTTCAGCGGAACTGGGGAGTGTGGTTGATATACAGGACTCGCTGGCGATCCTGCATCTGGGGTAGACAAGGAAGGCTTTCTATGGAACGTATTTGGCATCCTGACGGTGATGAGCAACTGGTGCGGGTTACTATTACGCCGATTGTGCTGGAAGGAACGTTGAGTATACCCGCCACGGCTACAGGCATCGTTCTGTTTGCCCACGGAAGTGGTAGTAGCCGCCACAGCCCGCGCAATCGGTATGTAGCGCAGGTGTTGCGAGCAGGCGGATTAGCCACGCTACTTCTGGATCTGCTCACACCCGATGAAGCGGCGCTGGACGAGCGGACGCGCCACTTGCGCTTCGACATCGGGTTGCTCACGCGGCGGTTAGTCGGTGCAACGGATTGGCTAGGTCATTTTAGCGATACGAACGCTTTACATGTGGGTTACTTCGGTGCCAGCACCGGTGCAGCCGCAGCGCTGATGGCGGCGGCTGAACGCCCACAGGTCGTGCGCGCCGTGGTTGGGCGCGGCGGGCGGCCCGACCTGGCGCAACCGGTGCTGCCTCGTGTCCAGGCACCGACACTGCTGATCGTGGGTGGTAATGATACCCATGTGTTAACGCTGAACCAGGAGGCGCTGCGGCAGATGCAGACCAGGCAGCAACTGGTGATCGTTCCTGGCGCGACGCACCTGTTCGAGGAACCGGGTGCGCTGGAGGAGGTGGCGCGACTGGCGCGGGACTGGTTCTGCCAGCATCTAATACCAACTTGACTTCGCCCTTCCACCTCTTTTCGTTCGTCTTATCTTTCCGCATGTCCGGACGGACGTGGGGCATCCGCCGCCGCGTTTCGTCTGCGGCTGCGGAGACGGGTCTCGCGTATGGTTCCCCTTTTTCGCCTTCGGTGAAAAGAGGGAACCCAAAATAGAAAAGTATCGCTCTACCGAAGGCGGCCTCCTAATCCCTCTCACATGTAGTTTTTTTGCACAACGCTCGGTTTTGCAGCATCAGGACGCCCCCCCCAGCGGAGGGCCAGGGGGAATGGCAGAGACGTTTTGCCTCATCGCAACACGATATAATTAAAAAAACCTGCACTTGTGAACCCCTAACCCTCCCCTTGCAGGCTCGCAAGTGCAGGTTTTTTGTCTCAACCGCGTTGTGCTGCGGCATGTAGGGGCGCACGGCTGTGCGCCCCTACGGATGTATCCAGACGCCGCAGGATTGGCACGGGGCCGATTACTACCCGAAAAAATTTACACCTGAAAACCCCCTGCGGTGGGGGAACAACCACAGAACGGGTGTGCATGACACGCACATGCGGAAGGTTCCATGTGGTGGTGTCAGTGTTACCGCGATGTCTCGTGCATGATACGCACATGCGGAAGGTTCACGTCGAGACGGTATCACAACTGACTGATGGAGGATTGCTATACGATCATATTGTAGCCGATTGCCAGAACACATATTCCCAAATGTACCCGGTTCCCTGCATGTTCACATCTCAGGATAAAACAGCACATCCAGAATCTGATCAATCGTGTAGGGACACAAAGCAGGAAAGGTCGTTTTATCCAGGTGTGGTTCCTGGCAAGCACGTAGGAGTGCGCGATCATAAGCCCGGGACACGGTCGTGTCTATTTCGTGGCGCAAACTGGGGCTATCTTCGAGTACTTCGCATACTTTTTGCCGCTGCTCTTCAATGGTATATTGCCAGCTACGCGAACGACGATCTGGTTGATAGCACCACTTTAGCAGATGGGTGAGCAAAACAGTTAAGCGGCTGACCAGTTCACGTTTTTCGCTACGACCCATACTCTCGAGTTCCTCGGCTACATGTTCGCTATCGACTTCGGCAAACTGCCCTTCACGAATGAGTCGTGCATTGTGCATCAGCCAGGCATAAAAATCTTGCTCATAGTCGATCATAGGTTGGTTCATAGTCTGCTCCTCACTACCGCTGTACACATGAGTAAATCACCTGGGATGGTTAGTCAATGAAACGAGTTATGTGGTCACCCCAATAGTAACCGTTTAGGGGAACGTTCGCCAGCGGGGGTTGCGGCGGCCTGCGGCCCCCGCGCAACCCCGGGAACCTCCTGGAGCAGCACTGCTCCTCCAAACCAACCCACCTGAACGGTTACCCCCAATACAACGTCTTGTTTGCTTGTGGCAGTGTGGAAGAAACGCTCTTTCCTCGAAAATTTTCGCCTACGACGAAAATCCGGAAGGGGAAACAACAAAAGTATCACTCTGCCGAAGGCGAAAATAGTTTGCGGAAGCGTTGAAACGTTAGAACGTTGTCGGCGCGTGGTTTACACTGAGCATCGCGCTGGGCGAAAATAGTTTGCGGAAGCGTTGAAACGTTAGAACGTTCCAGCGTATGACCATCAAGCATCCACTGCCGCAGGTCAGACAAAGTTCCAACCTTCGCACACTTCCAACGCTGAAAAATACCACGCTACCGCCGGTGAAAAAGCTTGTCCCGTTCGACTGCGCTCAGGGCAAGCTCTGAGCGTAGTCGAAGGAACGTCTGCTTCAAGCGACCACGTACTTCTTATGAATTATAGCATAGGCACAGCCATTCCAGTTTGACGTTCTAGATGATACATAGTATCATTTTTAATAACGAGCTGTTCGTACCGCAGACGAACAAAGAGGGAGGCAGAGGGCAGCAAGACACAGAACGATGCTCCGACCTTACCTGTAAGACTAAAAATATCTGGAAGGAACCCGCTGTATGCGTAAACTACCTGTCACCGTGCTATCCGGCTTTCTGGGTGCGGGCAAGACCACCGTGCTAAACACTATTTTGCACAACCGCGCTGGCATGCGCGTGGCGGTGATTGTCAATGATATGAGCGAGGTGAATATCGACGCGCAACTGGTGCGCGGCGGCGAGGCCGCGCTCAATCGGGTTGATGAGAAGCTGATCGAGATGACCAACGGCTGCATCTGTTGCACCCTGCGCGAAGATCTGCTGGTGGAAATCTCACGCCTGGCGCGCGCCGGGCGCTTCGATTACCTGCTGGTTGAGGCCACCGGTATCGCCGAACCGCTGCCCATCGCGGCCACGTTCACCTTCGCCGACGAGACCGGGCGCAGTCTGGCCGACGTTGCCCGGCTGGACACGATGGTGACGGTGGTCGATGCCTTTAACTTCTTACGCGACTACCAGTCGATTGATGAATTGCGTGACCGTGGCCTGGGCATGAGCGACGATGATGATCGCACCGTCGTAGATCTGCTGGTCGAGCAGATCGAGTTTAGCAATGTGCTGATTGTGAACAAGATCGATCTGGTTTCCGCCGACGACGCGGCGCGACTGGAGGGCATTCTGCGCCATCTCAACCCGGAGGCACAGATCCTGCGCACAACGCATGGGCAGGTGCCACTGACAGCCATCTTGAACACCGGCCGGTTTGACTTTGACAAAGCCAGCCAGGCTCCCGGCTGGCTCAAGGAGCTGAATGGGCAGCACATCCCCGAAACCGAAGAGTATGGCATCAGCAGCTTTGTCTATCGGGCGCGGCGGCCTCTGCACCCGCAGCGCTTCTGGGACTTTATCAGCGGCAACTGGGCAGGTGTGCTGCGTTCGAAAGGCTTCTTCTGGCTGGCCTCGCGTCTGGACCATATCGGCATCTGGTCACAGGCAGGGGGGGCGTGTCAGGTGCAACCCGGTGGTGTCTGGTGGGCAGCCGTGCCGCAGGATGAGTGGCCCACCGATCCAGAGTTTCAGCAGGAAATCGCAACCATCTGGCAGGAACCCTGGGGCGATCGGCGACAGGAGATCGTGTTCATTGGTATTGAGATGGATCGTTCTGATTTGACGGCAAAGCTGGATGCCTGCTTGCTGACCGAGGCGGAAATGGACGCCGGGCCGGACATGTGGGTCGCTCTGGATGATCCCTTTACGCCCTGGACGCTGGCGGACAGTGACGACGACGCCGATGATGTCGCAGCCGATGATGAGGTATATGCCGATACCAGGAGTTCAGTATGACGACCGCAACAAAATTACCCGTGACGGTACTGTCTGGCTTTCTAGGCGCGGGCAAAACAACTGTCCTCAACCACGTGCTACGCAACCGCGCCGGTATGCGCGTGGCGGTGATTGTGAACGATATGAGCGAGGTCAACATCGACGCCCAGCTTGTACAGGGTGGTGATGCCGCACTCAGTCGTGTCGATGAGCAACTGGTCGAGATGACCAATGGCTGCATCTGCTGCACGCTGCGCGAAGATCTGCTGGCCGAGGTGGCGAAACTGGCGCGTGAGGGGCGGTTTGAGTATTTGCTGATCGAGTCCACCGGCATTTCGGAGCCGATGCCGGTGGCCGCGACCTTTACCTTTCCGCTCGATGACGGGCAAAGCCTGGCTGATGTGGCCCGGCTCGACACTATGGTCACCGTGGTTGATGCCGCTAACTTCTTGCACGACTACATCTCGTCCGAACGACTGTACGATCGTGGCATGCAGATGAACGAGACCGATAGCCGCACGATTGTGGATCTGTTGACCGACCAGGTAGAGTTTGCGAATGTGATAATCATCAACAAAATTGACCTGGTTTCACCCTATGACCTGGGGCGGCTAGAGGACATACTGCGCCATCTGAATCCCACAGCGCAGCTCATTCGCGCCGAGCATGGCGTGGTAGCGCTCGACCAGATCCTGAACACAGGCCGCTTCGATTTCCAGCAGGCAGCGCAAGCACCGGGGTGGGTCAAGGAGTTGCGCGGCGAGCATGTACCGGAGACCGAGGAGTATGGTATTAGCAGCTTTGTCTATCGAGCGCAGCGGCCCTTTCATCCGCAACGGTTTGCCGAGTTTACGCATAGCTCGGTGATTGTGCAGGTGTTGCGGGCCAAGGGCTTTGCCTGGCTGGCGTCGCGTATGGACGATGTGGTGGGCTTCTCCAAAGCCGGGCGTATGTGTCGGCTGAATCTGGCCGGGCGCTGGTGGGCCTCGGTGCCGTCCGATCAATGGCCGGCAACGCCCGAATTTGGGGAGTACCGGCGACAGTACTGGCGTCCGCCCTATGGTGATCGCCGCCAGGAGCTGGTGTTTATCGGAGTGAAAATGGATCAGGCACAGATCCAGCGCACTTTAGATGCGTGTTTGCTCACCGATGCAGAGCTAGCACTCGGCCCGGATGGCTGGGCGACGTTGCCCGATCCGCTGGTAGCGGTCTGAGCAGAAAGCGGGCAAGCGGTCGCAGGATGCAGTGGCCTAACGACCGGATGGTTATGGTACGGCAACGCGGGGGAAGCAAGCGTTGTACGCATCGGCCTGCGTTGCTATGGGCTACGGGCACTCACAAGAAGTACTCCGACGATCAGATCATGAGATTAGTTTTGTATGCTTTGTATGGCAATGTGGGGACGCTTTGTGGTCATTGCGGGTACTGCGGAACAAAGATCGTAAGAGTACCCCTGACAGGTTGTGATGAGGTAAAATCGATCTTTTGCGCAAGAAACACTTGAAAAGGCATCCCTGGTAGATGCTTGCAGCGCTATCCATTGGCAGACAACGAGGCAGCGCAAACCATAATATAGGCCTATAATAAGCGCCTGAGCTAAGAAGCGCCTGAGCGCTGGAACGCTGGAACGCTGGAACGCTGGAACGCTTTCCAAGTTCTGTTTCCTATGTAGGCAAAGCGAAAAGGTGACATTGCTCATTCTATGAGGGTATAACGTAGAGAGGATAAGTAAACGATGGCTGTACATACGATTGTTGGTGGTGAAGGCGTACACCTGGTGGTTGAGGAGACAGGTAATTCCGCTGGTGTACCGCTAATTTTCTTACATGGGTTTTCTCAATCAGGTCTATGCTGGTTACGGCAGCGTACCCCAGAACTGGAGCAACGCTATCGCCTTATCGCCCCTGATTGCCGTGGGCATGGACGTTCGGCGAAACCGGAAGAGCAACAAGCCTACACGGACTCACGGCTGTGGGCTGAGGATATCCAGGCTATTATCACGACGCTGGGTCTGGATCGCCCCGTGTTGATTGGTTGGTCGTATGGTGGGGTTATGATCTGTGACTATCTCCGCTTCTACGGCCAGGCATCGTTACGTGGCATCGTGTTTGTTGGCGCGGTTTCCAAACTTGGTGCCCCCGTCCTATCGCTGCTGGGTGCTGACTTTGTGGCACTCTTTGATGGGTTGTTTGCCCATGATGTACGGCAGAGTACCACAGCACTCCAACGCTTTCTACGACTGATGGTCGCTGGGGAGCCGGCACCCCAGGATCTGTATCTGTGGCTCGGCTATAACAGTGTCGTACCACCATCGGTACGGGCGCATCTGTTTGCCCGTACGCTGACAAATGATGATCTGTTGCCGTCTCTTACACTACCGACTCTCCTGATTCATGGAGAACATGATGCCATTGTGTTACCGGCGGCAACACATGAACATCACCGCATGATTCCTCATGCACAGACACGCTGGTATCCCCAGGTAGGCCATGCCCCCTTCTGGGAGGATGCTACACGGTTCAATCAAGATATCCGAACGTTTGTCGAGGGATTGGATGCTTGAACGAACGGAATCTGCCATGATAGCCTGGTCATTGATCTGGCTCGGCTCGGTTCTGTCCAGTTGATGCAGGCCATGTTCAGCGTATCGTCCTCGATGGATCGGACACACCCACATGGGCGCAATGGCAGGGTTGGTCAACGGTCTGGTTCGGCACCTGACCAGTGACTAGACGGTGGTGATAACCGATACTGGCTGTGTGATCATGGAAGGATTCCTTACTATGGAATGAACTACCAATGTCAGTAATTCATTCCATAACCTTGTAAGGGGGTAATTGAATAACACTCACGCTAACCGCATTCTGATGCCCAAACAGGTTAGCATGTGATTTACTGCAAGCGCCCAGCTTTCAAGTCGTCTTGATAACGTAAATCAGGCATCATCCAACTACCCTCTGAGGGTGAACACGTCGTAAGCAACTCGATATCAATATGATACCCTATATAATATACTATGGCTTCAACAAATACTGAGCTACGAGTAACGTTCGGTCGGTACGCGGTATTTCCAATAGAACGTACCCTCTTTCAGTGTGGTTATCTAAGAAGTCTGCCCACTCTTTATCAGAACGGAAGCGTGAGTCATTTCGCAGTCCTTTCGACAATACGATCATATTAATATTTTTTGCTTTATGAAAATCATCGAAACCTTGGTTTTTACTATACTCAGAAACTCGGCTAAAATTATCCCCAAGATAAATAGAATATCCACCTTCAGCTTCCAATAGATATACTTTATGTTTAATATTCAAGGATTCAATAAACCTGATAGTATTCTTATTGGGTTGAGAGTTAGATGTTATGAGAAAGGAAGATGGTGGTGTCATTGCGACTATCAATAGGCTGGCCATAAAAAACTTCGTAATAGTAAAACCCGACCAAATTAGGCCTTTATCAAAGACTATAATAGCAAGCAGCAACGTTATAAGCAAGCCCCAGATAATAACATAATGCTGACGCGGAAATATAACGATAGAAGATATCAGTGGTGAAAAGATAAAAGAAGCAAAGATAAACAATTCAGGTTTATATCTTTGGTAGCCACCATTAAACCAGGATATCCATTTTTCTCGCATATATATAATACAAATAAAGAAGATCAATAAGAGCAAATGTTTCTCATGTTCTTGAAGGGATGGTGGAAACAGTATAGTTGCATGCAAGAAAAATGTATTTACAAATAACATTGGCAGACGTCGAATGTTAGTGATAATGTGTTTAGTAAACATTATTGGATTATTGCGAAATGCGGCAAACATGTTCTGGCTATCATTAAAGTTAAGGGATATAATTGATTGCCAGTCTGTCCAAGGTGATAAATTACTCTTAGTCCAGTCAACCCAGTTCAAAGAAAAATGCTGTCCAAAAGCAATAAAACTCCTATTTCCTGACCCAATAGGCCAACCCCACCACGTGGTAAAGCCACCTGATACAAGCAACAGGATAAAGATTACGAGAATACCTGTAAATCGTTCCTTTTTGAAATTGAACAGGATGTATCCAATGCTGCCAACCAGCAGAATGACGAAAGTAAGAAAGAACTCAGGACGTACATATGAGCAGAGTAAAGCACCAACGGTAAACAAACTTAAACGAGTACCTGTTCTCTGAAAGAACGTTGCGCCAATTATTGTACTAAGCACAATCAGAAGAGCAAAATGACTTACCTTAGGCCAGGTTGCAAAATTTCCAGATGAGACCAGAAACAAGAAAGAGAATGTAACAGCCCAAAATGGATTTACTAAGTATCGACGTAAAATCACATATAGTGCTAATGGAAGAAGGACTACCATCAAACTATAATTCAAGTAGTAAAGCGCAATCCGATCAGGTTGTATTATAGAGAGGAGCCAGTACCATATCGCGTATAAAGGAGCAAACTGTGCGCTTGGTAATCCTTTTTGCCAAAGGCGTACGCCTTCAGAAAGATAGTTACTTTCATCATAAAGGCCAATATCCAGAAGTTGATCCAGGCCATAAACATATTTCCAACTGGCCAGTAGTAAAGAGGTGAACAACAAAATGTCACCCAATAGTAAAACATCGACCGAGAGAGTTAATGATATTTTTCGATTATCCACCATAACTTATAATTCGTATCCTTACGTATCGTCTCCCAAGCCACTGGATCAGCCGCACAAGAGTATGGAATGAAAGACTGATATTGGCGGATGATGCATAGTTCTCGCATGCTTGAGATAACGATCCTTCCATCAGTCGAGGTCAACCATGTCTTTGTATCAGGAGCAGTTAGGCAACTGCATTACTCTATTGGATTGTCAGATCGGGAATGTCATTCAAGTTCATATCGTTGATCTCGTGGTCAAGAAATATACCAGATTTTGACGAACTTGTCAAAGCGCCACGTCCGGAGATACGATCATAACGGGGCGATCTTTAGGCAGGCAGGTAGGGGCAGCGCCACGTCCGGAGATACGATCATAACATCACACATACTATGATGAACCACTACCCAATGCGGTACAATACGAACGTGGCGTTGCGTGGCATGCCGCGACGCGGTGAGCATCACCCCTATACAAAATCCGGCATCTGCGCCAGGCCATACCACATCAGAATCGCGGTATGATGAGCAAGAAACAAAAGTGGAGCAAGCGATGACGACGTTGATTATTCCAACCGATGCACCGGCGGTTGTCGGGCCGCCTCAGGGCCACTGGAGCTACACCGATTGGGAAGCCCTGCCTGACGATGGCAATCGCTATGAGATCCTGAACGGAACCCTGTTTATGACGACTGCGCCGAGTACGTTTCACCAGTGGATTATTGCGCGCTTGATGCGCTACATTGGTATACCGGGCGAGGATCAAGGGGTGATATACGCCTTCACAGCACCCATCGGCGTGATTATGCCCGGCTGTGATCCGGTGCAGCCCGATTTTGTGGTGGTTCTGAAGGCAAACGCGACGATCATCCGCGATGGGCGCATCCGTGGTGTCCCAGACCTGATTATTGAAGTCCTCTCACCCGGCAATCGTGCCTACGACGAACGGGTGAAACTGGCAGCGTATGCGGCGGCAGGCGTGCCGGAATACGCCATCGTCGATTCTCAGCGCCGCAGCATGAGCCGCTACCGGCTCGCGGCACCTGGGCGTTATGATGGGCCACTGGTCGCCGATGAGCCGCAGCACGTCACCTTTGACTGTCTCCCAACGCTTACCGTATCTGTAGCCGACCTGTTTGCCGGTGCGCCAGACACAACGTTGTGACGGGTTGCCCCGTTGGGTCTGCGCAACAGCGCCTGCTATGGCTAGGGAAGGATCGTCGGGGCACCCCTCGTGGGTGCCCACATCGTCATGCATTGTCGGGCAACGATGGCAATGATTGCCATGACAGTGCGTTGTGGAGCAATGCGCGCAATGCAGAACAATGGCGGGCATTGTGTGGCAATGCGGGCATTGCGGCAATGCGGCACAATGCCAGCAATGCCCGCATTGCGAAACAACGATCGTCGGGGCACCTCTGGTGGGTGCCCACATTGCCATCCATTGCAAAACAACGAGGCAACGATGGCGCTGATAGGCGTTGCGGGACAATGGGAACAATGATCGCATGGCTCTGCATGGTGGGCAATGCGGGCAACGCGGGCATTGCGCAGCATTGCCGCAATGCAGAACAATGGCGGGCATTGTGCGGCATTGCGGGAACCCACACGAGGTGTCCCTACGATCATGGCATTGGCGTTGTATGGTAATGGGGGCGTTGTGTGGCGCTGCGGAACCTGGCAGGACATCGCACACGGTGCAACCCAACGATAGCATTGATGATCAATGCCGTCATTGCCTCCGCAACGTGGGAATGTGCCAACGTGGGAATGTGCCAACGTGCCAACGTGGGAATGTGCCAACGTGCCAACGTGAGAACGTGCCAACGTGAGAACGTGCCAACGTAAGAACGTGAGAACGTGCCAACGTAAGAACGTGCCAACACAAAAGCAGAATAGTATAATTGTCCACACCATGGCATGCCCTGGATGCGTCGCGGAGTGGCGACATCAGGGTGAAAGTGACCAGTCTGGTGCCGCGCTTGAACAGAAAGATGCTTATGGACAACGATGCTCTGCGCATATTCGCAACGATTGCCGTCCTCATTGGCTTTATCATTGCCACCGTCCTGATCTTTACGCTTGTCCACAACTTCTGGCTGGCGTTCCTGCTGGTTGCACTATTGGTACCATTCGCTCGTGTCATTGGCGACGCACTGAATCCGGGCATTGCCAACCCGCCCACGGTACGCGGGTATCTGCGGCGTTTTCTGGGCATTGCGCTCTTCCTGGCGTTGCTCTTGCTGGGATTAATCGCCATGCTGCCATTCCTCACGTTAAGCCTGGGCATTCTTTTTGCCGCGCTGCTGGCCGTCATTGCGCTGATCGGGTTGATCATCTTTGCGCTGCAGGCCTGGCTCGGCCTGGAGATCGCCCGTCCGATCCCTCCCGACGAGGCGCAGGCGACGCTGTTTTTGTTAGGAGTTTCGCTCCTGGGCGTGTTGTTTGGTATAGGTATACTCGCCGGGTTGCGTCTGCTCAAAGCGCCGGCGCTCGCTCTGTTTGATCGGGTGGCGGCTGTGGTGCGCTGGCTATTGGCAGCAGAAGACAATACCGGTCATGCGTCATAGTGTCGTAAGGCTTGCCCAGATACTCTGCCCCGGTGAAACCGCTTCTGGCCTTCAGCGCGTGCAAGGCATAGAGTAATCCTATATGATATGAATGAGTCGTATCAAATCGAAGATCCCTGTCAGGATCGTAGTCATCGACGGCAGCCGAGTATAGCAATCCTATATGTATGATACCGTTTCGACATGAACCTTCCGCATGTGCTTGCCATGCGTCCTCCAACGAGACTGCGTTGCGGTGGGGGTGCGGGGGCCTGCGGCCCCGCCCATGTTCCCTTTCTGGTGCAGCGTGGCTTCGCCTCTCCGTCCCGCGACAGCTCATTCCAGGGGACGTCTCGCTGTCGTATGAGCAAGCGTACGAAGAACCAACGGATGCGGAAGGGCAAAGTCAAATTGGTATGAGTCGTATAAAATGGGAGTCCAGGCTCAAGCCTGGACGGAGCAATATCCAGGCTCAAGCCTGGACTCTCGTTTGCAATTGGAATTAGGATTGCTATAACTCAAACTGTTGGTGCAGCCGGTAGTAGCACGCGAAACACGCTACCCTGGCCCACCACGCTATCGACAGTTATGGTGCCACCGTGTGCCTCCACAAGGCGCAGCACAATCGACAGTCCTAGCCCACTACCACCACTCTCACGGTCGCGGGCGCGTGAGGTGCGATAGAAGCGGTCAAAAATATGCGGTACATCATCTGTGGCAATACCTGAACCGGTGTCGGCCACTTCAAATAGGATATGCTGGTTGGGCATAGCTGCTGTGCGCAGGGTAATTGTGCCCCCGGAAGGAGTGTAACGCATGGCATTTTCGAGCAAGTTGTGTAGTATCTGCGCCAGGCGTTGTGGGTCAGCGTACACCGCAAGTGGCGGACTTCCATTGCTGGCACTACAATCTACGATCCGTAGCACTAGCCCATACTGCTGGGCATGGGGAACCAGTGGGGCGGCGACCCGCGCCAGCACATCCTGCACCACCAGCATTTCTGGTGCCAGTGAGAGTTGCCCCGCATCGGCCAGTGAAAGTAGGCGCAGATCGTCGATCAGGCGCGAGATCAGCGTGACTTCCTCGCGCAGCGAGCCAAGTGTTTCTGGTGTGTGCTGCGCAACCCCATCCTCCAGTGCTTCGATTTCCAGACGTAACACACTCAACGGTGTGCGCAATTCGTGGGCAATATCGGCCACAAGCTGTCGGCGTAGCTCTTCCTGACGATCCAGGTTGGCGGCCATGATATTAAACGCGCTGGCGAGATCCGCCAGTTCTTTCTCGGCTGGTACGGTGAGTGGTGCATGGCGCTCACCCGTCGCCAAACGTTGAGCCGCTTGGGTGAGCGCCACCAGTGGTCGGGTCAGGTGGCGGGCGATCAATAATCTGGGGTATAATGGCATAACTTCCCACCGAGATTTTGGCACACCGCGACGAAATTCTCCAGATTGCGGCTCGTCATGGCACCCGCAGCGTCAGCGTCTTCTGGTCGTTTGCTCATGGCACAGCAGATGCTCACAGCGATCTTGATCTTCTGTTGAGGCCGGAACAGAGACCACGCCCTTTTTTCCTGGAGGTCTCATTGCAGACCTTGAGCAATTACTCGGGCGTCGGGTTGATGTGGTGGAACCAGATGCGCCTTATGCTATAGCAATCCCAAATTACAGGAGGTACGCGGTGGGAGGGTCAGATAGTCTTGTCGCCCGCGGCAGCGCACAATAAGGGTATGCAAAATCCATGACATAGATAATCATCTATATTGACAACCATCTATATATGTGGTACGATCACCACGTATTGGACAGAGGATATACTGCCATGAACAAGCACATTCTGGATGTACCTATTCTGACTACCCGTACTGCCTGTAATCCGAGCATCCGGCCTCGACTGAACACCGATGAAGCCAGTCAGATGGCGCTCACTTTTAAAGCGATCAGTCATCCGGTGCGCCTACAAATCCTCGACCTCATCAGTCAAGGAGATGGCCTCGTCTGCGGATGTGACATCGAACGCCACTTTGACCTTACACAACCGACGATCTCGCATCACCTGAAGGTCTTACGCGACGCGGGCTTCATCACGTCAGAGGCACAGGGCGTCTGGATAAGCCATAAAGTGAACGTGGAATTGCTCAATGCTCTTCGTGGGGTGCTGTCCATGATGGAAAACGGGTGTTAAGCTCTTTTTTTTACGGTATTATATAGATGACTATCTATGAAAGGTGAACCAGGATGAGCGATGCTATCACACTGTTTGATATGCCCTCAAAGAATATGACGAAAGCGCAGGTCGAGCTATTCGATCCGCCAATGTGTTGTCCCACCGGACTGTGCGGCCCGTCTCTCGATCAAACCCTGCTCGATGTCAACGAGATGATCCTCGTGTTGAAGAATAACGGCATCAGCGTCGAGCGTTATCAGATGAGCGGATCACCGCAAGCCTTCATGAATAATCCCGACGTGATGCGTCTCGTCCGTGAGCAACAGATGGACGCACTACCGATCACCGTCGTCGGTGGACGGGTCATCAAAACGAGCGCCTATCCGACTCTATCCGAAATCCAGATTGCCTTAAACGAAAGCGAAGCCTCATGACCGAGTTTCTCTTCTTCTCCGGCAAGGGCGGCGTCGGCAAAACGTCGATGGCATGTACGACCGCCGTCCGTCACGCCGATGCAGGCCGCCGTACTTTAATCGTCACCACTGATCCGGCGTCTAACTTATCCGATGTGTTTGAGCAGAATATCGGCCACCACATCACCGCCATCGATTCTGTGCCGAATCTGTGGGCGATGGAGATCGATGCCGACGCCGCCACCGACGAATACAAAGAGCGCGCACTCGGCCCCATCCGTGAAGTCTTCCCGGAGGCGATGGTCGCCGTCATGGACGAGCAGATGAGCGGCCCCTGCACGGTGGAAATCGCCGCCTTTGATCGCTTCACCGACTTCCTCGATAAGCCAGAAGACGCTAACGGGCGCTTTGATATCGTCATCTTCGATACCGCCCCGACCGGACACACGCTCCGTTTGATCGAACTACCCGTCGAATGGAGCCGATCGATTGATGAAGCGGCACAGGGAAGCGGGCAGACGTGTATCGGTCCCGTGGCCGCCATTCAAGATTCCAAATTCAAGTACGAACGCGCTATCGCCACGATGCGCGACTCATCGCAAACACGCTTCATCTTCGTATTGCATCCTGAAGCCACATCGATCAAAGAGACGCACCGCGCCATCGCGGAATTGCAAAAGCTGGGCATCGAGTCGCACCAGTTGATCGTCAACGGCATCGTCCCGCCGGAGGAAGCGGCTAATCCGCTGTTCGCCGGGCGCATCGCCATGCAAAGCCGCTATCTCGACCAGATCGAACACGAATTGCCTCTCCCGACAGAGCGCATGTACCTCCTGGATGGCGAAATCAAGGGCGTGGCGCGTCTACGGGCGGTGGGCGATGTGCTGTTCAACGGTGCGGCAGTCGATGTAGCGCTGAACGGACGCGGCTCATCGGAAGTCGGCGTCGATCTCTCATGGCGAGCGCGTCTGCCGGAAGTCATGGAGCGCATTCTGCCGCATGGCGATTACACGCGGACGATCTTCTTCGCGGGCAAGGGCGGCGTCGGTAAGACGGTCGCTTCCTGCGTGACGGCGGTCTGGCTGGCCCGGCAGGACTATAAGACGCTCCTCCTGACGACCGATCCCGCCGCCCATCTCGGCGATGTACTTGGTGTGCCGGTGAGTGATGACATCGCGCCCGTGGATACGGTGCCCAACCTGTGGGCGGTCAAGATCGACCCCAAAGCGACGGCTAAGACCTACGTCGAACGCATCCTGAATGATGCACGGGAACGCGGACGCGCACCGCAGGCCATTGAGGTGATGAAAGAAGAATTGAATTCCCCCTGCACCGAAGAGATGGCCGCGTTTGATCGCTTCATCGAATACGCGACGGCGAACGATTGGCAGGCGGTGGTGTTCGATACCGCGCCGACCGGACACACGCTTCGCCTGTTAGAGCTACCGCTCGATTGGAGCGCACAACTTGACATCAAGGTGTTCTCGGAACAGTCAGGTCAGGCGGCGGGCGCTTCCGCCATGGACGATGTAGCCAAAGCACGCTTCACGCGGATCATCGACATGATGCGCGATCCGCAACAAAGCACATTCGCGTTCGTCATGTATCCCGAATCGACACCGGTGATGGAAGCCTATCGCGCCAGCGAAGAACTGGCCTCACTAGAAATCCCGACCAGTCTGGTGTTCGCTAATCTGGTTCTGCCGCTTGAAGCGTGTACGACACCGTTCACACGTTCGCGACGGGCGATGCAAGAGCGTTATCTGGCCGAAATCGCCGAACGGTTCGATGTACCACTGGTCGAGATGCCGTTGCTGGCGCACGAGGTCAGTGGTCTTGAAATCTTAGATGAGTTGGGCGAACGCCTCTACACCACGCAGTTACTGGAAAAGATGTCATAACCATTGCAACCGATTGCGCTATCCGACCTGAAGGGCAAGTTCAGCACGATTACGGCGTCTCCAGGCCAGACACCGAATTACAGGATACTCTCACTGATGAAATCAGCCGCGAATCAGACATCGAATTTCCGACATTTTCCGTCTCTTCTTCCTGCTAGCAACTGAGGGGCATGTATTATGGTCATCACTGTACAGATCATCGGTTCACAGATCGCGTGTGCCGAAGGGATAAAAGACAGTTGGCGAGATATGGCAGATTGGGCACGCGGGCAGTTAACGAATCGCTTCGGCGATGCGGTTCGGGTCGAATACTACGATTTATTCGACCCGAATTGTCCACCACTGCCCGACGGCGCTCAACTGCCACTGGTTAGCATCAATGACGAAGTGATTACAAGCGGCGAAAAGCTCCGTATACCCACCATCCGCCGCCATATTGAAGCGTTGCTTGACCGAGCATGATCCCAGCCCCCTCACGGGGCTAGCGGAGGCGTGCGGGGTCATACCCGGCCCAGTACCCTGGCCGTTCACCATAGGCGGGCCGCTCCGCTGGAGCCAGTGGCACACCTGTGGTGGTAGAAATAGGTGGTATTCCTCCCATCAAGTGGTGTTCGATTGTTGCAGCGCAACCCGCACTACGTTCGGTGATCAAGCAACTCTCCCACGCGCAAAACTTCTGCAAGCGTGTTATAAAAGTGCGGTGCAACACGAACACCGGCGCCACGCGAGGTTACAATCATGCCCGCATCCTCCATCCGTTTGCACATGGTGTCCGCATCGTCCACACACACCACAATAATACCGCTCCGATGTTCGGGTGCCGTACTCGCTGCCAGGGTATAGCCGCGTTGCGTTAAATCGTTGATCAGCGCGTCAATAAGCTGCGCCACATGCGCCCCAATCGCCTCAAAGCCTACCTCTTGCAGCAGTGAGATTGCCGCGTGTAGCGCTACCGCCCCGATGAGGTTCGGTGTGCCGAGGTCAAAGCGGCTGGCGTTGTGGGGAAAAGTAAAGTTATAATCGAGATAGTTCTGAACATCGACCACACTGGCCGCGCCAACGTATGCGCCAGGCACCAGTTCGTCCAGCAGGCTGTGTCGGCAGTACAAAAAGCCGCTCCCCGGCATTGATAGCAGCCACTTTTGCGACCCGGCAGCCAGAAAGTCGATATGACACGCCTGTACATCTATCGGCCACAGACCCAGCGATTGGATCGCATCGACCACGAAATAGATGCCACGCTCGTGGCACAGCCGGCCAACTGCTGCCACATCGTTGCGAAAGCCAGTGGCAAACATAACGGTACTCAGGGCAATTACCCGCGTATGACGATCAATGCGCTGCTCGAGCAGATTGAGATCCAGACCTCCAGCGCGTTGCGGCACAAACTTGGTCAACACTCCCCGATGCGCCAGGTTGAGCCAGGGATAAATGTTTGCTGGATAATCGCCATCTAGCACCAGCACATTATCGCCTGGAGCGAGAGGTAGACTCAGGGCTGCAATGTTAATACCCGTGGCGGTATTGGGAAGCAGCACAATCTCATCAAGCCTCGCCGCATTGATCAGGGTGGCAATGCGCTGGCGTAAATCCCGCATCAACGGCAACATCGTGGCGAAGTAGCGTCCCGGTGGCTCCGTTTGCGCCTGGCTCAAACTCTGTTGCACAGCCGCTGCCACGCGACGGCAAACAGGCGAGACTGCCGCGTGACTGAGAAAAGTCCACTGTTCGGTAATCGGAAATTCAGCCCGATAGCGAGTAAGGTCTATACCCGTCATGCCACCCTCATTCGTACATAATGACCCCATAGAGCAAGCCGATACCGATGGTACATTGGAGTCCCGGCTTCAGCCTGGAAGGAGCGCACTCCAGGCTTCAGCCGGGACTCCGGTACGTCACAATTGTCACGACAACGCCCAGGCTTCAGCCGGGACTCCGGTGCGTCGCAACTGTCACACTAACGCTCCGGCTCAAGCCTGCACTCCGGTGCCTCACACTAACGCCCAGGCTCAAGCCTGGACTCCGGTGTGTCACAACAACGCCCAGGCTCAAGCCTGGACTCCGGTGTGTCATACCAATTTGACTTCGATCTTCCGCATCCGTTGATCCGTCTGACGCTTGCACATACGACAACGAGACGTTCCCTGGAACAAGATTGCGAAGAGCGAGAGCTTCCGCCGAGATCTTTTTTCTGGTGCGGCGCGGCTTCGCCGCGCCGCACCAGAAAAGGAACATGGGCGGGGGCCTGCGGCCCCCGCCCCCCGCCGAGACGTAGTCTCGGTGGAATAGGAATGGCAAGAACATGCGGAATGTTCAAGTCAAAACGGTA
>CALANA010000016.1 GCA_937925925.1 uncultured Chloroflexales bacterium | reverse complement strand
TCGACGTAGGGCCGCAAAGCGTGGCAGTTCCTTGCGACACATCGAGATGGTTCGCAGCACGTTACCGCGATGCTGCTCCCTACCCGGCGTTCTGGCCGCATTGGTTGTTCGTGGCGCAGCAATCTAGCTCACCATGACATGGCGGAGCATAGAGGTGGCTATGGTGTGTGTCCGGTTACGGACACATGGATAACACAGAAGTCCGGCCTATTTGTGTAGGAAGTATGCACATTCGTGGTCGTATGCGTGACCCTCTTCGTGGATGGCTGACCCGCTATGTTGCTCTATCCATACCCCACCACGTAAGTCCTGTTCAAATGAAGATCAATCAAACGCAGGCCAGATCTTGTGCCAGAACGGGCATATCGCCGGCAATCATCTGCTGCGTGACGGCCAGATCCGCCGGGGTATTGATGTTGAGGAAAGCCACACGATGCGGATCGTAGGCGGCGATTGCTTCAGGCTCCAGGATCAGCACCTTGACGGCTGGCATAAAGTCGATAATACACCGCTGTCCGCGTTCCAGAGTGGCCCGGAGTGGTTCGAGGCAAGCGCGACTATAGATGGCATGCAGCGGCTCGCTATTCAGCGCATTGCGTGCCAGGTCAGGACGGAGCGAGCGCGGCAGCAGCACATCATAGGTACGCGGGTACGTACTCATAGCGCACAGAAGATCGCGCTGTAAAAAGGGCATGTCCGCCGCAACCACCAGGGCATACGGGCAACGAACCGCGCACAGGCCGCTATAGATCCCGCCCAGCACTCCCGCATCGGCATATACATCCGGCGTAATACGGGCCGGTAGCCCGGCCCAATCCTGAGGATCGTTCAGAACCACCACCACCTCCGTGCAAAGTGGTGCCAGCACTGCTACCGTGTGTTCCAGCAACGTCGGGCCATCTGATCCCCACAGGCGCAGTTTACGCTTATCCATACCCAGCCGCCGACTACGACCGCCGGCGACAATAATACCAGCCAGTGGTTGCATAGGTTATTCCTCAGCCTGAAACCATAACCAGCTATGACCCTGATTAGATTTCAGTTTGCATCAGGTATGTGCCAATAGCCAGTTCGGTTGGAGCAAACAGAATCCGTTCAGCCCCAGCATACACACGCAGGCGCGAGTTGCGTATATAGCCAACGAGGGTCATATTCCAGGCCTGAGCCAGACGTACCGATGTCACCGTTGGTGAGGTGCGGCTGGCAACAATGGGGACGCCCATTTTATACGCTTTGCCGATCATCTCAGTGCTGATCCTCCCACTGGTCACCAGGATACGATCTTTGGTAGTGAGACCCTGCAGCAAGCACTCACCCTGCAATTTGTCAAGTGTGTTGTGTCGACCAATATCTTCAGCGAGTACCAGATGTCGACTACTGCTCGAATCATACAGTCCAGACGTATGCACACCGCGGCTTTGTCGATAGAGACCGGCGCATGCATTTAAATCCTGCATCATGGCGAAGATCGTGTGCGCATGCACATGCTGAGTACTCACTAATGGTTTACGACTCCCTGACAGATCATCAAACGTGATTCCGCCACCACAACCACTGTTCAGGATGCGTTTCGTGGGCAGAGGAAGTGAGTGACGCAACCGTACATCGATGCTTCCGACTGCCTCTTCACACGTCCGCTGACACCGTTCGGCATCCAGTCCAGCAGCGGGAAAGTACATATACACTCGATTCTCAGCGCTAAAGATACGCATCTGCCACACATCATCCAGTTCGCTAATCAACCCTTCCGAGCGCAGAAAGCCCAGTGCCAGGCAGTGCAATCGCGTCGGTGTACACATAAACGTCACCAACTCATGCCGATTCACATACAGCACCCACGGCGTTTCGTTGATCACCGGGCGTTGCACATTGGCAACACAGCGGCCATTGTATTCGAGATACTCGAGCTGGCTGACGGGTGGGTGCAACATGGTATGCTGGTTATTCTGGGAGCGCATAGCCGCGATCAAGGGCAATCAGATCCAAATGTATACTCGCTACTTCAGCCACCAGAAGCTGAGGTGTCGTCAATCGCTGGAGTGTCTTGTGTACCTTCAGATAGCTATGGCATGCATCACAGACAGCAATCGACTGCGGAGAGTCTTCCACCTGCAGATAGCCAAGCTGCGTATGATCGCGTGTATCGCAAAAAGGGCACCATACACGCTCGGCGGGCCAGGTAGTGGCACACATGCCGCAGTGGAGATGGCGTTGCTGTTCCTGTCCATGCACGGTGGCTAGTAGCGGCCAGGCACCACAGGTGGGACAGTACCCATGCTTCCAGGGTGCACGACGCTGCACGTCTGGACTGGTTCGTAGCGGCGTCAGTTGTTCGGCTACTTGCTCAAGAAACGGTAACAAAGCCAATCGGAGCAACGTAATGATCGGTTCTGGTGAACAACCACTGGCTTGAATCTGGTGTATCAGCGCCTGTCTATCACCAGACAGCAGCATGTGCGCCAGAGCAAGCGGGTCAAGGTCAGCGACACACTGTGCCCGCTCGTGCTGGTACGTAACTGCGGCCAGGTGCTGAAACAGCGCTCGGAATTGGACGAGATCAATCGGCAATGACACATTGTGGAGCAGCGGTGTGCCGGTACCCCATCGGGTTACGACCTCCTCGGTCGTGAGTGACAGAGCATACACCGTTACTGGGAGGGCATAGATAGTGCGCAACACTTCGATCTGTAACCTCACCGCTGGCTGTAAATCGGATTGCTGTTCGCCCAGCTCCAGCAATTGGGCTATTGCCTCTGCAACATCTGGACGGACACTGGTCTGCGGCTGTCCATGTTTCGCAATATGTTCAGTGATCATCGGTATCCTCATGGATTATCTGGCAGCAATAACATTGGACTGACCAGCCATCACAATACTGTAGCGCAGCACAAACCCACCCACCAGCACCAGCACAGCCGCAACGGGTGTCGTGTATTTGCCAAGTAATTGCGGCGCAAACCGCAATGCCAGCGGGACAACAAGGCCGATCAAAGCCACACCGATCAATAATAGCAAGCCATAGCTACTGCTGATAAATGGTACGGCCAGCGTGCCCATTGAGATTAAGAAACCAGCGATCAGCAGCAATTCCAGGCCATTTGCCCAGGAGTCGGCCATTTCCAGCCGCTCCAGCGAGGCACAGGTTTTCCGGCAGGAGAGCAAGATGACCGCAATGCCGGTTGAAGCCGCGGAGGACAGAAATAGCGCTCCGAGCAACGGGCTATCACTCCAGAAGGGCTGACTGGTAGCCGTGAGGAGAACTCCGGTATAGGCGGCAATAAAAAAGCCCACCCCTGCTGCCAGCAACTCAAAGGTCGTACCGATCGGCCCGCGATGCAGCGCATGCGCGATAGTCTGAAAGCGGCCCAGGCCCAGATGCCCATCCTCAGCCAGCACCCCCACGAATGAGATACCGGCCATGCTCCCGAACAGCATGAGCGTCCAGGAACCAACCGACATGGGAGACCAGAACTTGAGCATGGGTCGCCCCGTTTCAGGCTGCAACAGCATATGCCAGAACCGCTCCGGGCGACCAAGATCAACAATCAGCAGAACACCACAGACGACGACCAGCGGAAAGGTGAAATAATAGGCTACCTTCGCCAGCTTCCGATCTTGCTCTGTACCAACCAGTTCAATCAGCGCGGCCATAAAGTAGGCACCGGCAGCAATACCACCCAGAAAGAAGTAGAACACAACCAGCCAGTGCCAATCAGGTGCAACAACAATTCGTTCCAGTTCCATCGGATCTCTCCTTTCAAGATTCAGCCAGGGCTGCGTTCTGTGCCATTCGTCGTCGTCGGAATGCTAGCAGCGATGCCAATCCCATTACTATCGCCCCACCAATGCTGAACAGTGAAGACGGAATAACCGTTTGGGCTGCTGCTTTCGGGTTATCCGGTAACCCATAGGTCGCCGGTGAGTCGAGCAGTAAATAGAACGAGTGCAATCCGCCCAGGATGCTTTCATCAGCACCATAGAGAATGGCCCGTAGCTCGCCCGCATGCTGGAGTTCGGCCAGGCGCTGGTGAGCATAGGTGCGTAACTCGTTGATCGGCCCGAAGCGAATGGCACTGGTGGGACACGTCTGGGCACACGCTGGCTGTAATCCATGCTGGAGCCGGTCATAGCAAAACGTACATTTGCGGGCTGTTCCCTGGCGGTGATCGGCTGTCTCACTGATATGTATCACCCCAAACGGACAGGCGGCAACACAATCGCGGCAACCGGTACAGACCTGTTCCTGAATATACGTACTCCCAAACTCAGTGCGCACAATCGCTCCGGTTGGGCACACCTGCTCACATGAGGCGTTGGCACAGTGCTTGCAGCCATCAGACATCATCAGCCAGCGCAAATCACTCCGATCAGGCAGTTCGCTTTGCTCAATAAATCGCACATGGCGCCAGTTCTCGGCCGAAAGTGCCCCGGTATTGTCGTAGGAATTGCCTGTCATCGGGTATGTCAGTCCAGGATTGTTGGCGTATGGCTGTTCGGCCAGATTGGCGGGCAGACTATTCCATTGATGACATGCGACTTCACATGCCTTACATCCGATACACAGCGAGGTATCGGTGAACATTCCCATCGTCTCGGTCATCGTCCATTCCTCCTGGGCTAGGCTCTGGTAACATTGCACACAAACACTTTGGCCTCATGAATGCTAGCATTCGGATCGCCAACCATGGCCGAAAGATCATTCGCAACGTCACTCACCGCAATACCTTTGTAGCCCCAGTGCCAGGGCAATCCCACGTGGTGAATTTGCTGTCCATTGATCACATACGGACGCAGGCGACGAGTGACAAGTGCTTTGGCAACTATCGATCCGCGAGGTGTGCTGATCCTGACTTTATCGGTGTTACGTATGTTGAGTTCCTGGGCTAGTTCGGGACTGATCTCAGCAAACAATTCGGGTTGCAACTGAGCCAACCAGGGCAACCAGCGCGTCATCACCCCACTCAAATGATGTTCCGCCAGACGGTAGGTCGAGAGAATATGGGGATAGGCAGACGATGACATTGGAGCCAGCGTATCTGCTGTTTCCCAGACCTTGGCCAGCGGGTTTTGCTGTTGTGGGTAGACTAGATTCGGCACGGGTGACTCATACGGCTCATAATGCGCCGGGAGCGGCCCATCCACTGCACCTCTCGGCGCAAACAGCCAACCCTTTCCGTCGGCCTTCATAATGAAAGGTGAAGCTCCATCGTGAAAGTCAAGACCTACTCCATCCGTTTTTGCCGGTGCCAGCGGGTTTTTGGTCACCGGAAAATCGGGTACATCAACGCCGACCCACTTGCCCTGGATTGGATTGCCCTGTGAATCAGTGCCAGCATCGGCAGTGGCATCCCAATACACATACCCACGATGATGGCCCGTGCCGAACAACTGCGCCAGCCGCTGCTCCTTGGGCCAGGGATTACCTGCCGGATCAGCCGATGCACGGTTGTAGAGGATGCGGCGATTGGCGGGCCAGGCAAAGCCCCATTCGAGGCTCACCCAGTTATCCGCTTTGCGGCGGGCTGATCGATTCTCACCGGTCGGATGTGTCTCGGTCGGGGCATAGACTCCGGTGTAGATCCAGGCACCACAGGCGGTGGAACCATCGTCCTTCAAGGCAGTAAATCCCGTCAGCAGTTGCCGTTCACTCCAGGTATAGCCATTGATTTCCTGCAAAACTCGCTGCGCCGAAGGCTCATCCTTGATGCGCCAGCCGGTATTCTCGGCCGGATCAATATAATCCCATGTAAGGTTCAAGAAGCCCTGATCCCGTGCGGCTGTGCTGCCCTGATAGAGTTGCTTCAGTCGCAACCCCAGGTGAACCGTAAACCAGAGGTCACTGCGGGCGTCTCCCGGCGGGTCAACCGCCTTCTCGTGCCACTGGATCAGACGATGGGTGTTGGTAAAACTGCCATCCATTTCGGCAATCGCTGCCGCTGGGAGAAAGAAAACCTCGGTTTGAATGTCCTGCGGACGTAGCTCACCACTCGTCACTTCCGGGCTATCCTTCCAGAAGCTCGCCGTCTCGGTTTCATACAAATCGCGCACGACCATCCACTTCAGTTGCCCCAGTGCCTTGCGCTGGAACCGTGCATTCTGACCAGCCACCGCCGGATTCTGGCCCATCACGAACATGCCGTCGATGTTGCCCTGCGACATGGCAACAAAGGTTGGTATATGGCTATGATCGCCAGTAATCCGCGGTAACCACTGGTAACCGAACTCGTTCTCAGCGGTAGCGGCATCACCATACCAGGCCTTGAGCTGGCTGACGATAAATTTAGGGAAATTCACCCAGAAACTGGTAGGCGTGGTCTCAGTGGCAATGTAATCACGCAACGTCTCGTGATTCTTTAAGACACTGGGGGTGTTCAGGTAGCCAGGGTGGATATTATAGAGTGTGGCAATATCAGAACTGCCCTGCACCGTAGCATGGCCGCGCAAGGCCATAATGCCGCCGCCTGGACGGCCAATATTGCCTAGCAACAGTTGTAAAATCGCCGCAGTGCGGATCAACTGCACACCAGTCGTATGTTGTGTCCAGCCCATTGCGTAGCAGATCACGCTGGTATGCTCCGGCCCGCTGCCGGCCAGCAAGGCCTCGGCCACACGCAGAAACGTTGCTCGTGACACACCACACACTTGCTCAACCAGTTCTGGCGTATAGCGGGCATAGTGGCGCTTGAGGATCTGAAAGACGGTCTGAGGATCTTGCAAGGTGCGATCTTGAAGGGAGCGGTTGTTCACCGTTTGATAGGCCCAGGAGTCACTGTTGTAGCGCCGGGTCTCAGGATCAAAGCCCTGGAACAGCCCGTCCAGTTCGTCTGGCCCTTGATACTCTGCGTTGATCAACATCGGCGCATTGGTATAATTGACCACATATTCTTTGAAAAACGGCTCGTTGTTCCAACGACTACTGTTGATCACATAGTTGATCAGCGCTCCCAGATAGACAATATCGGTTCCGGCCCGTAACGGCGAGTAGATATTCGCCTGAGCGCTGGTGCGTGTAAAGCGTGGATCAACATGGATGATCGTACCGCCCCTGGCTTTCGCCTGCATCACCCAGCGAAAGGCGATCGGGTGACATTCCGCCATGTTCGATCCCATAATCAGGACAGTATCGGCATGTTGTAAATCTTGCTCAAACGTCGTTGCGCCGCCCCGCCCAAAACTAACTCCAAGCGCCGGTACAGTAGAGGAGTGGCAGAGCCGGGCCTGATTCTCGATCGCAACGACACCTAGTCCACGAAGGAGTTTGGCATGCACATAGTTCCACTCATTATCCATGGTGGCACCACCAAGCGAGAAGATTGCCGGGGTATGGTTCACGCGCTTTCTGGTTATCTTACCATCGGGGGTACGGGTAGTGACAAATTCTACAAAGGTTTCGTCACGGGTACGTTTGACGCGCTCGGCGATCATATCCATGGCCTGATCCAGGTCAATCGGCTCCCAACCTGTGCCACCTGGTCGCCGATAGAGTGCCTGAGTGATCCGTAGCGGATTGACAATCAGTTGAAAGGTTGCCGACCCTTTGGCGCAAAGCGCCCCGCGATTGATCGGATGATCAGGATTGCCCTCGATGTTGACGATCTGTCCTGCACGCATGCTGATCACCGTACCACACCCAACTCCACAATACGGGCAGATGCTGGGCACATCCCTGGCACCAGCGATCTTGAGCGTCTGTGCCCGTGCCCGTGTCGGTTCAACATCCACCAGGGCAATCACACTGCCTGCTGCAAAGCCTCCCGCCGCCAATTTGAGAAAATCCCGCCGACTCACAGTCGAAGATGTAGCCATACCCAGACCTCCAGAGAGCTATACCCATCGATAGGGCAAGCCGATTGCAAAGGTAAACCTGGCGTCCAGGCGTTAGCCTGGACGAAACGCTCCCCAGTCTAAGGCCTGGATGTCGGTTCTTCGCCACTGATGTAAGATCGCCATAGGACAAAGCTTAAAGCTTGTAACCGTTCAGGGGGACTTTCGCCAGCGGGGGGGGTGTGGGGGCCTGCGGCCCCCGCAACCCCGGGAACCTCCGGGCGGGGTCGTGCCCCGCCCAACCACCCTATACGAACGGTTACGACCTTAAAGCCAAAGCTTTATCTTTACACCAATATACAGTAAAGTATAATATTGTTGATATTTATGTTATTGTGGTATGGAAACGAATGATATGATAATAAGACAACACGATAATAGCATAAACCCTGTAGTATGTCAATATATGACGAGATAAATAGTGACCTCTGTTAACCTTTCTCAAGTATAATAGACGTTTGTTGTGAAAAAATATAGAGTATATTTTCACAATGATCTCTGATAAACCCTGTAAAAGTATGTGTATTTCTTCACCAGAAATGAAAATCCATCTATTAAATGACAATAGCGTCCGTATCATACGTGTTTTCTATCACAATACCACGATCATTGTGTGTTTTTTGTCACAACAAGGCCATAAAATGGAAAGTACGATCAGCGGGTCAGACTACAGTAATGATTTGTTCACCATTGATGGTTGGCAGGGCGATGCCAGAACCGCGCTTGCCGCTGCTTGCACCGTAACCGTTCAGGTGGGTTGGTTTGGAGGGGCAGTGCCCCTCCAGGAGGTTCTAAGGGTTTCGCGGGGGCCGCAGGCCCCCGCAACCCCCGCTAGGGAACGTTCCCCTGAACGGGTACGCTTGCACCAGCGCGGATGTGGACTTTGAAGCGTTACAAACACGGAATCTAACACTTTTATGGGACACTCTGGATCAGTACGCACCCATGACGGCTCGTAGGGGGTATTGCATACAACGCCCCTACCCGATTTTGACGACGCCTACCAGTATGCTACAGTGGAACGCAAAGATGCCGTGATTGTCAACTTTGACGGCCATTTTGACCCGACACCACGCGGACGGCAAATACCGCCTACCCTGTATCTCCCCGTGCTATAATGCCCTGCAGAACATTCTCTGGAACCTGAACCCTGAAGATCAATGGGGATCAATGCATAATAAAGCTTATATGTCACCTAACGTGCGCGCAGCATTTACCAGGCTGGAAACGATGTTAGAGCCGCACGTGCGCCGCTGTTGTCAGCCGCGTGATGCTGACCTGTTTCAGATTCGCCTGGAACGCTACTTTGCGGATTTTTATCTGCCGCTTATGCAGATCTATGGTGAGCATCCTGAGTTTGCGCACCAGTTCGCTCTGCTTGCCAACCAGATGGTCGAGGCCTACGCTGCCCGCCCCGAGTCGTTGCGTTTGCTGGATATTGAGCGTGAGTTGACACCCGACTGGTTTCAGCGCGAAACCATGACTGGCTATATTTGCTACACCGACCTGTTTGCGGGCACACTGGCCGGTGTGCGGGAACGGATCGACTATCTGCATGAACTGGGCATCACCTACCTGCATCTCATGCCCCTGCTCAAATCACGCCCGGCCCCAAATGATGGTGGCTACGCCGTTGCAGACTATCGCACCGTCGATCCGGCGCTAGGTACGATGGGCGAACTGGCAACGCTGGCACAGAAAATGCATGCGCATGGCATGAGCCTGTGTATTGACCTGGTACTCAACCACACCGCCTGCGAGCATACCTGGGCGCAGCAGGCGATGGCTGGCGACCCGACCTACCTGGCCTACTATCATATGTTTGATGATCGCACGCTCCCCGATGCCTATGAGACGACAATGCGTGAGGTTTTTCCTACTTTTTCGCCTGGTAACTTTACATGGTATCCCGATATTGCCGGCACCGGTAAATGGGTCTGGACAACATTTCATCATTTTCAGTGGGATCTCAACTATAGCAATCCGGCCGTTTTTCGAGAAATGGTCGATATTATGTTTTATCTGGCAAATCACGGCGTAGACATCTTGCGTCTCGATGCGGTACCCTTTATGTGGAAACGCATGGGTACCAGTTGTGAAAACCAGCCCGAAGTGCATCTTCTTGTACAGGCATTTCGCGGCATCATGCGCGTAATTGCACCAGCAGTCATCTTTAAAGCCGAGGCGATTGTGCCGCCTGACAAGCTTATTCCCTATCTGGGCACGGACAGGGCCGCTGGCAAAGAATGTGAACTTGCCTATAACAATCAACTGATGGTGCTACTGTGGAGTACGCTGGCTACCCGTAAAGTACAACTGCTGACGCATGTGTTACACTCGATGCCCGCGCCACCTGCCGGTACGACCTGGATTACCTATGTGCGCTGCCACGATGATATCGGCTGGGCCATTACCGACGAGCATGCCGCCGCCGTGGGCGAAAATGCCTTTCTGCATCGCCAGTTTCTCAACAATTTCTACAGTGGTGCCTATCCGGGCACCTTCGCCCGTGGTGATCTGTTCCAGTACAACCCTGCTACTCGTGATGCACGTATCAGCGGTACGACGGCCGCGCTGGCTGGCCTGGAGCAGGCTCTGGCAACCGATGACCAGACTGCGCTCGACCTGGCGGTACGGCGCATTTTGCTATTGCATAGCATCATCCTGGCCTACGGTGGTATTCCGTTGATCTATATGGGTGATGAACTGGGTCTGCTCAATGACTTTTCATTCTGTAGCGACCCGCTGAAGGTCAACGACAACCGCTGGATGCATCGCCCGCCGATGAACTGGCAGCAGGCGGAGCAACGCCATCATCCTGCCAGCATTGTTGGTCGCATCTACAGTGGCCTCCAGCGTATGATTGCCCTGCGTGCCGCGACTCCTGCGTTCCACAGCGCCAGCAAAACCCAGCCGATGTGGGCCGACAATCCGCATGTGTTTGCATTCTACCGCCACCACCCGTGTGGACGAGTGCTGCTCCTGGCAAACTTTCACGAATACGAACAGACGGTCGCCGCCGATATCATGTGGCATAGCGGCCTGCGTGGGGAGATCCGTAACTTACTCAACCCGCACGGATTTCGCCCCACTGCCGACTATTACCGCATTCATCTCGGCCCCTATGAAAGCATGTGGCTGGTGGGCAGCCAGAGTGGGTAGGGCGAGCGGCCGTGCGCCCCTGGACGTGTTCACTCCACCCTGCGCTCGCTCCAGGCAGATAACCGTGTTCTACTGACCGGTTGAAAGGAGGAATACGTATGAGTTTGCCCACCTACCAGGACATCCAGCGCCTCGCGCACCAGGGGGTGCGGCTCGAGATCACCGGTGGCATGCCCACCTGGGAGGCTATGCCCGGTGCGTTGCATAATGGCGTGGTTGACGATATACGGCAGAATCTCACCCGGTACAATGCACCGGATGCACCCTGCGGTTGCCACCATATCGCCGCTACCTACATCGAGTTTGCGCCAACCCTGCTGCGCCGGCCCGATATCGCCATCTTTTGTACAAAGCCGCCTCGTCCTGACGGAGCGATTACCGGCCTCATCCCCGGTGCGGTGATCGAGGTACTCAGCGTGGGCTATGAACAGAAGGACTGCGACGCCGTGGCCCTCTATCTGAATGCGGGCGTCCACGATGTGCTACTGGTCGATCCGCGCCAGCAGACCGTAGCCTGGCATTGCTGCACACGGGCTGTCCAATTGCTCACACTACCGACGACATGCACGCTGCAAATGGGCTGCCGGTTGCCAATTAACCGGGCGTAGGCGATGGCAATCTTACCTGTCCTACCACCACTCGCGCAGGTGAGCCGCGTCTGTGGTATACTCTATGTACAATCATGTCATATAAACATCATGAGAAAGAGGAGTACATGAGAAAGGAGTATATCATGCGTCTTCAGCTTCTACTGGTTATCCCGATTATTTTACTGGTTGCTGTCGCATGTGCCAGTCCTCGCCCGGCCCGTGTAGTGAATAAGACGGTGGATGAGACGAAGGTAGCCGAAATTGGTGAGTCTGCTGCGATGACACTGATCCAGGGGTTGGTCGGGCGACTGAATGCGGCCATGAATGAAGGGACGGTAGCCGCCTTTGAGTTTTGCGCTCGGGAGGCCCAATCGCTGACGGCAACGATCCAACAGGAGATTGGTTCAGATTTACAGGTCAAACGCACCAGTTTTCAATATCGCAATCCGGCCAATGCGCCCGATGAATACGAAACAGCAGCGCTGCAATACTTTCAAGATGCCCTGGCCGAACGGGGCACCCTGCCCACTTCGTATATTCAAATGGTGAGTGCCAACGAATATCGCTACTACAAACCGCTGGTTATGGCCGCTATGTGCCTGAATTGTCATGGCGACCCGGCCAGTTTTGAGCCGGCACTCCATCAACAACTCCAGGCCACCTATCCCGAAGACAAAGCGGTGGGCTATAAAGAGGGTGATTTCCGCGGTGTGGTGCGCATCTCGATTCCAGCCTCGCTGGTGCGCTGATCAGGTGCTGTAGAGTGCGGCAGCCATGCTGCCGCACTCTACAAGCATTCCGAAAACACTCCGAAAACAGTTGACATCATACACATCCCGCACTATACTCTGCACCGATGAGATCATTTTCACGTCCACAGCGCGCCCACTACCGACTGCTGCTCCTATTGCTGATCAACCTGGCGCTACTACTCGCCTTTGCTGCCGTTATCTGGTTTGACAATGCGTTCAACCGGGGAATTACCTATACGCCCGATCCAACGCCGATTGCCTGGGCCGATGGGCCACAGGTCGGTGTGAATGTCTATAACCTGCACCTCGAACCCGATCCGGCGGTCGTCACGCGTACGCTTGAACTGGTGCGCGATCTAGGCGCACGCTATGTGCGCATGCAGATCCCCTGGGAAGATATTGAGATCCACGGGCGCGGTGATTTTGAGGATCGGCGCAATGTGGAAGCGGTTGGGGTGATTTCGGCCTGGGACAAGTACGACCACATTGTTGACACGGCTGAGCGGCTGGATCTGGAACTGGTGATGCGCGTGGATCGCGCTCCCATGTGGGCCAGTACATTTTTCAAGTCGCTCCCCGCCTTCCAGGAAGGCCTGGCAATCGATCATACGTCGACTGGCCCGCCGGACGATTTCAACGACTACTTGAATTTTCTGCGCGTGCTGATCGACCGCTACCGTGGCAAGGTGCGCTTCTTCCAGATCTGGAACGAGCCAAACCTGCTCAACGAGTGGAACTGGCAGACGCCCAACCCACGCGATTTTGCGGCGCTGCAATGCCTGAGCTACTACACCGCAAAGGATACCAATCCCGACGCGATCATCCTCTTTCCCAGTCTGGCTCCGACCGATGGCCTGGACAAGCGTGCGCCACTGACCGATCTGGAGTTTCTCGATCAGTTCTACCGCGATGGTGGCAAGGACTGTTTTGACATTATGTCTGCTCAGGCGTATGGCCTTGGCCAGCCACCCGACGAGCATCGTTATGTACGCCTGCGCACCCCTGGGAACTGGAACTGGACGCGCCCGATCGACACGCGCACCGATGTCAGTCGCATTGTGTTGCTGCGCGAGGTCATGGAACTGCATGGCGATGGCGACAAGGCAATCTGGATCGGCGAGTCGGGCTGGAACAGTGCGCCCGACCACATTCCCGCCGAGCGACGCTACACCTGGGGCCGACCGGTGAGCGAGCAGCAGAAGGGTGAGTATATCATCGGCCAGGTCGAGCGGGCGCGCCGCGAATGGCCCTGGGTGGGCGTGCTACACGTCTGGATGCTGCGCCAGGGCGGCTACCTGGTGCCAGACCCGGAAGATCCGACACCCTATTTTGCGCTGGTACAGCGCGACTGGACATTGCTGCCGGCCTATTTTGCGCTCCAGGACTATCTGGCCCAGCCGGATGTGGCTGGCGTGGGTGCGCATACCTGGCAACACCCGGCGGTAGAAACGATACCGAACGGCTGGCGAGTGCGCTTTCGTGGCAACCACATTGCGCTGATCGACGGTCTAAGCAGCAACCTGGAGCAAGTCTTGCTCGATGGAGTACCAACGACGCTCAACCGCGATGCTACGCCGGATGGCACGCTGCGGCTCAGTCTGGGGGGCCTACCCGATCGCCTGCATCTGCTCGAGATCATTGCACCCCAGGCCGAGCCACCGACCCATTTTGTGGTTTCGCGCAACCCACCGCTGCCCTGGTTCTGGACGCTGGCCCCAGTGGTATTGATCGGGGCGCTGCTGGTCAGCGGTGCGGCGACGATGCGCACGCTCTTTATCGTGGTTGACAGTCTAATAGCCCGTAGCCCACCCGGACGCAACGGCCTGGCAAGCTGGCTGGTTACGCCCCGCGCCGAGCGGCTGCTGCTGCTGGGCATGCTGCTGGGCATCATCGTGTTCTACCGCGCCTCGCCTGCGCTGCCGCTCACTATGGCCGGGCTAGCGCTGTTCGGTGGGCTGGCACTGCTACGTCCCGACCTGGCCTTGCTGTATGTGCCGTTGACCGTCCCGTTCTTCTTTATTCCCAAAGGCATCTGGGACACACGCTTCGGCATTCGCCCTGAAGGTCTCGAATTTCCGCTGCACGAGATCGTGCTGCTGGTGGTGGTTGGTGCCACGCTGGTGCGTATGCTGACCGATACTGTCCTGCGGCCTGGTACAAACCTCGTCGCCTTATCGCCTCACCGCCTTGTCACCGCACGCCTCACGTCTCGCGCCGTGCCGATCCTGCTCTTCCTGCTGGCAGGGACGATCGGCCTGATCATTGTGCCTGCAGAGGGGCGCAGAGTGGCGCTGCGCGAGTGGCGCTGGTTGATCGTCGAGCCACTGCTGTTCTATGCCTTGCTGCGCTTCTACGCTGTGCGCCAGCCATTGCGCGCCCCTTCCTGTGGACGGGTGGGATCTTTTATAGAGCGACTGGTGGGGGCGTTTCTGCTCGGTGGCGCACTGGTGGGCTTGATCGGCATCTTGCAGTTTCTGGGCCTGAACCTCGTGCCGCTGATTGGCACCAAGGCTGGCTTCAGCGCAGATCGCATACTGGTCGAGGGAGTGCAGCGTGTCAGCAGTGTCTACGGGCATCCGAACCACCTGGGGTTGGCTATGGGGCGCGTCTGGCCGCTGGCAGCAGCGCTGCTGCTGGCTAAATATACTGCCCGCCCCACTGCGCCGGTTGGCAGGTCGTGGACGATACTGTTGATACTATGCGTCATATTCACACTGGGCGGCTTGATTGTCTCGTTCTCAAAGGGAGCACTGCTGGGCGCGGTAGGCGCAGCCGGCGTGCTGGCCTGGTACTGGCTGCCAACGGGAGCGCTGCCCACCCGCTGGCGGCGCAGCTGGTTACCGGGGGGCGGCGCAGTGCTGCTCTTGCTGCTGCTGGTGGTTGGCGTCGGGTTGAGCAGCGAACGCTTCAATCTGCTGGGCGTAACCAGCGGCATTCGGCTCAAAACCTGGGCCTCGGCCCTGGCTATGATCCGTGATCATCCGCTGCTGGGCATCGGCCTCGACCAGTTCGGGCGGCTCTATCCATCCTATATTCACCCCACGCTGGTGAACACGAACGAGATCAACACCTCGCATCCGCACAACTTGCTGCTCGACATCTGGCTGCGCATGGGCATCCCGGGCCTGATCGCGTTCGGCTGGCTGGTCGGGCGCTTCTTAGCCACCCCATGCTGGCTGCAACGCCCACGCGCAGGTGTCGCGCCCTCAACCTCGCCCCTGCACATCGGCCTGCTGGCGGCTATGACCGCCGCGCTACTGCATGGCATGGTCGATCACTTCTACTTTCAACCGGATCTGGCGTTCGCGTTCTGGCTGATGGTGGGGGGGATGATTGGTCAGGGCACAAAGCAGGATGTACAATAGGATTGGCATAATGCTTAAGCCGGGATCAATTGTCCTCTCCCACGCGTTTGTTTGCTTCCTGCTGCCGACTATCGTCTGAGCAATAAGGTAGGGATAACCCCCATAGACATCGCGTGTCTCAGCTTGTATTATAACATTCGTCAGTAGCAATTCGCACATAACCTCTTGCGATGATCATAAGTACATACTCGTAAGGCGTTATGTGAGATGGGCTGTTTATGAATGTTACTAGACACGTCATTATTGTGTACATCCGTGACGAAATGGAGATGCTCCTGCTGGTTATAATAGCACGGAATTCGGTTCCTGAGATCCGTTACGAACGTATGCAATGCTGTACTAAGACACAGGAGGAGTACTATGCTCCAATTACGCCCTGTTTTTATTGTTGTAGCAATGATCTGTGTTATCATTGCTGCTACTGTCAGCATACCAATAGTTCGAACGAAGCGCACCACAAGGATCGGTCTTTGTGGATGCACAGGAATACGCTGCTGATCAAGGAATTGATCTCGCTGAAGCCATTCACCGTTTAGAACTCCAGAACCTCGCTGGAAACTTGAATGCAGCCCTCAGCTTACGAGAGCAAGAGATTTTCGCCGGGTTGTGGATTGATCATAAACCGAATTTTCGCGTTATTGTCCAATTCACCCGCAATAACGAAACAAGGCTCCGACCCTACATTGCGGGAACCCCGTTGGCAGATATTACTGAGGTTCGGACTGTCAGTCATTCTCTCGAAGCACTGAAGAAAGCCCAGGAGGAAGTACATCAACGTCTTGATAAGCTTCAGGTGATCGTAGACTCAGAGATTGATGTAGAAGCAAATCAGGTACGATTATATGTTCTAGATCAAACATCGCTTGCTGACGTCAAACTCCCTGATGCTGTTGATGTGGTTGAGGTCGATGAACTCAGTACGCCTGCAGCAGATATCTATGCTGGTCTGGCCCTATCGAGATGCACGAGTGGATTCGCGGTGCAGCAATCAGGAACCCGAGGCATCACAACTGCGGGACATTGTAGAAATGACATAACTTACCAGGGAAAGCAACTGCCGTTCAAGCAGGAACAATATAGCTCTTCATATGATGTTCAATGGCACACTGCTCCAGATTTTACTGTCCGTGCCCGATTTCAGACAGGATTTTCAGTACGCAGTGTGACGGCAACAAAAGATCATGGCTCACAAAATGTTGGTGATTTTGTCTGCAAACATGGGAAGACAACGGGCTATACATGCGGCTACATTACATCCAGGACTTTCAAACCATCATACGTACCCAATGCGTCAGCAAGTTTTATTCGGGTTCACCGTGATGATGTTATACTAGTGAAAACTGGAGACAGTGGTGGACCATGGTTTAACGGAAATACTGCTTATGGCATAACCAGTGGTTTTATTGGTGATGATGGTATTTACATGGCAGTCAATTACGTGGAAATCCTTGGCGTTTCTGTCCTCACCGAGTAAAGTGTAACTGTAACTATTACTTTAATGCGGAGTTTATCTGCCACCCTGCAACGCCCATCCCATCCATGCTCCCCATGCGACGCCACCCATTGGGCCAGATAATGGTGCCGTTCCCCACCTGGTATGGGTCGAGCGCGACCGCTGCATTGCCGGTGGGGAAGCAGGCACACTATCGCCCAGTTTTTGACCACAGCGGGGGGAATGTAAAAACATTCCGCACGCATGTTTCGCAATGTTTCGTAAAAAAGGCCGTGAAAACCCCGAATGAGCGTTCTTGGCACTTCAGGCACTGAGACACATTACATGATATAGTGAATAGACACACTGTTGTGAAACTATTCTGTTGCCTGATACAGTTACAAGATGTGATGTGTAACAGCAAATATCAGAAAGGAACACGGCATGTTTAATCATCTCTATCAGCATCCCACAGGTTTCCAAACATCAGCATCGTTATGGTACGAGCGGCAGTTAGTGATTCTCCGCTTACCGCAGTGGATCGGGTGGCTCTTCGTCGTCCTGGTTGCCACAGCGTGTAGCTCGACGGCAGCAAGACCGGAGGCTACCGCGACGCCTCCGGCCACACCTCCCCCATCTGACATCTTCTTCCCACAACAAGCCCCGCTGCCCACCAGACGCGCTTCAATGGCAGCACTGATCGAGGGACTCCTCGTGGTGGACAAGCGCTGTCTACGCGTGATTGATGGCGACACCAGCTACCTACCGATCTGGCCAGCGGGGGTCAGTCTGTACCAGGCCGACACGTTGATAGAAATCCACACTGCCCAGGGGCAGATAGTGGCGCGTGTCGGAGAACCTATATTCCTCGGTGGTGGTGAAGTTCCGGCCGATGCGCTGCCGGAGGTGATTGAACCGGTCATCCAGCCAGTGCCCGCTGACTGTCCTGGGCCTTACTGGGTGGTTGCTGATTCTGACGATGCTATATCGTTCGACCCTCCGACACTACGGGTCAGCCCCTAATTCACACATACAGCGTATGGTGTCTTCATTTGGGATCACAACGGTGTCTGTCGCTAAGATTTAGTATTTAATTATTATGCCGCAGATCAACTGCCAAAACCTATCAAATGTACTCGGCAGTAGAGAGGCAGGGAAGTATCGTTTTCCATCGCAGCCATTTATCGCAAGATCAATTTGGCTTGTATCATGTACTCGTCAATAACAAGACGTACGCGGTGGTCTGGTCAACCTGCACCGATTCTAGTGGGAGGTTGAACGGTTACGAAATTCGTTTTGCAATGATCGGATTTTCGTACAAATTATCACAGACGGGGAGTAAACGTGTATGCTCGTGGAGTCCCTTTTCATTATCATGTTTTTTCTAGCTCGTATCATCGTTGGTGGCGTTTTTGTGATTGCAGGTATTGCCAAGTTACAAGCACCTCAGGATGGGTTTATTAATACGTTGATGGGATATCAGCTGTTTGCTCGTCCTATTGCTGCTATTTTGTCATACATTCTTCCCTGGTTGGAATTATTCCTTGGCTTTCTTCTTATCCTTGACTTATGGCCACAAGTAGTAATGCCTGTAGGGATAGTTCTCCTTCTATCATTCACGCTTATCGTTGTTATCAACCTGATGCGAGGTAAGCGACATCCATGTGGATGCTTTGATCACGTCACACCATTACAATGGAAAATTGTTTATCGTAATGTCATGCTCATAGGGTTTCTACTAGCTGTATATATTATAAATATATAATCTCATAAGCATGCTATATCAGGAGATCAGTAATGAAGAAGGGGTTTTTATCACGGCGTTCCCTCTTGGCAGGGGCATTAAAAACGATCGGTACTGTATGTATCGTCCATGTGACTACACTTATACCAGAAACAAGAAGCGTGCTGGCTAGGTCTTATGGGGCCAAGGAGTTACCATAGTCCCAGTTTGAAGATCTCAAAGTCACACCATTGCCTGAAGATGAAGCACAAAAGTTACTGCACCAAGCATTGAACCATCAACACACTCGCCAACTTCTTACAGCTAATGCAGAGTTTCGTCAGCAAGCAGTGATACCAACAACAATGACTGCAACTTGGAAAGATGAAGATGGTCTTTCTCGTACAGGTAGTGTTGCAGCTATTCCATACGTTAATGGTTCAGGAACGGAGGCTGTACTTTTCTTTTCTGATATAGAGGGACAAACAGGCGCTGTATTAACAATTCTACTACAGCGAGAACAACACACCATACATGCAGAAATACACCTGATTCAAGGAGGAAATGAGCGTGTAGATTCCATTGTGTTGACAAAACCTACAACATTATCACAAATACAAACAAGCAGTACGCTGCCCGCTCAGGCACCACCTAGAGAGTGTACACAAGATTGCTTGATCTTCTGCATCCAACAGTATGGTTGCACGGGATTATCTTTGACTCTTTGTATTGCTGCCCTGATTACATGTCCTTTCTTTGTGGCAACATGCTTTGCCGCATATGCTTGTACACTTTATTGTGGTGGTGCCTTCTCCATCTGCTGGACAGATATCTGCTGTGCTGGTGATCCCTTACCACAATAATAGTGGAGATTTTGAACAAAGTATGAAGCCCAGAAATCTGGGCTTCATACCGAACATAGTCGATTGCCAGATTGAAGTCCATTTCACTCATGCGCAAGTCAATCCTTAGGGTAGTATTATAATAAAAGACAAAAAACGGCCAAGATAATACCAGGTAATGGTTATAGTCTAGATAGTATAGCAATTCCATATTAATGGTACATTTGTGTTCAAGCTTTAGCCTAGACGGAGCTAGCCCCAGAGCTAAAGCCGGGACGCCATTTCTGTACAACTGATGTAGAATTGCTCTATTGCTCTAGTTTGAGGGATATATGACCAGAAACAATATTCCCATGGTGGCATGGATTTTGTACGGGTTTATGTGGGTTTTGCTTCTTGCTATGGTAATAAACGATTGGATGACGCAAGGCTGGATTTCGCCTTTCACCTTCCTGATGGTGGCACTCCTCGTTGGGGGAACATTGCTTGAGCGTTTCGGCGTTCTTTCACCTTCAAAAGGTTTCCGTGATCCCCGCGTCAAGGTGACCTACGGGCTTATCGGGCTTTTGCTTGTAGCTATGATTATCTATCTAGGAGTGTCTGGTGGCTAATAGAGCCAGTCTATCCCAATTGTAACCCCGGAGTCTCGGCCTGATTCTGAACGGAGCAATACCAGGCTAAAGCCCGAACTTCCGTTACACAAGTTACGCGGTCGTTTGAAACCCATGCTCTTTACTCCTGCGGCAGCGTGAAAGAGACTCGCTTTTGGCCCCCCATTTTCATTGAAAGCGAAAATGGGGAGCCAAAAAAGGACAAGTACCGCTCTGACGCATGGCGGCAAAGCCGCTCAAATGAACCGAAAAAGAAATGTCGAGATGGGCACGGCACTGCCAGACTACCCTACCTGAACGGTTACTGGTGTGTTGAAGAATAGATACATAAGGCACCTGCTGTAACAGCAGATGAAGATATCCGAACAACGAGAAAGGAACGACAGTGATGTCCGGTAATCATACCAGTATCCTGTACAGCCTCCAGACTCGACAGGCAGAGATTGCTGACCGTTGGTACCATGCTGTTGCTCGCACCGGTTTCATAGGACAAAAAACGGCCACTGTACCCCAATCCTTTCATATGTTAACCGAGCAGATTATTGAACTGCTGTTTGCTGAACCAATGAATCGACAGCAAGCGCACGCTATTGGATCGGCCCTGTCCAGGCTTACCTATGGGCGTTTAGAAGCTTTACGATCCACAAATGATGTTCTCGGCCAGGAGCTTGTAGCAGAACTTCCGAATGGCTATACGTCTATTGTTCTAACACGTTTAGTGCCACTGCTTGGCGAGATAGCCATTGGGTTTACCCACCAGGTGCGCGAAACTGTACTGGCTGAACAGGAACAAATGTATGCGGCACTCATCGATCAGTGGGAACGGATGGCGGCGGCTTTGCAGGAGAGTGAGCATCGTTTACGGATGATGCTCACAAATGCCCCGATAGTTTTATTTGTCATTGATTGCAATTGCGTTTTTACACTGGCTGAAGGTCAGGGTTTGAAAACACTTGGCCTGACTGCCGAGAACGTCATTGGACAGTGCATTCTTACCATGAAAGATACTGCGCCACAGATTGTGGAAAATATTCAACGCGCTTTGACTGGCGATGAGTTTACTGACATCGTTGAGATAGAGATGCTGACTTTCGAGACATGCTACACGCCGCTACGCGACCAACAGGAGCAGGTCATCGGCGTCATGGGAGTAGCGCTGGACATCACCGAACACAGACGCTTACAGGAAAAATTGGAAGCCATTCGGAATTACTCTACACACGCAGCAGTACTACCGTTGTCAGAAGATCTGGCTATGAAATTGTCGTGCCGCGAGTGGGATGTCGTTCAACTCATCCTGGCAGGAAAAAGCAACCGCGAGATTGCACTCACATTGTCGATTAGTATAAAAACAGTGGAGAAACATATTAACAGGGTGTACAGCAAACTCGGTGTTGATTCGCGTGTGGCCGTGACTCGTTGGGCATTAGGTGCAACGTGGGTTATGAAATGATGCTGCGGACAACTATAGATACACACTGCCCTGGTAGATACCTGTGACCCGCACAGCCGATGATCTGACGGGTAAGCCGCATCGTTTGGTGCAGCGTTGATGCACAGAATGCTGTCAAGTAGCGTGCCAGA
>CALANA010000015.1 GCA_937925925.1 uncultured Chloroflexales bacterium | reverse complement strand
TTTTACCAAACAGACGCTGGTTGCGGCCCCGCGAAGCGCTTGCGCGTTGGAGCGTTTTCCGCGAAGCGCTTGCGCGTTGAAGCGTTCGAGCGTTGAAGCGTTTGACCGCTGTCCGCGTGAGCGCTTGCATGCTCGAACGCTCCAACGCTTGAACGCTCCAACGCTTTAGACCGCTTCAGACCGCTTCCCTCCTGGCGTCTCATCCTGGGCTATGAAGTGCTGTTCCTGGTGGCGCTGGTGTTTGTGGCCTGGCTGCGGGCGCATAACCCTGATCCGTGGGGCACCGAGCGCCCGATGGATTATGCGTTCTTGAACGCGATCCGCAACAGTAGCAGTTTTCCACCGCAGGATCCGTGGCTGGCGGGCTATAGTATCAACTACTATTACTTTGGCTATTTGTTGATGGCGGTGGTCGGGCGGCTGAGTGGCCTCGATTTCGCGGCGGCGTACAATCTGGCGCTGGCCCTGACATTTGCGCTGACGGCGTTGGGTGTGGCGGGTATCCTGGTGAATCTGCTGGCGCTGACGCTGGGCCGACCCTGGACGGGGAGGCAGCGAGGGGTGGCAGCACTCGTCGTGGCGCTGGGGGTGACGCTGGTGCTGCTGGCGGGCAACCAGGCGGGCGCGTTGCAGGTTATCGTGGGCAATGAGCGCGTGGTGGCGCTCGACGGGCGGCAACTGCTGGCCGCGCTGGCCCAGGCCGCCCAGGGACGGGAGGTCATCGACCTGCCCCACCCCGTCAACGCGGCTGATTTTGGCGCGTTCACCATACTGGAACGCCATGATCGGCTCACCGACTTTAACTGGTGGTGGCCCTCGCGGGCGCTGTGGGATGACTATACGGCGCAGGGGCGGGCACGGCAGTATACCATCACCGAATTCCCATTCTTTAGCTTCTGGCTCGGCGATTTGCACCCGCACGTCATGGCGCTGCCAGCGGGCCTGCTGGCGCTGGCGCTCGTCCTGGCCACGCTCGCTCGGCCAACGGTGCCGCGCTTCGCGCAGGGGCGAGACGGCTGGATCGACCTGCTGCTCACCGGACTGATTCTGGGGAGCCTGTCCGTCATCAATAGCTGGGATGTGCCGGCCTATGTGCTGCTGTATGCGGGGGCGCTGCTGCTGAAGCGTTCGAGCGGGAGAGCGGGGGAGCGGGGGAGCGTTCGAGCGGGGGAGCGGGAGAGCGCTCAAGCGTTCAAGAGCTCCAGCGCTCCAACGCTCCAACGCTTGAGCGCTCAAGCGCTTCGCGGAGAGCGCTTCAACGCTTCAACGCTTCACTGGCGGCAGGGCGGCATGGTAGTGGTGGCGATGTTCGCCCTGTTCCTGCCCTTCTACCTGACGTTTCACTCGCTGGTGGGCGCGGCAGCACCATTGATTGATCTGCCGATCGTGGGGCGGATCACGCAGATCATCGGCCCAGTGACGGGGGTGAAGAGCGGGTTGCACGCTTTTCTGATCATCTTCGGGTTGTTTTTCATTCCGCTGAGCGCTTTTGTGTATCTGGTTACCGCGCCCCCCTCTACCCCCCCCGTCCACGGGGGGGAACGGCTGCACCTGGTGGCGGCTGCACCGGCAGCACGGCGCTGGTCAGCGGGGGATATGCTGCGCTGGGTGCCACTGCTGCTGCTGCTGCTCGGCCTGCTCATAGGCTTCCCGCTGCTGGCGCTACTGGGATTAGGCGTGCTGGCCTTCAGTCAGGCGTTGCGGCTGGCGGACAGGCCAGCCGAGGCGTTCGTGGTGCTGGTTGTCACGCTGGGTTGTGCGATTTGCTTCGGCACCGAGGTGATCTATATCCGCGATGTGTTTGAAGGGCTGTCGCCGCGAATGAACACGATCTTCAAGTTCTCCTATCAGGTGTGGCTGCTGTGGGGCACGGTGACGGGCTATGCGCTGTGGTGGATGATCGGGCAGTGCGGCGGGATGCGCCGGGTCATTGCGGCCGGGGTTGGGGGCGTGAGTCTGCTGTTGCTGCTCGGCGGCCTGGTCTACCCGGCGATCAACCTGCGCGATACCTGGACGCAGGGACGACTGGTGGGCCTGAACGGGCGCACGCCACGCGAAACGACGCCAGCCGGGGAGGCGTCGATCCGCTGGTTGCGAGCGCATGTCGCGCCAGGGAGCGTGGTGTTGGAGATGGTCGATCCCCAGGGTGGCTCGTACAATGGCGTGGGCTTCGGCGGCGTGTCGGCCAGTACGGGCTTGCCGACGGTGCTGGGGTGGGTGGGGCATCAACACCAGTGGCGCGGCGGTGATGCGGCGGCACGGGCGGAGCTTGAGCCGCGCCAAACCGATGTGGATCGGATCTACCGCACGCGGGATCTGGCAGAGGCGCGGGAACTGCTGCAACAGTATACCGTCGCCTATGTGTATATCGGCACTCTGGAGCGCCAGCACTATGACCCGGACAGCCTGGCGAAGTTTGCCTCCCTGGGGCGGGTGGTGTGGGCGATGGATGAGGTGACGATATATGAGGTGCGGATGCAATGATGCACAAGGTGTGGTATAACATAATCAGATATTCTGTGTAATGTCACACATTCCATGCAGGACTATAATAAACGCAGTTATCTCTATTCGGAATGTACATCAGGCCACCAGCGACACTCCTATATCGCCGGTAGGGGCGCTAGCTCGTTATAGGTATCTCTGCGAAAATGTGGACACCAGCATTCCATTCTCATGTATGTACGAATGCAAGGGTCTGGTACCCGCCTGCGCAAGCTGTGCTACATCTCTTTCACTTCTATGCTATACTATAGTTTGTTCGGATGATGACAATGGCGTCGTTACCTGATGTACAAAGGAGTCAGTGATGATTACAAAAAAGCCGGCGGCTGCCGGTAAAGTGCGGGTTACGTTTGCAATGCCAGCCGCGATCTGGGCTGACACGATCCACCTGGTCGGTGATTTTAATAACTGGAGTCCTTCCGCTACCCCGTTGCGGCAAGGTGATGAGTGCTGGAGTGTCTCGTTGGAACTTGAGGCGGGGCGCGAATACCAGTATCGTTACCTGATCAATGGTGTTGATTGGTACAATGACTGGCAAGCTGACCGCTATGCTCCCAATGAACATGGCGGTGATAACTCGGTGGTGGTCACGGTACCGGTCGATGATTTTATGTACGATTATACCGTGAATCATCACCAGCATAAAGTTCCGGCAGAAGTCGCCACACTGTTTGAAGAACCGGTCTATGAACCCGACAGCTTTGGCGATGATACGTTTGCTACAACCTTGCCGCTTGATCAACCCTTGTTTGTCGAACTAGGCGGTGCAACCACATACCGCTATTTCACTGCCAGTAGCGCAATGAATGCGAATTGATACTCTATTATAGGCCACTATGCCTGAGAGCGTTCCTGTCTTAGATTTTGGGTCACAAACTGCCCAACTTATTGTCCGTCGGGTACGTGAGCTGGGTGTGTACAGTGAGTTATTGCCACACGATGTTGCGGAGGCGACGGTTCGCGCTCTCAATCCGTACGGTGTGATCCTTTCAGGTGGGCCAGCCAGTGTCTATGAACCGGATGCCCCTATGCTACCGGACTGGCTGATTACGACTGACCTACCCGTGCTGGGGATTTGCTATGGTATGCAGTTGCAAAGCTATGCACTGGGTGGGCGTGTGGTACGTTCTACCCGACGTGAATATGGCCCGGCAATGCTGGAGGTGATCGCTCATAGCCTATTGTTTGGCACCATTACCGGGGAACAGCCTGTCTGGATGAGTCACGGTGATCATATTGAGCAATTGCCCCCTGGCTTTCATCCCCTGGCACGAACCACCGACGTACCATTCGCAGCTATGGGCAATGACGCCCGGCACTGGTACGGCGTTCAGTTTCATCCTGAAGTCGTACACACCACCTGTGGGCGCGATATACTCCGCAACTTTTTGTTCGCGGTTTGCGGCTGTACTGCCAACTGGCAGCCCACACAGTTTGTGGCCCAGGCGGTGGCGCAGGTGCGAGCGCAGGTGGGCAATGAACGGGTGCTATGTGCGCTCTCCGGCGGCGTTGACTCGGCAGTGGCGGCATTGATTATTCATCAGGCGATTGGCGACCGCCTGACCTGTGTGTTTGTGGATAATGGCCTCTTGCGCCAGGGTGAGGCCGAGCAGGTAATCAAGACGTTTCGCGATCATCTGCATATTCCGCTGGTGACAGTTCAGGCCACGGAGGAATTTCTGGCCGCGCTGGAGGGTGTGTCTGACCCGGAGGAAAAACGTAGAATTATCGGCGAACGCTTTATTCGTGTTTTTGAGCGTGAGGCTCGTCAGATGCAGGATATACGGTTTCTGGCACAGGGAACGCTCTATCCCGATGTGATCGAGAGTCGCGCCCCTGACCGGCAAAAGGGCGTGACGATCAAGACCCATCATAACGTAGGTGGTCTGCCCACCGATATGCAGATGATCCTGGTTGAGCCATTGCGGTATATGTTCAAGGATGAGGTACGGGCAGCCGGCGTAGAACTGGGATTGCCCGAGACGTGGGTCTGGCGACATCCGTTTCCTGGCCCTGGTCTAGCGGTGCGCATTCTTGGCCCGGTTACATGGCAACGGCTCGAAACACTGCGCCAGGCCGATGCAATCTTTATGGCTGAACTACGAGCGGCGAACCTCTATCGTACCACCCAGCAAGCGTTTGCCGTATTGCTTCCCATTCAGAGTGTGGGCGTGATGGGTGATGGACGCACGTATGCCGACACTATCGCCTTGCGCGCCATTACCACCGAAGACTATATGACCGCTGACTGGGCACGCCTGCCCTATGATCTGCTGGCCCGCGTGAGCAGTCGGATTGTCAACGAGGTGGAGGGTGTAAACCGGGTGGTCTATGATGTCTCGTCGAAACCACCGGCAACGATTGAGTGGGAATGAACAGCCGATAGTGCGGGTAGGAGCCAGGGTTTTCCTACCCTCTAAACATCTCTTTCGCCTGTGTATATGACAGCGGACAGTCAATGATGAACGCTGACTTCGCAACAATGTCGTCTTTCTCCGCAGACATTGCCACTCAGAGTGCGCCTGGCAAACTCATCCTGTGTGGTGAGCATGCGGTGGTCTATGGTCAGCCAGCAATTGCGCTGCCGCTGGCTGATATTCGTGCCTATGCACAGGTGATGGTTGGCACACCAGGGAGTGGCTTACGGCTCTACGCCCCCGATCTGGGCCGTGAGTGGATTGTTGATACCAATGCTGAAGACCCGCTCGGCGAACTGGCGCTGGCAACATTGCATGCGCTCAACGCCCCCCACACCGATCTCGCGCTGACCCTCAGCGCCACTATCCCGATTGCCAGCGGTATGGGCAGCGGTGCGGCCATCGCCACCGCGATGGTGCGCGCTCTGGCTGACTGGGCCGGTCAGTCGCTCTCTCCTGCCGAGGTCTCGGCGCTGGTCTATACCAGCGAGCAACGCTACCACGGTACTCCCAGCGGGATTGATAACACCGTTATCGCCTACGAGCAACCACTGTGGTTTGTGCGCCACACCACCGCTGAACAGCAGATTGTGGCCGATATTGAGCCGATAACGATTGCCCAGCCCTTGACGCTGGTCATTGGTGACACCGGTATCCGCAGTGCAACACGGCTGCCAGTGGGCGATGTGCGTCGCCGCTGGCAAGCCAATCCGCATTACTACGAAGATCTGTTTACACAGGTGGGAGAACTGTCCCGTGCGGTGCGAGTGGCGCTGGCAACAGGCGATCTGGTCGGTCTTGGCCCATTGCTCAATGCGAACCAGACTCTGCTGGAGATGATCGGTGTCTCCTCCCCCGAACTAGAGCGCCTGGTCGCGGCCGCCAGGGCCGCCGGGGCTGTGGGGGCCAAGCTCTCCGGTGCCGGGTGGGGGGGGGTGATGGTGGCACTCACTGATAGCACTGATAGCCGGTCAGCGGTGACGACAGCATTGCGAAAAGCTGGTGCAGTGCGAGTGCTGGAAACGACTGTCGCGGCGACTTCGAAGCGCTCTCCGCGAAGCGCTTGAACGCTTCAACGTTGGAACGCTGGAACGCTGGAACGCTCAAGCGCTTCTTAGCGTGTTGATTTGAGAATAACGTTGATCAATTCAGACACGGTTTCATCACGTACCGGATCGCTCGTATCCAGGCAACCACGGGCGTAGCATTCTAGCACCGAGGCATTCACGCTGTGTAGCGCGGCGCGGATAGCGGCGATTTGATGCACAATCTGGCGACAATCGCGGCCTTCCTCAACCATGCGCTGAATTCCCCGTACCTGACCTTCGATGCGCCGTAAGCGGAGCAATACTTCTTCGCGTGTCTGCGGTGAAACGGTGCGGATTACTTCGTCTTCGTCCATAATCGTCTGGTATCAGGATAGACGCTGATGGACGCATGCCGGCACCCACCAGCGTCTATCCTGTTTCTCTATGGTATGGTAGCACGCCTGGCTTGATGTTCTGGCGGCTGCCACACCGTCGCAGCTTTGATTACCCAACCACCCGATCAAATATATCGCGGTAGGCTTGCTCCGGGCGTGAACCGACCAGCCGCTCGACTTCCTTGCCGTTCTTGAAGATAATCAAGGTCGGAATGCCCTGGATGCCAAACTGGCTTGCCCAGCGTTGCTGCTCATCGGTATTAACCTTGGCAATCGTCAACCGGCCCTCATAATCTCCGGCCAGCTTATCGAGAATAGGCGCAATAGCGCGGCACGGCCCGCACCAGGGTGCCCAGAAATCTACCACAACCGGTTTATCAGACCGTAACACCTTCTGCTCAAACTCGGCATCGGTGACAGCAACAGGCTTGCCCATAAAAAGATCCTCCTTATAATATGCGGTACGCATTCTATCAATCAAAACGTTATTACGTATACCCCGTATGGGTATATATTGTATGCCGCTTGAGCGCATCTGTCAAGGGTAGAGGCGTTGCTTGCAACATCGCCTGTGATCGTGGACATCGAAGCGCGGGTACGTTGCCCGCGTTAGACGGCGTCCCGCCCGCGCTCCAGCGGCGGAAAGCGGAAAGCGTTCGAGCGGAAAGCGGTCAAGCGGAAAGCGGTTAAGCGGTCAAGCGTTCGAGCGGGAGAGCGGGAGAGCGTTCAAGCGCTCCAGCGCTCCAACGCTCCAACGCTTGAGCGCTCAAGCGCTTCGCGGAGGCGGCTTCATCTGCACAGTATGCTATACTGCGGTCACATGTTCAGCTATCCGGGAGTATACGTATGACACAGATACAGATTATTCAGATCGGTATGGGTGGGGTGGGACGGACGTTAGTCCAACAGATACTGGCCCAACGCGCACCGCTGGCAGCACGCTATGGTTTTGTTCTGGATTACCTGGCGCTGCTTGATCAGAGCGGGGCGCTGCACACCGGTCAGGCATTGACGACCGAGACGGTACGTGCAGCCGTTGCTGCCAAGCAGGACGGGCACAAACTGGTGAGCCTGACCAATGGGCACGCCGTGGCCGACTGGCGGGCGCTGCTGCCGTCAACGCCTTGCATTATTGTAGACGTGACCGCTGCCGATGGCATGGAGCATGGCTTGCTCGAAGCGCTGACGGCAGGGCAGCGCCTGGTGCTGGCGAACAAGCGTCCACTAACCGCAACGCTGGCGACCTTTATCGACCTGACCGCTCACGGCAAGACACGCTATGAGGCAACCGTCGGTGCCGGGTTGCCGATTATCAGCACGCTGCAAAACTTGCTCGATAGCGGTGATGCGCTGTTGCAGATCGAGGCGAGTATGAGTGGTACGCTGGCCTATCTCTGCAGTGCGTTGGAGCAGCAACAGCCGCTCTCGACGGCTGTGCAGACCGCCCGCAGTCGGGGGTGGACAGAACCAGACCCACGTGACGATTTGAGCGGTGCTGATGTGGCACGCAAGGCGCTGATCCTGGCGCGTACCGCCGGTCTGCCGTGGGATATGAACGCGGTGCCAGGCGAGCCGTGGTTCCCGCCTGAACTGGCCACGATCAGTGTTGAGGACTTTATGCAGCGGCTCTCCGACCTGGATGCACGGTTTGCCCACGAGGTAGCTCAGGCGCGTGCCCAGAACATGGCCGTGCGTTATGTCGCCACCATCACCCCGGCAGGGGCCAGCGTCGCGCTGAAGCACCTGCCCGCCGACCATCCGCTGGCAACGCTCCGTGGTACTGATAACCTGTTTGCACTCACCACCACGCGCTACGAGACACAACCGCTGGTTGTGCGTGGGCCGGGTGCCGGTGTCGATGTAACCGCCGCTGGCGTGCTGGGTGACATCGTGGCAACCGCACGCGAGATGCAAACCGTACCATGAAGCGCTTGAGCGTTGGAGCGTTCAAGCGTTGAAGCAGTTTCCGCTCGAACGCTCGAACGCTCGAACGCTCGAACGCTCGAACGCTTGAACGCTCGAACGCTCGAACGCTCGAACGCTCGAACGCTCGAACGCTCGAACGCTCGAACGCTTGAACGCTTTCCGCATCAGGTTATCGCTGCGCCCTATCCGCCGGTACATTATGTTCTGTTGGCTGCACTGGAATATCTCACCAATCCAGAGGCGATCGTCTTCGATGGTACCCAGCGTCCGATCTTCCAGCCGGGACGGTTGCTCTCGCTCATAGCCAGCGTGAGCGTGGCATTGCTGCTGGGGATGACGGTACAGCAACTGGGGGGCAGCCTCATCATGGGCATGGTGGCAGCCAGTCTGTGGCTGGCTTTCCCCTCTGTCCAACTCTGGGCCACCCGCATCAAGGCTGACCCACTGGCACTGGCGTTTACCGCTGTTGGTCTGCTGGTGGTTGCCCGGTATGTCACCACCGAACGGCCAGCCATCCATCAGCGGCGTGTGACACCAGCGCTGGTTTTTGCAGCCGTAGCGTTTGCTCTGGCTTTTTTACCAAACAGACGCTGGTTGCGGCCCCGCGAAGCGCTTGCGCGTTGGAGCGTTTTCCGCGAAGCGCTTGCGCGTTGAAGCGTTCGAGCGTTGAAGCGTTTGACCGCTGTCCGCGTGAGCGCTTGCATGCTCGAACGCT
>CALANA010000014.1 GCA_937925925.1 uncultured Chloroflexales bacterium | reverse complement strand
CAACGCTTGAACGCTTGAAGCTTGAACGCTCCGCCCGCTCGAACGCTCCCCCGCTCGACCGCTCCCCCGCTCCAACGCTTGAACGCTCCAACGCTTGAACGCTCCAACGCTCCAACGCTCCAACGCTCCAACGCTCCAACGCTCCAACGCTCGACCGCTCGACCGCTCCCCCGCTCAGCCCGCTCGACCGCTTGACCGCTTCAACGCTCAGCCCGCTCCCCCGCTCCACCGCTTCAACGCTCCACTGCTTCAACCTCGCCCCAATGCAAAGGCGATGCCGCTTTGCAACGAACTGCGCGTGACAACCTGGCTGAGATTGACCCCCAGTCCAACCAGCGTCTGAGCAATTTCGGGCCGAATGCCAGTGATCACGGCCCGGGCACCGAGCAACCCGATGGCCTGTGCCGCCTGGATCAATGCATTGGCAACCTGTGTGTCTACCACGGTTACCCCGGTAATATCAATAATCACCGTCCTGGCCTGGGTAGCGGCAACTCCGTTCAGCAGGGTTTCCAGCACCTGTTGCGCTCGCCGTGAATCCACCGAACCGATCAACGGTAGCACGATGACCTGGTCGCTAATAGTCAACAGTGGCGTCGAGAGTTCTTGCAGCAAAGCGGACTGGACGCGAATAACTTCCTGCTGGATGGCATGTTCACGGAGCGCCGCTTCCGCCTGTTTACGTAAGGTGATATCAATAAACACCGCCAGTGCGTAGGCGACCGTACCATCCACGTTGAAGATCGGTACGCCATGGACTTCCAGCAACATGCGGCGATCAGGTTGCTGGATCTCTACGTCATCAATGATTGAGCGCTCGCCAGCCATGGCGCGTATCAGCGGCATCTGTTCTGTTGGATACAGTTCATTCGTGCCAGCGACATAGGCGCGATACGTCTCGGCAATGTGACTCATAGACATATTGTCCGGCACCCCATGCCCCAGCATGGTCATGGCGACCTGGTTCATATAAAATGCCTGGCCATCAGGTTGCAGCACAAAGACGCCTATCGGTAATGCATCGAGGAACTGTGTTAAACGCTGCTCACTGGCGCGTAACTCGGTTTCAACCCGCTGGCGATCACTCATATCGCGTATGATCGTACTCACATACACCACTTCGCCAGCAACATTTTTATGTGCCAGAATCACCTGAGATACCGGAATCTCGGTGCCCTGAGCGTTGTACAGCGCCGTATCGCCACTCCAGAATCCAGTGCGGATAGCTTCGGGTAACCCTTGATTCAGCACCAGTTCTCTGGCCCAGGGGGGATGAAGGTCAGGAATATGTTTTGCACGCAATTCATCATCCGTCATCCCGAAAAAGCGTCGCCCGGCATGGTTCATATACACAGTCTTGCCCTGGGTATCAACCATGCTAATCACATCCGGGGTATTCTCAATAATGGCCATCAAGTACGCCCGCTCCTGTTCAGTACGCACGATATCGGTAATATCAATGCCGATACCCGCAACACCGCTGAGATGACCCTGCTCATCATATACCGGGTTACAGATCGTATCAAAGGTTCTTCCGCTTACCTCAGCACGATAGCGCACAGACTCACCGTTCAGACAACGACGCATGTTGTCCAGAATGTCCGGCACCTCACGGTACAAATCAAAGACCGACAGGCCAACGACCTGTTCTGGCTGTAACCCCAACGATTCAAGACCCTGCCCTTCTGATAAGGTGAAGATGCCACTGGGATCCAGGGCAAACTGGACAATCGGGAGGTGGTTGATCAACGCATGTAACCGCTGTTCGGTTCGTTTGTCTTCGGTAATCACTTCAAACGCTACACCCAGGTGCTGATCGGGCAAGGGAAAGGCATGCACAGCAAAAGCTGCCTGCAGCACGCGTGCATCGCTATAGTAGAGATCCTCTATCTGCATCGGCTGACCGGTACGTATTACTTCCGCATACGCCTGGGGAATGCCGCGTTCACGCAGGTTGGGGAAGTTTTCATCAATCGTCTTCCCCAGTACCTGGGCGGCCGACAGGCCGGTCATAGTCTCGGCGGCAAGATTGACATCGACCATACGGAGCGTCTGATCATCGTTGATGTCTGCCAGATGATAGACATGCAGGCCAATATGCAACTGTTGGAGAATGCTCGTATAGCGCTGTAGCGTTTGTTCGGCTCCGGCCAGTTTTTGCTCCAGTTCGGCAATACGCATACGGAGACGTTCCGGTTCTGTCGACTCGGCATCGTTCGTGACAATGGTGGACATAGAGCAACCTCTTCCATTCCTTTCTATAACAAGGACGTTCGTTGACCCTCCTGCCGGGATCGGGGACGGCTTTCTACACAAGAACGTACACAGCGGTATAATCCATCTCCCTTTTGCGCCGGAGTTTACCCCTTCGACTACGCTCAGGGCAGGCTCTGAGCGAAGCCGAATGGGGCAGAGCGCCCCTTTTTCTGGCTACCCTCGTACGGAGGATTCGAGGGACAGAGGACTGACCGCATACCGCATGGCAATAAGCGAACTCCTGAACATCGGGTTTACCTACGTTGATTGAGCGCATAGGCGATACTTTGCTGCAGGCTCTGCTTTGCCACCATCTCTCGCAGATCAGCACCGATATGTACCAGCGTCTGTGCAACCTCTGCACTGATTCCACTTAGTACCACCTGTGCGCCCAGCAAGCGCGCTGCCTGTGCGGCTCGTAACAGGGCTGCCGCCACCTGCGTGTCTACAACCCGAACGCCGGTAATGTCCAGGATGGCGATCTCGGCAGTGTGGGCATTGATGCCTTCTAACAGGGTCTCCATAATCTGCTGTGCGCGAGTGCTGTCAATCGTGCCGATAATCGGCATCACCACCACGCCCTCAGCAATGGGCATGAGTGGCGTTGAGAGTTCGCGCAATGCGGCTTGCTGGGCGGCGATCACCCGCTCCTGAAGCACCTGGCGTTCTTGCTCAGCCTGTAATAACTCGGTAATGTCACGATTGATCGAGGCAAATCCAAGCACATTTCCGTCATCATCACGAATAAGTAACCCCGAAAATTGAGCAGTAAACACCTGACCATTGGCCCGTTGATAGCATATATGATCCCTGATCCCATCCTCAGTCTGCGCTCGCTCCGCGAATACGGCCATGCGGGGGCGATCTTCCGGCGCGATGAGTTGTTCTAACGACTGCCCCACAACGGTTGGCTGGTAGCCAAACATGGCTTCAAAGGCGGGATTGGCATAGGCAATATGTAAGGTAGAGTCAGCAAAGGCAATACCGTCCGGGGCATTTTCGACCAGCAACTGGAACAGGCGCAACCGGGCCTCCTGTGCTTTTTGCGGGCGCAGATCCTGGACAAAGCCCGCTGCTCCGTCGGGAACACCGTTCTCGTCATAGAGGATATTGGCTGTCAGATACGTAGGAATAATCGTGCCATCCTGGTGACGATAGTTTATTTCACCCTTCCAGAAGCCCTCGTTTATACATTGCATAAATGCACGGTTAATATATTCAGGATCTTCAGCAAAGACAAACGAGAGGGGCTGATTGATCAATTCTTCCTCCCGATAGCCTAACAAACGACAATACGCCGGATTGACGTAACTGAGCAACCCCGTTGTTACGGGCGCATTCGAGATAGGAACCGGGGTGTTGTGAACAATATCGCGGAAGATGCGCAGCGCTTCCGCCTGTTGCTGCTGGGCCGTTAGATCCTGGACAAAACCCACAACAACATCTGGAGTACCGCTGGCATTATACAGGACATTGGCTGTCAGATAGGCCGGAAAGGTGGTTCCATCCTTCCGCCGATAGGTCAGTTCGCCCTGCCAGGTGCCCTGCTCAATACATTGTGCGAAGAGTGACATGATATACTCCGGATCGTCCGCAAACACCTGGGTAACCGGCATCCCGTGAAACTCGTCGGCAGTGTAGCCAATCAACTGACAGTAGGCTGGATTGGTATAGCTATGCAAGGCGGTGGTAACCGGTGCCGTAGCGACGGCCAGCGGTGTTGTGTACAGCATGTTCTGGAAGAGTTGCAACTGTTCCTCGGTATGCTTGCGCTCGGTGATGTCCAGCGCAATACCGCCAGTAGCATAGATCACGCCCTGGGCATCGCAGATAGGAAAGCGCACCAGGTTCAAGGTATGCTCACCGTCGCTCAGAGGGACATGGTATTCAGTGGTCAGGGGCGCAGCATGCTCAACAATCTGGCGATCCTTCTTGCAGATCGATTCTGCAAGCGCGGGTTGAAACAAATCGGCTTCACGCACACCAATGAGATGGGCCGGATCGCTATTGATTGTGGCGGCAGCAAATTTATTCACCAGGATGAAACGACCATCAAGATCTTTCACAAACAGGGCACCAGGAAGATTATCGGCAATGCCGTGCAGCAATGTCTCACTTTGCAATAGTTGCTCGATCTGCTGTTTATAGGCAGTTATATCATGACAGATAGCATTTATCGCCTGTTGTTGACCCTGGTCAGCATCACGCACGTTGATTGTCCAGCGCATATGGAATGTACGACCATCACGATGGATTACGCGGTTTTCAAAGACAACGTTCTGCTCGTGATTGTGCAGCCAGGTCTGGAAAGCATGCTGTGCGTGTAGACGGTCATCCGGGTGCGTCAGGTCAAAGACAGACATCCCGATACATTGCGCCGGTGTATATCCAAATACTCGTTCAGCAGCAGAATTGACATACGTTACCGCCCCTGTTGCGTCGATCTGAATCATCAAGTCCTCTGTACCCTCAACAAAGGTGCGATAGTGTGCGGCTTCCTGAGACAGCATCGCTACCTCGGCCCGTAAGCGCTCGTTTTCTGCCTCAAGTTTGGTCGTCCGAGTGTGTCTAGCATGGTTGGTCATAACTGGTTCCTCCTACAGCATTGTTCATTAGGTTCCACATTGAACGCAAGACTGACGGCCCATCAGTCGCGCCGCCTTGTAGTGCCTTTCAGTATAGCATGCTCTCCAGCATTCGTAAGGGGGCCTGGCGTACATTTTCAGGTTAGCCGTCTGATGGTCGTTCCCCGTAGTAGGTGGCATCAGGACTGGCGAACAAGAATCAGAGTGTGTACAGTAACCATTCAGGGGGACTTTTGCTAGCGGGGGTTGTGCGGGGGCCGC
>CALANA010000013.1 GCA_937925925.1 uncultured Chloroflexales bacterium | reverse complement strand
CAGGCGCTTCCACGCTGCCCCAGGCGCAAAAGCTTGTCCCGTTCGACTGCGCTCAGGGCAAGCTCTGAGCGTAGTCGAAGGAACGTAGTGTTCACGCAACCGCGTAAGTCCTGTTCCTATTGTAGCATAGAATGCCCACCGTGGGCAGCAGTGGTATACTGCGTACCTGTTCCCATCTAGGGGGAAGCGCTGTCGTCAGCGTTCATGGTACACCTGGGAGCGCGGGCGTCCCGCCCGCCAGCGCGCACGTGCGGCACGCGGCCCGCACTCCCAGGCGGGCATGTGCCCTTGAGGGTGAACAGGTACGTATACTGCTTCTCAGAGCCTGTCTGAAAAGGGGCGGTTTGAAAGAGCTACGCCCGCCAAAAAACCTGTTTCTGCCCACTGCGCAGCAGCAGGCAGGGAAGAACGTGCGGGGCAAAGCCCGGCACACTCCCTCTTTTCAGACAGCTTCTCAAGCTAGCTGTCCTGGCTCATACGGGTATCGATGCAGCGCGTCGGTGCCAGGAAACGAACAAGTCGAACCGTATGCATATTGTACACATCTACAAAGATTTCTACCCGGTGCCGGGCGGCATTGAGAACCACATCAAGGTGCTGGCCGAGGGATTGGTGGCGCGGGGACAGCGCGTAACCGTGCTGGTAACCAGTCCACAACGGCACGATCAGATCATCCAGACCGGTTTGCTCACGGTAATCAAGGCCGGGCGGCTGGCCCACATGGCTTCTACGCCGATAAGCTGGCGTATGCTCGTGCATGCGCGCCGTCTTCAAGAGGTGGATGTCGTTCATCTACAATTTCCCTATCCTCCTGGCGATCTGGCGGCGATGCTCATTCCCCGGCACCCCCCCCTGGTGGTGAGCTATCAGAGCGATATTGTGCGCCAGCGTCTGTTGCGGACGGTCTATCAGCCGCTGCTTCAGCATACCCTGGCCCGTGCCGCATGCATTATTACCAGCAGTCCGGCCTATAGCGCCAGCTCGCCCTGGCTTGCGCCGCACCGAGAGCGTTGCACGGTGGTGCCGCTGAGTGTCGATCCAGAGCGTTTTGCGCATCCCGATCCTGCTCAAGTTGCGGCCTGGCGTGCCCGTTATGGGCACCAGCCGCTGGTGCTGTTTGTGGGACGCCTGCGCTACTACAAGGGGCTGACGTTTCTCCTGCAAGCGCTGACCCATATGCGTACTCCCGCCCGGCTCTTGCTGGTGGGCAGTGGGCCAGAGCAGCAGCGCCTGCAGCACCAGGCATACACGAGCGGGCTGATGGAGCGGGTGACGTTTCTGGGTGATGTAAGCGACGCTGAGTTACCGGCGGTCTATGCCGCTGCCAACGTCTTTGTGTTGCCTTCGCACCTGCGCGCCGAGGCGTTTGGCATTGTGCAGCTCGAGGCGCAGGCGGCCGGGTTGCCGGTCGTCTGCACCGAGATCGGTACCGGCACCAGCTATGTCACGCAGCATGGGCAGACGGGCTTTGTGGTGCCGCCGGCGCATCCGCCGGCGCTGGCGCAGGCGCTCGATGTCCTGCTGGCGAATCCGGCGCTGGCGCAGCGTATGGGGCAGGCGGGCCGTACCCGCGCTATGCAGGAATTTACGCATGCGCATATGCTTGAGCGAGTGGAGCAGGTGTACCGGCGTGTGGTGGGGAATTGGTCATAGATCTGATGTGGTAGGAGCAGTTCTATGCATGCTTGTGTGGACACGGCGTACCCGTTCAGGGGAACGTTCGCCAGCGGGGGTTGCGGGGGCCTGCGGCCCCGCGAAACCCTTAGAACCTCCTGGAGCGGCACGGCTCCTCCAAACCAACCCACCTGAACGGTTACAACACGGCGATGTGGCGATGTATGGTACAGTAAAACGAGCAGTGATTATGACCGTTAGGCAAGGTGTCTGGTATCAGGTGTTGACGTGACAGATGGAGTGACGACTTTAGTCGTTCTACAGCCTTACAAACGGCAAAAGTCGTTACGACGTGCAACTCAGATGGAGTGACGACTTTAGTCGTTCTACAGCCTTACAAACGACAAAAGTCGTTACGACGTGCGACTCAACCGTAAAGGATCGACGAACATTGGCTTAGTTATAATACAGCAATGCTTACCAGAATAAAGTAGGTATCTATGTCTAAAGAAGATGTACCACATATAAGTGTTATTGAACTTAATGCTGACAATAGTGTCAAATTGCCTGCGAATATTGCGCAATGGTTTAAATTAGCTGATCGTTTCCTGGTGACCATCCAGGGTGATACTCTCATTCTCAAGCGTATCAATCCGATCAATGTTCTTGATGTCGTAGCGGCAACCCCAGATGATGAGCCACCGACCATGGAAGACATCAATGCTATCGTTCACGATATGCGGCAACAATATCGATCAGGACAATAGCATGAGGATTGTGGTTGATACAAATGTCTGGATTTCAGAATTGCTCTGGAAGGGATTGCCAACAGAAATTCTGCGTCTTGCCGAAACAAGGCACATTGAAATCAGTTCAACAACTGCGATTGTTACAGAACTTGAACGTGTCCTGGAATATGGGCGTATCCAAAAACGGCTAGACAGACTGCAGCTAACGCGATCTGATGTAGTTGGCTTTGCTTTGGCGTTGATGGTGATCGTTGAACCGATAGTTCTTCCAAACGATATTTCTGTTGATCCAGACGATGATATGTTTATTACTTGCGCACTAGCAGCCAGGGCAGACTATATTGTCTCAGGTGACCAACACTTGCTCACCCTGGGGCAATGGCAGGGCATTCAGATTGTTACGGTCAATGATTTTCTTTCCCGTCACTTTCCCTGCAAAACAAACAAATAGCGTTGTCACCGCATCATCTTATCCAGCACGGCCAGCGTTTCGATATGCGGTGTGTGCGGGAACATGTCATAGCCCACCAGATCGGTCAGTTGGTAGGCAACACCAAGCTGCCGCAGATCGGCAATCTGGGTCAGCGGATTACACGAGATGTACACAATCCGCCGAGGTGCAAGCCGCAGCAGTTCGGTGCAAACCTCTGGCCCCAGCCCCACCCGTGGCGGGTCGGCAATCACCACATCATAGGGGCGACTGGCCAGGTCGCTTTTGCGTGCGGTTAACTGACGCCGCAAAAATGACAGGACTTCTTCGGCCATCACCTTCACATTGGTGGCATGATTGAGCGCACTGTTATAGCGCGCCAGTGCCGCGCTTTCGGCAAATGACTCAATGCAGACCACCGCTTCGACCTGGGGAGCCAGGTGCAGCGCAATCGTGCCCACACCGCCATACAGATCGATCACGCTGGCAGCGTTCCCCACATGCTCGGCTATCGCATTCAATAGCGGGAGGAGCAGATGGACGTTATTCTGGAAAAAAGAGTTGGGGCCAACATGGAGTATATTATCACCCACCTGCATGGGTAAGTTATTGGTTCCCCAGCGCTGTAAGGGTGTTCCGAAAGAAAGATCGGTTTTCGTATCGTTTAATAACCAATGGAAGCCCAGCACTCCCGGTTGTTCCAGGGCCAGCGTTGCCAGTTGCTCCATCTCAGGCTCATACGTACCCGATGCCGTCACTGCCGCCAGGAGCAGCGTGTCTTGCGGGCTGCGGCGTACCACCAGGTAGCGCAAAAAACCTTCGTGGGTGCGCACGTTATAGTCCGGGAGCGCCAGTTTCTGGGAGGCAAGCCACAGGGCATGTGCGGCCGCAAACGCAGCCGGCGGGATCAGATGGCATGTCTCTAGTTCAACCACGTAGTTGAAGCGCCCACGCATACGCAACCCGAAGCGTCCCTTGGTGGCAACGTAGTCCATGCGTGTCCGGTAGTGGTAGGGATTGGGCGATGGGACAACGATGATCGGCGAGACGGGAGCCGCAACCGATGGCGGTAATGCTGCCTCGTGCCAGATCTGGCTGAGGGCCGCGCTTTTGGCTGCAATCTGGTCGCCGTAGTCACGGTCTTGAAACGCACAGCCCCCACAGGTCTGCACATGCGGACAGAGCGGGTCGACCGCTGTACCCGTGCGGGTAAGCTGCATGATCTGGTTACGGAACTGCTTATTGGTAGGTGTCACGACTTTGCTACTCTGCAAATCCTTCGTCTTCAGCGACGCGACGCATCCGGGTCAACAGGTGCATCCGTTGCACCTGTTGAACTATCTCAGTTGGACATGCGCAACAATCCCAGTCAGACCTGGTGGCGTGCGCATCGGCGCTCAGGCAGAGCATGCGACCACGCGCCAGATCGAGTCGGAGCAAGTCGCCGCTCCGGATCTGTTGAGCCGCAGCGGGCTGCACCAGCACCGGTAAGCCCGCCTGTCCTGCTGCCTGCGCGAATGGAGCCGCTGCTGCCGTACAAATAATCGCTGCCAGGCCCAGCGCTTGCAGCGCATAAATGGCGTCCTCGGTGCCTGGCCCGTCGTACACCTGGCCGCACACGACCAGGATGTCTCCCTCGCGGGCCTGCTCGGCCACAGTAGGATCGACCTCAACCAGACAATAGGCCGCCAGCAGCGCCGTGTCGGCACTGGCGGCATGGATTGGATCAATGATCGTCGCCGGCCACAGATCGTGGTCAATCCGCACGGCATAACCGGTAAGTATCATACGTTAACGTGGGCTGATGGAACGCGCAATGCGCTCCATATACTGATCGATCACGCTGCGCACCGCGTCTACATTCGCGGCGACCTCAACCGGTGGATTGGGATACGTGCTGGTCACTTCCGGCAACGTATTCTCGTGGTAGGCTTCCTTGAAGCGGCTGAACTTCAGGCCATGCGCGGTTGAAATCACCACCACCCGATCGGACTTCTGAATCACGCCGCGCTTGATCAGTTTGATGGTTGCCGCCAGTGCCACGCCGGTGTGGGGACAGGCATACGCACCGGTGCGGTCAGCACGGGCCGCAGCATCGGCCAATTCTTGCTCACTGGCCTGCTCAACAATTCCATCAAAGCGTTGCAGTGTGCGGATAGCGCGGTTGATGCTCACCGGATCGCCGATCTGGATCGCGCTGGCAGCCGTGGCGCGGGCGGTCATCGGCTCATAATGGGCAAAGCCCTGCTGATAGGAGCGGTAGAGCGGATTGGCATTCTCAGCCTGAGCGCACACAATCCGTGGCAGACGATCGATTAACCCCAACTCATACATCATTAATAACCCTCTGCCGAGCGCCGAGGTGTTACCCAGATTACCGCCGGGAATAACAATCCATTCTGGTACATGCCAATCAAACTGCTGCACGATCTCAATTCCAACCGTTTTTTGTCCTTCGATGCGCAGCGAGTTCAGTGAGTTGGCGAGATAGATGCCCTGATCAGCAGTGACGCTGCGCACCACGCGCATGCAGCCGTCAAAGTCGGTATCGAGTGCCAGCACCAGCGCCCCGTGCGCAATTGGTTGCACCAGTTGGGCCGTACTGACCTTGCCTTTGGGCAGGAAGACAATCGTCGGGATGCCCGCTGCTGCGCCATAGCATGCCAGCGCCGCCGAGGTATCGCCCGTGCTGGCACAGGCCACGGCGCGAATCGGCTTGCCTTCGGCGATCATCTGGCGTACGACACTGATTAAGACGGTCATGCCCAGATCCTTGAAGCTGCCTGTGTGTGAGTTGCCACACAGCTTGATCCAGAAATTCTCTACTCCTAGCTCGATGCCCAGCCGCTCGGCCCAGAACAGATTCGTCCCACCCTCAAACATGCTGACCACGTTATCATCGCTGATAACCGGGCACACCCATTCCTTCTTGCCCCATACGCCACTGCCATACGGCCACGATGTACGCATCCAGCGGCTCTCAAAGAGTTGCTTCCATTCATCGGCACTGCGCTGACGCAAGGCGTCGAGATCATGCTGAACTTCAAGTAATCCACCCGATGTGCTATAGTACACCACCTCGGTCAACGGATAGCGTTCGTTGGGATTATCTTGGGCAGCAAACCAGGCATTGTATTGCATTCTTTCACCTTCATGGATCAGGTGCCGGTGCGACGGTTTCGCTTCACAGTAGCACGGGCAACATTGCCAGTGACGAGTCAGGCCAGAGTCTGAGTCCGCAAACGCAGAACTGCCTGTACCATAGATAGATTGCAGGAACCTCACTATCCTGATGGTGATCAACGACAGGTAGCAGTTTCTGGCCCGGCTTTATTATAGCATGGCCCTTACACTTTGCCAGGGTTGCATGGGTAGCAACTGTTCACTCTCAGCGGACATCGTACCCGCACGGGCGTGATGGAGGGCGAGACGCAAGCGCGCCCAGGCGCACTACGCGGGTGAGACGTGCGCATTCCCAGGTACACCTGGGAGCGCGGGCATCTTTCCCTCGACGAGGGGGCAACACGGGCGCGACGCATGCGTGCGCAGCAGCGATAGATCACATCCGAATCAGCATGCTTGTTCGGCCAATTCGTCCTGGATTTGCTGTACATACCGCTCGGCTTCGCCCCGCCAGTAGGTATCGCCGCCGAGCGCGAGATAGCGTTGCAGATCGGCCAGGGCTACTTCCAGAGCGCCATTGAACCGATGAAACAGCCCACGCTGCAAGTACGGGTCAGGCCAATCGGGTGCTAACCCGATCGCCAGCGTCAAGTCGGCCACGGCCGCTTCGTATTCATTCAGCTCGCGCCCGCGAATAAATCCGCTGTGATAGCAGGCCGTAGCCAGTGTCGGCCACCAGCGCCGGGCACGCTCAAAGGCCGCGACACTCTGTTCATAGAAGAATCGTTCGGCGCTCCGATTGCCCATATGGCACAGGCTGTGGCCCCAGGCGCACCACCAGTACGCCATCCAGCGCTGCCAGAACGTCGGGTTGGGTGTAGACATTGCCGCCTCTTGTGCATAATATAAGCTATCAGATCTGCTATGCATTATACCAAATTGCCTTCGCCCTTCCGCAGTCGTTGGTTCGTCTGACACTCGGTGGTGCGATAGCAGGACGCCCCATAATGAAACAAACCTATCCTTAAGAAACACCCCCTTATCCCGTTGCGCCTTTGCCCCGTTGCGTCTTTACGTTAAAAAAGAGCGGGTACCCACATTGGAACAAATCTGCACTCCCCAGCGGGGGTCACCATCAAGCCCCCCCCAGCGGGGGGGG
>CALANA010000012.1 GCA_937925925.1 uncultured Chloroflexales bacterium | reverse complement strand
GAGCGTTCAAGCGTTCGAGCGGGGGAGCGGGGGAGCGGGGGAGCGGGGGAGCGTTCGGACGTTTCACCGCTCAGATCGCTCAGACCGCTTAACGCTCCACAGGCGCGGGAACATACGCGGCACCTGCTGCTGGTAGGCCCGGTAGTCTGCACCAAACTCGCGCACCAGTCGCTGTTCTTCAAAGAAGGTGCCAATGTAGAGATAGGCCGAAAAAATGATCGCCAGCACCAGACGGTTTATGGTCATTTGCGGCGTCAGCCAGATCAACATCAGCCCACAAAAATAGAGCGGATGCCGTACCCAGCGATACAGGCCTCTCACCACCAGTTTGTTATGCTGAGGGACTGGTGAGGCAGCGCGACTTTTTAGTTGTCGCAGTCCCAGAAAATGCCAGGGATCGGTCAACCAGACGCCATAGACAGTAGCCGCCAGCGCTGCCGCCTGGCCGAGCAGGGCCAGCCATATCCAGGGTGACGGCAGCGTATAGAGCAACCGATCCGGTAACCAGAGCAGCATGGGCACAAAGGGCAGCAGCAACAGACTGCTCGCCACGTTGTACACCAGACGATACCAGCGCTCTGCCGCCGCGCCCCAGGTTTGCTGTGCCCAATCTTTCGCAGTGTGGCTGGCGGCCAGGCTGTGCGCGACAGCGTAGCCCAGCGCATAGCCACCGATCAGGGTGATACTGGTGATCATCGGGAAGACAACTCGCGTACTGCCAGACGCTTCATATGCGCCAGGATCGCACTGATTCCATTCAGGCGCTGTGGCGTCAACACCGTTTGCAGACCCATTTCCAGATAAAAATCGGACGGAATGCCCAGCACCTCGGTCGGTGTCGCGCCCTGCAGCCCTTCGCGCAGCAAAGCCGCGTAGCCACGTACTGTGGGTGACTCGGCCGGAATATCAAAATAGAAGTGCATCCCCTCCGCGCTATGCTCGGCATGCACAAACACGGGCGTCATACATTCGTGAACCTGATCCATCGCATCGCGGTGAGCGTGCAGATGATCGGGAAGTGGTGGCAATTGCTGGGCAAACTCCAGCAGCAGATCCAGCTTCTCCTGGCCTTCGCACAATCGGAAATCCTCGATAATCGCGCTCAGGCGCGGCGGTATCGTGTTTACAACATTGCTCATTCGATCTCCTTTCAGGAATCTTTTGCCATCAGATCGCCCGGCCCGTAAACGGGTGGGCTACCGTTGGCGAAGCCCGCCTGCGCAGGCTGACGCGCCAGCCACGCAGGTGGCGTGCAGGCAAAACCGGTCGGTGGATGACCCACCGCGTACGTCCTGGTATGAACAGGAATTGACGGTGGCGGGCGGAGAGAACACAACCGTTCATTCCTTTTACGCTTTTGCGTTACAAATCACGCCACACGTCTCGCACATGATACCAGCAATTGCGCCAGGCTATTCATGCTACCATGCAATCAGTATCTTTAATACAGGACGGTTGAGAGGAGATGTTCACGTGAGCAACATTGATATGGCCGAGGTACGCGAGTGGGCGCAGGCGGGGGGGGCGATTGCCCGTGGCTATTTTAATAACGTGATTGGTCAGCGTAAGCCCGACCGCTCCTGGGTCACAGCGGCCGATGTAGAGATCGAAAGCTTGCTGCGCGAGCGCATTCTGGCGCGCTATCCCGACCACGGGATTATGGGTGAGGAGCAAGGTCTGTATGCCACCGACCGCGAGTTTGTCTGGGTGCTTGACCCGCTGGATGGTACTGACGCCTTTGTCAATGGCCTGCCAACATGGTCGATCTCGATCGGCTTGCTGCGCCAGGGTGAGCCATATCTGGGCGTGATCTACGTGCCGATCCTGGAGGATTGCTACTGGGTTGATGCTCAGGGCAGCGCCTATCGCAACCAAACGCCAATCCAGGTCAAAGACAGCACAAGTGTGGATCGCAACGACTGGATGCCCGTTCCCTCACGGGCGCATACCAACTACGTCATCCGCTTTCCGGGCAAGACGCGCTCGCTCGGTAGCCTGGCGGTTCACTGCTGCTACGTGGCGCGTGGCAGTGCCATCGGCGCAGTTATCGGCCATCCGCATTTGTGGGATATCGCCGCCGGTCTTGCCATTCTGTACGCTGCTGGGGGCACGGCGGTTACCTTCGATGGGCAACCGTTACAGACGCGCTCGCTGCTGCAAGGTGCTGCGACCAGTCAGCCGCTCCTCATTGCCCCCACCGCGATGATCGCGCATCTGCTCCCGCTGGTGAGCCAGGCACGGTAAGGAGTGATGAGACAGGTGTTGTGCTGATATGACAGGAGTTGCGCGGCAAGCACTGTTTCTCTGCGCTCGGTTGTGTCTACCGTCCACGAATAGGATCACGAATGCACGAATAGGCTGTGCCAGACCGGTTTGTCTCATCAGTACTCCTATCGAACAGCCTCATGGACATGCCATCACGTCACTCGTGCTTCATGAACGTCTGCGCTGTGTTTAACGCAAAGGCACAAAGGGGCAAAGACACAGAAGAAAGCAAAAAAGGGAACAGGGAGCAGTTGGGAGGCAATGCTGGCTATGAGACCATACGATTTTATAGTAGCAAACAAGAGTTACATCCGAACCCGGTCTATATTGACACCGACTTGCGGCGGATGCGCAGGATGGCAACTTTGGTGGCATGGTTAAAGGGAGCCGGGTCGGTGATCGGGGCACCACAGCGGGTATGGGCATAGCCGGTGACATCTTCAGGAACGGGGATAATCTCGGCCAGTTCCATGTAACCATCTGCGCTGAGCGTGGCGAGCATTTGCATATACGCTGCCCCGCTAAGAAAGAGCGCGTTGTTCACGGCTACCAGCCAGCCGCCATCGTTGATCAGCGGGCGCACTTTGTTGATCAGTCTGCTGGCATGCCGTTCGAGGTCAACGACGCCACCCGGTGTGGTGGCAAAGAAGGGCGGGTCGAGGAACACACAATCGAAGGTGTGTCCCTGGCGACGTAACTGGCTGGTATATGCCCAGAAATCGCCCACGTGGAAATCGGGCTTATGGATGGGCAGGCCGTTGAGGGTATACGAGGTTTTGGCAACGTTCAGAAAGCGCCGGTTGCGATCCAGATGTACCACTCGCGCTGCACCACCGGCCCGCGCTGCCACGCCCAGGCTGCCGGTGTAGGCAAAGGTGTTGAGGACGGTTTTATCCTGCAAGTTGGTCAGCGCCCACTGACGCAGATTGCGCAGATCGAGGTAGAAGCTGGTGTCGCGGTTGACGGTAAGATCGAGCGCATACCAGACGTTATGCTCGCGGATGCGCCGATCCAGCATCTCACCCGCAATAATCTGCCCGCATTGCGCGGCAGGCGAGGCAGCACGCCGGCTCTTGAGCAAAAACGCCTGTACCCAGGGCAGGCGGGCGCGAATAACCTGCTGCGCCGTCGTCAGCAGCGCCGGATCGCCAACGGCGGGATCGGCATAGTCGTGCAGCACAACCGTGGTGGCATAGAGATCGATCACCAGGCGTGGTTCGCCTTCGAGAAAGCCATAAAACAGGCGACACGCCGTCTGATGGCGTGGTGTAAACAACGCCGCCCGCGCCTGGATCGCACGGTCGAGTAACTGGGCAAAGGTATCGCTCATAATGTCCTGTTAAAACAAGATTGCAGATGTCAGCAGGTTTTGCGGTGCCCCAGGGAGTGACGACATTAGTCGTTCCCCTGCCTGAAAAACGACGAATGTCGTTGCTACATGTTCGGTAACGATAAAGAATCGACACTGTGCCACACGGAGTGACGGCTTCTGTCGTTGCCTGTAGTGACGACTTCAGTCGTTCTCTGTGCTGTGATACATTATTGAGGATACAGAAACGTTCCACCACGATCAAAGCCTGATGCGTCAGTTGTTGCTATATAAAAACCTGTATACCGACCAGATCAGTGTACCTGCCAATCCTAGCAAACCGATGACAAACAAGGGTATGCTGATCAAAGACATAAATCTGGCTGTATTCCGTTGTTCAGCCACATACTCGTTTCGGGTGCCGCGTGCAACGACCTTTGCATCCAGATAACGCCCCTGGCTACCGGACTGGATCTCCCCCAGCGCCACCACCTGATTATTGACCTTCAGTCCTCTGTAACGACGGTACTTTCCTTCCCAAGACCATCCGCCTAGATTTTGCAGGCTATACCCATTCCCACCGTCAGGAGACTCAATCTGCACCAGACCACTGTTCGTACTCAGCAACAGTGGCGGCGTCGCTTTTTCCGTTACACTCCATATTGTATCCCCTTCATCATCGATTTCGCCTTCTTCGCCGATATAGGCGACCCAGTCACGGTACACGGTGCGGTTGGAGGAACTGATGACCCCCTCGACAAATACCGTTCGACCGAGCGGACTGACCTGCAGCACCGCTCCACCGATCACCGGGGTATTGTCCATATCTACCGCCTGCCTGCTTAAGTGTCGGCTCAATACAGACAAAATAATGCCTATAGCCAGTAGGAAAAAAAAGAGCAAGAAAGCTTTTGCAAGGCCATCTAGCATCGACTCAGCAGAGTCATCCCGTGTCCAATCAGTAGTAGAAGTATCCCGTGTCCAATCATCAGTAGTAGAAGTATCCCCCGTCCAATCATCAATAAAATCACGTAGCGACCAATGATCAGAAGAATCATCCCGCGACCAATCATCAGAAGTATCATCCAGCATGGTAAGACTCCTTCTATCACGTTTCATATTCCAACGCCCGAACGTTGCAATGGGAAATGTTCTGCGTCAATACCACCGCTCTGCCAGACGCTTTGACCACCAGGCACTTTATCCTGGACATATACAGGTACGAAAAAAACCTGCGCGGCGTTTCCGATTCACGGCACCTTTGACCAGGACTTTTGTCCTGTTGAGTGCTAGTACCTGAGTACACAACGTTTTTGCGGTGATGGCGTGATGTTGCACCGCTACTTCATGTGTGGCTTTGCATTAAAGAAGGAGGCTGTGGGGAGGTGGGGGGCGCGAGGTGCGAGGCGTTTGTATGGGACAGACGCCGAGGCGGGGTTGGTAGGGCTTCCGGTTCCCGGTTCTTTGTTTCGTATGGAAGCAATGCCCCGCAATGCCCTGCATTGCCCGCAATGCCCCACAATGCCTGGCAATGCCCGCAATGCTCCATCGCTCCAATGCACATCAATGCTTTTCGCTGCGGGCGACCACCAGAGTCGCTCCTACGATCCTTGCCCCGCAATGGTCAACATTGTCCCGCAGCGCTCCGCAGCGCCCCGCAGCGCTCGGCAGCGCCCCGCAGCGCCCCGCAGCGATCACGCCATGATCGTAGGGGCACCTCTGGTGGGTGCCCACAATGCAGGCAATGCATGCCATTGTGAACGTTGCGCCGCATTCCCCTGCAATGCCCTACATTGCCCTGCATTGTCCGCATTGTTCCCCCTTGTTCACATTGCTTCGCATTGTTCCGCAATGCCCGCATTGTCCCCCCTTGTTCACATTGCTTCGCATTGTTCCGCAATGCCCGCATTGTCCCCCAACGACCGTCATTGCGATCATCGCGTTCGTTGCTTGGCAATGCGTATGCCATGATCGTAGGGGCACCTCTGTTGGGTGCCCACAATGCAGGCAATGCATGCCATTGTGAACAATGCGCGGCATTGCCCAGCATCGCCTACAATGCCGCGCATTGTCCCAATGCCCGCAATGGATGGTAATGCGGGCACCCCTTGTGGGTGCCCCGACGATCGTTGTGCGGTAATGGGGGCATCGCTCCTCGTAGAAATAGGTACAAATCATAACATGAATCTACTATGGCGCTGATATTTTAACCGTGGTCGAATGGGTATACAGGCTATACGTTATATCGTTTACGTGTCTTAAATAATCGCAACTGTGTCGCCTTTTCTACATAGTTTGGTACACCTTTGTGTTTAACAATTTCAAGATACTCGCTTTCGCTACCAAGTGATTGTGCTAATGACTGTATGTTTAATCTTTTCAGAATATCAATGGTAATTGGTCGCTTATCTTCCCAGAAAATCATGGTATTTAGAAACTCTTGTGCGAGATCTGAGTTGAGTAGACAGGCAATAAAAAAGGCTTCTTGCTGTGAAGAACAGGATAGAAAGTAAACTGTATCATCAAATACAACTGGTTTTTCGTAGATTGGTGGGACAACCACAAAGCGTAAGCGTTTATAAAAACCTGATATTGCAACTTTCCACGGTGCAAACGTATAGTCTCCTACGCCAAAAATAGAGAAATCTGGTCGGTTTTTGTATATGGAGCTAGCTCTTCTGGCAAATATATCACGATGGCTTTGCAGGTAGTCCCAGGTCTTGGGCGCTATAGTTTTGATTTTATCTGTGTCTTCTCCAACATATCTCTGTGTCACCAACATGTGTTTTTGACGACCGTTTATGCGATTGTTCCCGATATCGGAACTCTTAAGTAAAGGATAGACATACTCATGCTCTAGCGAGACCATACGTCCGTTACCATTCATAAAACCATCGCCAGTTTGCACAAGTTCCATGATTTTAGAGCAATCGTGTTTTATTCCTGATCGCCATGTATAGAACGTATCTGTACCTGATAAATAGCGAAGATTTTGATATGCAGTTGCATGCGATAGTACAAGATGATCAAGATATCCGAGGTTCATTGTTGGCACCAGGTCAGTGCAGTTGTTAAAGACAGGACAACTCTGAGCAGTGCTATTGCTACCGGTTTGTATCACCAGGAGGCAGGCATCTACTGCCGCATTAAAATGCTTTTGTGCATCGATCTTAAAGATATTTGCCGAACACATCTTCATTTTGTGCTGCCAGGCATATACCAATACTTTCCGAGCGACTGCCATCTTGCATAGCACCGCAAGAGTCCCATCTCTAGCGGAAAGCCATGTGAGTTGCTGAAGCAACATCCATTCAGAAATATCAAAGTTGCTTTTTCCCGTTAAAGCCGCAAGGCCCTGACGGCCATGAAAGTTTGATTTTTTCGGAAGATTAGCGCTTTGCAACATACTTAACGCTGCGCTTGTTACCCAGGGGGGGTTTCCAATGATCAGAAGGGGCTGTGGTATTGTCTCGAGCAACCTATTCCAATCTGTGTTAAAGAAGTCGGAATGAAAAATGTCTACACGAGTGTCTAACCCCTCCTTTGTAACCCTCTCTCGCAATATGTTAAGATGATCAGCATTAATATCGACACCGATAGATCTTGCCACGTGCGGGTATGCTTTCATTGCACGTATAAGTAAACTGCCTTTGCCACATGTTGGTTCAATAATTGAAGCCGGATGAATACCAAGTCGCTGTAGTACACCGATAACGTGTATGGCTAACTCTTCTGGGGTCTGAAAATCCCCAAACTCGTGCGTGTGTTTCGATTTCTTGATTGCGGGCATAGCCTACCTTATTGTCCGCAATGCCTGCATTGTCCCACATCGCCTCGCATTGTTCCGCAATGCCCGCAATGCATAGCAATGCGGGCACCCACAAGCGGTGCCCCGATGATCTTTGCACTGCAATGCGGGCATTGTCCCATGTCGCCTCGCATTGCTCACATTGCCTCGCATTGCCCGCATTGATCTGCTGTGCCCGCCAACGCCTGAACCCCCTTGCATTGGGTTTCTCTTGTGCTG
>CALANA010000011.1 GCA_937925925.1 uncultured Chloroflexales bacterium | reverse complement strand
GCTTACCATTTGCCGCCGCAACGTTCGATCTGGTCTTTTGCCAGTGCGTCCTGCTGTGGGTGGTCGATCCCGCCCGTGCCGTCGCCGAAGTCCGGCGCGTCTTGCAACCGGGTGGTGTATTCGTGGCGCTAGAACCAGATTATGGCGGCATGATCGAGCATCCACCCGCGATTGCCACGCGTGATCTGTGGCTGGCCGCGCTGAGGCGTGCCGGTGCGCAGCCGTACATTGGGCGTATGCTGCCCGCACTGCTGGCCGCGCAGGGATTCACCGTCCGGGTCGATCTGCTCCCAGAACTCCATCCCCCGGCACGCGCCCGGTTTGACGTGCTGCGTGGGTTGCCGCTGACGCGCCAGGAACGCATCCGCGTGCAACGCATTGAGCGGCACGACGCCACGTTATCTGCCGATTGGTCACGGATCGCCCACCTGCCGTTTTTCTTGATCACCGCATCCATCCCGGATGGACACCGCAGCGTTCGAGCGTTCGAGCGTTCGAGCGTTCGAGCGTTCGAGCGTTCAGGCGCTTCTTAGCTCAGGCGCTCAGACGCTCGAACGCTCAGGCGCTTCGCCCGTTTCACTGGAGGAACCACCGCATCTCGACAAGAAAGGAACATACACCAATGACCGAGATCTATACCATTGAGCGTCCGCCGCAGGTACACCAGGATACACCGCCCCCATTGCTGCTCCTGCTGCACGGCTTTGGGAGCAACGAACATGATTTGATGGGCCTGGCACCCTATCTGGACAAGCGCCTGCACATTGTGAGTGCCCGTGCCATCTTTGATGTGGGCTTTGGCTATGGGTGGTATTATCTGTATGGGGTACCAGGCAACTTGACTGCCGATGATGCCACCCGTGCGCACAGCCTGGAGGTATTGACCGCATGGATTCGCGATCTGCCAGCGCGAGCGGGCGCGGATCCGCGCCAATTGTATCTGCTCGGATTTAGTCAGGGAGCCGTCATAAGCCTCAATCTGGCGCTGACGGTTCCACAGGCTATCGCTGGCGTCATTGCGATCAGCGGCTATCTGGATGAAGCGGTGCTGCCACAGGTGCAACCGGAAACCTTGACCGATCTGGATGTCCTGGTGATGCATGGAACTCAGGACGATATTATCCCGGTCGCGGGCGGGCGTGGGGTGAAGGCCTATCTGGAGACCACCCCGGTACGCCTGACCTACCACGAATACCCGATTGGACATAGCATTCATCCTGATGGACTACACGTTATCGCCCAGTGGCTTACACAGCACATCGACCGTCGGGCACCGGCGAAGCGTTGAAGCGGTGCAGCGTTCGAGCGTTCGAGCGTTCCAACGCGAAGACGTTCCAACGTGGAAAGAGAAATGTGAAATGGCAACGATCCATGTTCCGTTTGGCAATCTGAAGCGCCAGCATGCCGATCTGCGCGCCGCCCTGCATACGGCGATGGAGCGGGTGCTGGCGAGTGGATGGTATATTCTGGGCACCGAGGTGCAAGCTTTCGAGCAGGAGTTTGCCGCTTACTGTGGCACCGCCGACTGTGTTGGGGTGGCGAATGGCACCGATGCGCTCTATCTGGCGTTGGCCGCACTGGACATCGGGCCAGGCGATGAGGTGATCACGGTCGCCAATGCCGGTATGTATCAGATGACGGCTATTCTGCAAACGGGTGCCCGTCCCGTCCTCGTCGATAGCGATCCCCACACCCATACCCTGGATGTGCAAACGCTCCCCGCCGCCATCACACCGCGCACCCGAGCGGTGCTTCCGGTGCATCTCTATGGCCGCCTGGCGAACATGCCCGCGATTACCGCCATTGCCACGCACCACGGCCTGGCAGTCGTCGAAGATGCGGCCCAGGCCCACGGTGCATGGGCGGTTGACGATCAGGGCCAGGTGCGCAAGGCCGGGAACTGGGGTACCTGTGGCTGTTTCAGCTTTTATCCTACCAAGAACCTGGGCGCGCTCGGTGACGGTGGGGCAATTGTCACCTCTGATCCCCGGTTGGCCGGTCGCCTGCGCCAGTTACGACAGTATGGCTGGAGCAGCCCGTATGTCATCACCGAGATCGGCGGTCGAAACTCGCGTCTGGATGAAGTACAGGCGGCGCTCCTACGGGTCAAGCTGGAGTATCTGGATCAGTGGAACACCCTGCGCCGCGAGCGAGCGGCCTGGTATGCCGACCTGCTTCAGGGCGCCCCCCTGAAACTCCCGCCCGACGATCCCGGCCATGTCTATCACCTGTATGTGATCACTAGCGATGAACGCGCTGCCCTACGTGAACACCTCCGCCTGGCCGGCATCGGCACCGCCATTCACTACCCCGTCCCGGCCCACCTCCAGCCCGCCTATGCCCAGCTCGGCTATCCGCCTGACATCCTGCCCCACACACGCTACCAGGCGCAGCGCATCCTCTCGCTCCCCCTCTACCCAGAGTTGACCCGGGCCGAGGTTGAACAGGTGGCAGCAGCGATATGGGCCTATCGGCACTGATACTTAAAACGGCTCAACGCCCCACTCGGCCAATTCTTCGGCAAAACGTTCAATGTCGTGTGTGGTGCGCACCTTCTCCACCTGGGACAGGAGCAACGAACGGTTGGCGTCGCTCGGTAGGATCGTACGTTCCAGATATTGGCGTAAGTAGAGTTGCAAAAGGGCGCGGTGTGCCGTTGTGAGGGCTTCACCTCGTAAATAGGTTTCAACCGCTGCTGCCAGTGCGCCCGTCTGCTCTTCCATCCAGAAGCGGGGCGCTTTGGGTACGTCGAAAGGATAGGGATAGTCTGGATTGGCGACAAAAACCAGTGCGCCGATCTGCTCTGGTGCTTCGACCACCGTCGCCTCCCTCCTTACCGTCCCTGGCTCCCCTCCCCCTCTGTGGGGGCGGGAGAGACGGGGGGCGGCGTTAATCCTAATGCTTGATACAGCCGAGTAAAATCAAAATACGTCTCCATCAGGTCGGTAAAGCGTTCCATCTTGATCTTCTGGTGGAAGCGAATGCGGCCAAACAACTCCTCGGCGCGCTCCACGGTCGTCAGCGTATCATCTGGCACCACAAAAATCGGTACCTGCCGTTCTTCGGCCAGATCGAGAACACGCGGCGAAGGGCGGAAATTGCCAGTCAGAATCAGCGCACTGGTACTGGTCTCCAGCGCGACCAGTTGCAGATCAACCCGATCGCCGCCGGTAATCACTGCCTTGTTGGTACGCCGCCGGAAATATGACAGGCCAGCCTCCGATCCCATCGCCCCGATCATCAGTGATTCGATCTCGCGCTGCCCCCAGAGCCGATCCCCAATAAACTGCCCACCGAGATGCTCATGCAATTCATTCACCGTCACACTGGCCAACACGCGGTCACGGGGCATCACGCCCAGCACGGGAATGGTACGTGCTTCTAGAAACGGGACGACCCGGTTTTGCACAAATTCAAGCTGTGGTTCTTCCACGTGGTTAATCAGGACGCCGATCAATCGATCACCAATATACCGTCGCACCGTCAAGATCGTATCCACAGCCCGAATCGAGGTATAGCGGCAGATAAGCAGCGCGGACGCCTCAAACATATCCGCTACCTGATCTGCGCTGAGATCGACCAGCGCCCCCTCGGCCCAGTTATTGGTACCTTCTAGCACCACGACGTCGGTCTCGTGTGCGACTGCTAGATAGGCATCTTGCAACACACGGGTAAACACTGGTGCCTGTCCACGCAAAATGGTGTCGATAGTGGCGGGGGTCAGCAAAACCGGAGCCACCTGTTCCAGCGGCGTTGGCAACCCCAACGTGTCCCGAATAAACGCCGCGTCCTCGTCCAGAATAGCGTTGGAGGTGTGCGCCACCGACACACTGACGGGCTTCATATATCCGACTGCGAAGCTGTCCTGGCGCATGCGCTGCAAGAGTCCCAGACAAACGGCGCTCTTGCCAACAAAAGCTTCAGTTGAAGCAACATACAACGTGGCCATACGAAGCCTCCTTGCTCCTGATCGCCAGGAGTCCCTTGCAGGTGCGTGTGGGTACCTGGCGCAGCCTACCCTTGTAAAATAATTCGCGCATCTAATACTATAACACCTTCGCCCCGGTTATGCACAACCAGGGGATTAATATCCATTTCCACAATTTCCGGAAAATCCGTTACTAACTGACTCACCCGTAATACCACTTCTTCCGTCCCAGCAATATCTGCGGGTGGTTCGCCACGCACACCGCGCAACAGGGGGAACGTGCGAATTGAGCGTAACTGGGCACTGACTTCCTGGCGGCTTATAGGGGCCAGGCGAAAAGCAACATCGCGTAACACCTCCACATAAATGCCGCCCATACCCACCGCCACCAGCGGCCCGAACTGCGGATCGCGGGTTACTCCCACCAGCAACTCCCGGCCCTTGCGTACCATCTCCTGCACCAGAATGCCCCAGATGCGGGCGTTCGGGCTATACTTACGGGCGCGATATTCAATAAGTTCATACGTATCGCGCACACTCGTTGCGTCCGCTATCCCAACCTTGACGCCACCAACATCACTTTTATGCAAAATATCCGGGCTACTAATCTTCATCACAACTGGATACCCAATGTCTGTCGCAATCTGTACCGCTTCTTCGGGCGAACGTGCCAGACGGCTCTGCGGCAGGCGCATGCCATAGGCTTCCATCACCTCCCGCGCCTCAATCTCACCCAGTTCCACCCGCCCGGCCTGTCGTACCTGTGCAAAGAGTTCCCGGACACGCGCTTGATCAACCGCAAACTGGGCATACTCTGGCTCAGGCTGTTGTTGCCAGTCACGGTGACGGGCCATTGCTGCCAGCGCGCTGACTGCACGTTCGGGGAAGGGGTAGTTCGGAATGTGATGCTGGTTCAGGAGTTCTAGTGCCGGCCCCAGGCTGTATGCGCCCATAAAACTGGTCAGCACCGGGCGGGTGTGCCTGGATGACAGATCAATAATCACCTGTGCGGTTTCGGGCAGATCGCTCCGGGCCTGTGGTGTGAGTAACACCAGCACCGCATCGACGCCTGGATCGTCCATAATGGCGCTCAGGGCCACCTGATAGCGATCACTGCGGGCATCGCCAATCACATCTACGGGATTAAAAACATTGGCGGTGGATGGGAGATCGCGTTGCAAACGCTGGATTGTTTCGGATGTAAACTCGGCCATTGTGAGCCAGCCGCTGCGCTCAATAGCATCGGCGGCAATAATGCCAGGGCCACCTGCGTTGGTGACAATCGCCACCCGGTTGCCGCTCATAGGTGGTTGATAGGCGAAAGCCAGCGCACAGTCGAACAACTCTTCCATCGAGCTGGCGCGAATAATGCCACTCTGGGCAAACGCGGCTTCATAGGCACTCTCACTGCCGGTCAGCGAGCCGGTATGTGAAGAGACGGCCCGTGTGCCGGCCGCCGTCGCCCCGCTTTTAATCGCTACCACCGGCGTGCGTTGCGTTACTTGCCGCGCCACCTGCACAAAACCCGGCCCATTCGTAATACCCTCCAGATAGGCCAGAATCACCTTACTATGCGGATCCTCGTTCCAGGCCTGCAACAGTGTCACTTCGTCCACATCAGCCTTATTGCCCAGGCTCACAAAGCGTGAGAAGCCAATACCCGCAGTCTTGCTCCAATCCAGAATGGCGGTACACAATGCGCCCGATTGTGACATAAAAGCAATCTCACCATCTGCGGGCATCAGGGCCGCAAAAGTGGCGTTGAGTTTGCTAATCGTATCAATGATGCCCAGACAGTTGGGGCCAACCATGCGCATACCATAGCGCCGAACCACTTCCAGTAACTGGCGTTCGCGCTCTTTGCCTTCGCCACCGACCTCTTTGAAGCCAGCAGTAATGACAATCAAGCCCTTGACACCTTTTTGCCCACACTGTTCCACGGCGGCCAGTACATGATCAGTGGCAATCACAATAACTGCCAGATCGATCGGATCTGGCACATCCAGGACACTCGGATATGCCGTCAGGCCGAGAACACTGGAAGCCGTGGGATGAATCGGGTAGATTCGACCCTGGTAGCCATGCTCAACAATATTTTTGAATACCTGATGCCCCAGTCGATTCGGGTTGGGTGAGGCACCCAATAACGCGACAGATTGAGGAGCGAAGATCGCCTCCAGCATCCCTGCCTCCCTTCAACAGGTCATGAACCATATGTGATGTCAGTCACACCCATGATAGCTGAATTTGGCCCATACGACAAGTAGGGTGATGCGAGGATGCGAGGAAGCGAGAAGCGAGAGGCGAGGAGGCGAGAGGTGAGAGGCGAGGAGGCGAGAGGCGAGGAGGCGAGAGGCAAAGAGGCGAGGAGGCGAGGAGGCGAGGAGGCGAGGATACGAGAGGCGAGAGGCGAGGAGGCGAAGAGGCGAGGATACGAGAGGCGAGAGGCGAGGATGGGCGATGCGAGGTATCGCAGGCCTCGCCGCCCATAGCTCGGCAACGATCGTAGAGGTGACTCTTGTGGTCGCCCGCATTGGTATGCATTGCCGCGCAACGAGCGCGATGATCGCCATGCATGGTCGTTGCGCGGCAATGGGGAGCAATGTGCAACGATGTGTGCATTGCCCTCCATTGCGGGCACCCACGAGGGGTGCCCCCATACGCATCATCGTAAGCCTCCGGTTGGGGGTTTGGGGCCGTAGGCCCGCAAGCATCTCGCAACGGGTTTTAAGGTACCAGGAGGGATTGACGGGTCGAACCGTCACGGCCGTAGGCCCGCAAGCATCTCGCAACGGGTTTTAAGGGCGGCAGCCCTTAAATTGATGCGTAGGGGCACCTACGCGGGGTGCCCCTACGATCATGGCATGATCGGTGTGGGGCATTGTGGGGCGTGTCCCCGGTTCCCTATTCAGCGAAGCGACTCACACTTCTGGCTCGACCCGTTGCACAACTGGTTGTGACTCCTGGTTGTACAATGGCAACACCAGTAGCCAGTGATCCAGCACGCCCAGCATTGCCAATACTGCCAGCAGGGTCATACCTACCGCGCTACTGGCGGGAGCAAGGTAGGTCGCCTGGAGCCATAATAGCACGGCCACCACCGTTGCAACCATAATCGAGGGCAGGAAAAAGGGGTTAGAGGGGCGCTGGGCCCAGAAGCTGCCCAGATAACGT
>CALANA010000010.1 GCA_937925925.1 uncultured Chloroflexales bacterium | reverse complement strand
CCCTAAAGCCCCCCCAGCGTGTACCCCGCCCTAAAGCCCCCCCAGCGGGTGCCCCTCCCTAAAGCCCCCCCAGCGGGAGGGGTTGGGGGGGGCATGCTGCCGCACCAGAACCCCCCAGCGGGGGTGGGGATGTTGCCCATCCGTTCGAGGCAATTGCGGGCCGTGCAGTCTCAATTGGCCTCAGAACAGCAATGGTATGGCTCCATGCTGTCCTAAGCCGATCATCGCCTACCATTGAGCGAGGCGCACTAGAGGATCAGTCCCTGACTCTCAAGCCAGAACCGTAATGCTGACAGAACCGCCAGAATCACCAGCGTCGGCACAAACGCAATCGTGGCCGGTCGTGCCAACTGGATCGGGTTGGTGACCGTACCTTCGTAGCCCATAAACAGGCTCACCAGGAGCATATTGACCAGATATAGGACGCCCACGATCCCAAAAAACGAGATAAACGCCAGCGGCCAGAAGAGCAGTTCCAGGTTGCCATACAGTGCCACCAGCACCAGGAAATTGATCAGTAAAGCCCCGCCCAGTTCTACCAGGTTTTTTAACGCTGGCTGTTGATCGTCAACATTTTTGCGCAACGTGGTGTTCAAAATCAACAGCAACATCACCGCAATACCCACACCCATGCCCATACCGGTCAGCGTGCGCAGACTGTTGCGCGGTGTATAAAAATAGAGCAAACCCAGATCAACAAAGAGCGAGTTAAAGCCATCGACAGCCATAATCGCCACGAATACCAGCAGGATGGCTGAAATTGACCAGGGCGGGACGCGGCCGGCCCGCCCACGCCCAATCGCCCACAGATAGACCGTGGTGATTAAAAAGCTGCTGTAGATGCCACTGTTACGGGCACAGATCGGAAACTGCATATTCCCGAAAAAGATATTATGCTGCTGGGCACAAATACCATGCACCACCGCATACATTTTCCACTGGATCGGCAGGCCCGGTGTAAACAGCAGTGCCAGCAGCAGCACTCCCAGAAACCCCAGAAAGGCATAGCCCCAGCGTCGCTCACCCACACTTTTCGGCGCGGGCACCGGTATATCTGCCAGGTAATAGGGTGGCCTGGGTTGCTGCGCCACATCCAGCGCTTCTTCTGTCGCCTTGTCCGTCATGGCATCTCCTCAACCCGCTGTTTAATAAAATGAAAATTCATCAACCCGATATGCTTGTAGCTCACAAGACCGTTTGTATCAATAAAATACGATGTGGGCAGATTGATCACTCCAAACCCATGGATAATATCGCGATCGGGGTTGGCAATCAGCGGAAAGGTAATCCCCAGCTTCTGCGCAAACGGCTCAATCACGTCCACCTGTTCACTATGATTGACCGCCAGGACGACCAGACCGGTATCACCGAGTTGTTGTGCAGCGCGTTCCAGGTCGGGCATTTCCACCTCGCAGGGGGCACACCAGGTAGCCCAGAAGTTGATCAGCACCTTTTGACCGCGCAAGTCGTGGAGCGTATGGGTGCTGCCATCGGCCAGGGTGTAGGCAAAATTAGGGGCGGGATCGCCCACTTTCAGGCGTGGATTGCGGTCGGTTTCGAGCAACTGGCTTTTGACGGCAATCACTGCCGGGCCGACTGCCGTGGTGGGTTGGATCACCGGGCTGCGGCCACATCCGGCCAGCAGCACCAGCAGGAAGCTCACCACTATCGAGATCATGGGCCAGCGCTGGCCGGCCCGATCCGGTTGAATAGTGACCGGCTGGCCTGCCTTTGTAACCATAGATACCCCTTTCTCTAAACCATAGGTGTGGTTTTCGGCCACACCTCCCGCTCCCGGCATCAAGTGCTACGATCCTGGTTCAAACCGATTCACCTGATCGTTCTAGCACCAGAACGCTACGAGCCAGACGCCGGGCGGAGATCTTGCTCCAGACGCGGATAGATCCCTAGCACCACCGCCACCGCAAACAAGACGCCTGTGATCATCCGCAGCCACCAGTTGATCGAACCAATCGCGTCATTGGGGCTACGCAGCGCCAGGGATGGCACGATCTCGTCAATCAGATGCGTCGTACCATCCAACGCGAGCGGCAGCAGCAACAACAGCATCAGCCGGAACCGGATCGGGCGCAACGTATGCCGTACCCGTGCAAAGATAAGCCCACCCACAAACAGCGCAGTGTACATTGCGGCCTCGCGGTGACAGAACGCCACCTGATTGCCCAGTAGAAAAAAGGATTGTGTTGGGCGCTGGTGACACAGCGGGGTGTACAGATAAAATAACAGACGACCAGCCTGTGTATAGCCCATAGATATCAGTAGCGGCGAGAGCCAGGGTAATCCACCATAGACCAGCACCATCCCGTTGATCAACATGAGCCAGTGATCAAAGCACCACAGGACGGCGCGATCAATCATTCGTATGTAAGCTGATTGTGGTGTCATTTTTGCCGTCTTGTCTAAACTGGAATCATCCGTACTCTGGCGTGTGTGCCAGTCACTGCTTTACCCGCAAAGTCATTATAGCAAGTCCAATAGCCGCTGTCCAAACCCTGCATGCCAGGGAGCGCGGGCGGGACACCCGCGTGGTCTCTCGGTCGAGGGCACGATGCCCGCACTCCCAGGCGTGCATGTCCCGCCCGCGCGGGCAGGGAGCGTGGGCGTCTGTCAGGGAGCGCGGGCGTCCCGCCCGCCAGCGCCCTGATTTGACAAAGATTACACCTCTTGCTATGCTTTTAATGATACAATGTATCTTCAAGGGTATTCGCTATGTAACAAGACCACCTGTCCTGATGTTGATCGAGACTGGACAGGGTGGAAAGGAGATCTGATGTGAGATTATACCGTGTTCCGAACCTGCTTGTCACACTACTGGTACTGCTAACGCTGCTGAGCGCCTGCGGTGCGAGTGAGGCGACCGTTGCTCCGACGGCCGAGCCGCCTACCCCGATCGCCGAGGCAACGCCTGAGCCTGCACCACCACCAACAACAGATGACGCCGTCGCTATGACTAACCCGCTACCGGTTGTTGCCACCTATAGTATTCTGGGAGATATGGTTCAGAATGTGGGCGGCGACTTGATTGACCTGACGGTGCTGGTCGGCGCTGGCAATGATCCGCACGTCTACGAGCCGGTACCCGCCGACAACGTCACCTTGTCACAGGCTACGCTCATTTTCGAGAACGGCCTGGAGTTTGAAACCTGGCTTGACCGTCTCTACACCGCCTCTGGCTCCGAGGCGACACGTGTTGATGTAAGCAAGGGCATCAATCTCATCCGGGTCGAGGATGCTGATCACGACCACGCCCACGACCAGGAGGCCGACCACGCCCACGACCAGGAGGCGGATCACGCCCACGACCAGGAGGCCGACCACGCCCACGACCAGGAGGCCGACCACGCCCACGACCAGGAGGCCGACCACGCCCACGACCAGGAGGCGGATCACGCCCACGACCAGGAGGCCGACCACGCCCACGATCATGGACACGGTCACACCCACGGCGAGTACGATCCCCACATCTGGCACAGCGTCGCTAACGCCCGCATCATGGTGCAGAACATTACCGCTGCCCTGGTCGCTGCCGATCCCGACAACGCGGCTACGTATGAAGCCAATGCTACGGCCTATCTGGCTGAACTGGACGAACTGGAAGCGTTTATTCAGCAAGAGGTAGCGCAACTACCTGCCGAACGCCGCAAACTGGTGACGACGCATGATACCTTTGGCTACTTTGCCCGTGACTATGGCTTTGAGGTTGTCGGCACGGCCCTCGGTATCACGACTGAAGCCGCCGATCCGTCTGCGGGCGCGATTGCGGCTCTGGTCAGTGAGATAAAGGCCGCCGAGGTACCGGCCATCTTTGGTGAGAATATTGCCAACCCACGCACGTTGGAGATGATCGCTCAGGAAGCCGGGGTAGAGCTTGGCCCAACGCTCTTCACTGACGCACTGGGTGAACCGGGGAGTGGCGGGGAAACCTACATTGACATGATGCGCCACAACGTAACCGCCATCGTTGCCGCTTTGAAAGGGTGATCGCGTGCGCTTCGCCTATAACCGACGATATTATGCCGATCCCCTTTCCGGCGCGCCGGCACTGGAGGTGTGCGATCTAACGGTCGCGCACCCTGGTGCCCGTCATCCTGTGCTGCATGGGGTCAGCCTGACTCTTCAGACCGGCACACGTGTGGCACTGGTTGGGCCTAACGGTTCGGGTAAATCAACGCTGCTCAAGGCGATCGCCGGTTTGTTACGTCCGCAGCAGGGCACGATCCGTATCTATGGGCTACCGGTGGGCGGCTGTCATCATCGTGTGGCCTATTTGCCCCAGCGCAGCGAAATTGATTGGCGCTTTCCGATCAATGTGCGCCGCCTGGTGCTAGCCGGACGCTATGTGCATCTTGGCTGGCTGCGGTGGCCAGGTAAAGCCGACTGGCAGCGGGTTGATGCGGCGCTGGAGCGGCTAGGGTTGGAGGCGTTGGCTGAGCGGCAGATCGGTGCCCTGTCAGGTGGACAGCAACAGCGGGCGCTGTTGGCCCGCGCCCTGGTGCAGGAGGCCGATCTGCTCTTGCTCGATGAGCCGCTCACCGGCGTTGATGCGGAAACCCGGGCAACGATTGCGACCGTACTCGACGATCTGAAACAGCGGGGCAAAACATCGTTGATTGCCACCCACCACCTCGACCGCCTGGCAGATGAGTATGACGATATTATTGCCCTGGAGGATGGACGGCGGCGGGCTTTCACGAACGACCACGTGCTGGTACATGCTGGTGGGTGATACGCACGACGTGTTAGTGTCAAACGCAGCTCCGGGCTGGGGCTGGGAGGGTGTACTCCAAAGCGGAGTCCCGGCTTCAGCCGGGCTTTCGGTGTTTCACAACTGATGTAGGATTGGCATATGATGGAAATAGAAGGCTTTGATCTCCTGGACTGGCTGCTGGAGCCATTGCGCTTTAGTTTTATGCGCACCGGCCTGATGGCAGCAATCCTGGTCGGCATCATCTGCGCCGCGCTGGGCGCCTATGTGGTGTTGCGGCGCATGGCCTTTATTGGCGACGCATTGGCACACACGGTGTTACCGGGCCTGGTGGTGGCCTATCTCAACCGTTGGAACCTCTTCGGTGGTGCGATTACGGCTGGCATTGTCACTGCCCTCGGCATTGGCTGGGTCTCGCGGCGCGGCCAGATTCGTGAAGATACAGCCATTGGCGTTATTTTTACCGCTATGTTTGCGCTGGGTATTCTGCTCATGAGTACGGTGCGTTCCTTTCGGGACTTTACGCACATGCTGTTTGGGAATATTCTGGGCGTGAGCCGCGCTGATCTGACGTTGATTGCAATTATCGGTGCCGGAGTTATTACGACCCTGGCGCTGCTGCATAAAGAGCTGGAGTTGACCTCCTACGATCATATCCATGCCCAGACGATCGGCATTAATGCTGATCGTCTGCGCTTTACGCTGTTGATTCTGCTGGCGTTCACAGTTGTGACGAGTATTCAGGTCGTGGGAGTGATACTCACCAGTGCGCTGCTGGTCACGCCAGCCGCAGCGGCATCGCTGATAACCAACAATCTGCCACGGATGATGCTGGTAGCCGCGTTGATCGCGGTGTTCTCTGCTGTCGCGGGTCTGTATGTCTCTTTCTATACCAATGTTGCCTCTGGTGCGGCAATTGTGTTAACCTGTACGGCATGCTTCGGGATCGCCTGGGCAATGAGCGTCATACGTCATCAGGTGATGAGGTGATGAGGCGAGGCCGCGCTGCTTTTAACGCCAAGGCGCAAAGATACGAGGCGCAAAGATGTGCCAGCAGCGTGGTGCTCGGCCCTAAGAACGCGCTGACGCCACAATCTGCTAAGGCATGGTTCCAGATGCTACATTTGGGCGTGACACATGTAGTAACGACTTTAGTCATTCTGCATTTTTACCAACGACGAAAGTCGTTACTACGTGCTAGTTAACCGTAAAGTATCTACGAACCTTGTCTAACGCACAAACAAGTCTCTGCGTCTTGGATGCGGCGTACCGTTCTGCACCCTGCCGGCCCGCCGGGGGCCTGAAGGCCCCGGCTTGTGTTCCAAAGGCCGCGCAAGCGGCCTGGTGGAGCCCGCGCAGGCGGGCTTCGCTCCCCTAGCCCGCGGCTTGAGCCGCCGGGCGCGGGGGCGCGGGCAGAACGGTACGTCACACTCCTGCGTCTTTGCCCCTCTGCGCCTTTGCGTTAAAAAGGCGACCGTGGTGCCGGGCGGTCAGGTGGAGTATTACTACGTCGTCTTTGGCCTTCCTTTGGGCACCTTGCCCTGTTCCACGTCGCGGCGATACCGTTCCACTGCGTCTACGGTGCTGTACCAGCGCCCGCCGTGCTTCACGGCTTCCAGGCGGCCTTTGCGAATGAGCCAGCCCAGGTGCGCTGCGGTGTAGCCGGTGCGTTCGGCCAACTCGTCGAGCCGCAGGTACTCCGACTCCGGCTCGGCCGCGCACGCCGACAGGTAGAGATCAAGCCCACGTTCGACTGCGCGTCCGACCAGGTTGACCAGTGGAGTATAGGTGCCGGTGTCAGCCGCGGCTAGTGCCCGGACGTAGCCGACCCGCCAGTCGCGCAACAGCAGAGCGGGTGGGTATCCGTCGCGCATCAGCATGAGGTTGAGCAGCAACCGCCCCACGCGCCCGTTGCCATCCTCGAACGGATGCACCGCCTCAAAGCCGTGGTGAGCGATCGCGGCCCGTACGATCGGCTCATACTCCAGCCCCGGTTCCGCGAGCCAGGCCACCCACTCAGCCATGAGCGTAGGCACCTGCGACGCCGGCGGCGGCGTGAGGCGAGCGCCACGGATCGACACGGCCCCACGCCGGAACGCGCCAGCACCATCAAGGATCTTTGCCATGGTGAGGCGATGCAGATCGAGAATGGCCTCGATTGTGATCGAAAGACGCTGATCGACCAGCGTGGTCAGGTAGGCGAACGCCTCGGCGTGGTTGGTCGCCTCCAGATACTCGCGCAGGCTATGACCACCGACGGTAATGCCGTACTCGATCACCAGTTGGGTCTCGCGCAGACTGAGCGTGTTGCCCTCAATCGCGTTCGAGTGGTACGTGAGCAGCACGCGCAGGTCGTCGTGCAGCCGCCGCACGATCGCCGAGGGAAGCGGACGGTAGCGGTCGAGTCGTTCCTTCTTCTCGGTCAGCCGCTGCGCTAAACGCCGGTCGAGGCGCGGGATGCGTCCGGGTTTGTCCATCGTACCATTTCTGCTGATAATAGCAACGCTTTTTAAATTATAAAGCACAACGTTGCTATTATCAAGCGTATTGTCCGCACCGCTTCGAAGCGTAAAGCGGAAAGCGCTGCGAAGCCCAAAGCGCAAAGCACAAAACCGGGGGGTGCTGTGGTTCGATAGGCGCACCATACCAGGGACGTGATGTGTTTTGGAGGCAAAAGGGTGTGCGTCAGGCGAGCAAGGGTGACCTGGTTTCCGCTTTGCGCTCAGACCGCTTTCTGCTTAAGCGCAAAGCGCAGCGAAGCGGAAAGCGCAAAGCGCAAAACCGGGGGTTGCTGTGGTTCGATAGGCGTACTATACCAGGGACGTGATGTGTTTTGGAGGCAAAAGAGTGTGCGTCAGGCGAGCAAGAGTGACCTGGTTTCCGCTTTGTGCTCAGACCGCTTTCCGCTTAAAAGGTGCCTTTGCGTTAAAAAAGAGACCGGGGAATGTGAGGATGCGAGGATGCGAGGATGCGAGGATACGAGGATGCGGGGACGTGATGGTTTTGCTTCTCTAATATGCGGCTTGCTGTTCTGGTTGAGCTTGCAGGAGGCCATAGCAGCGGTGTCGCGCCTGCGTGGGTTGCGCATAACCGGTCGGCTGACGCAGGTATGCATCGCGCCTGCGCTGTTGCTGGCCCTACGCCGACTGCGGCATGACGGGTGGCATGGAGGGCACAGCCTGGCACTGACCAGTCTGCCAGCGCTGGTCGGCCATCTGACGCTGGCAAGCTGGCGTAATCGGGCGTTTGATCCGCGTTTGCGCTTGCGCCCCGGTATCTATGCCGACCGGCAGATTGCGCGGCTGGATATACCGACAGCCACCGGCCCGGTACCGGCGTTGTATGTTGTGCCCCACGCAGCAACAGGCAGCGCAGTGTGTGTTGCCCACGGTTCCGGCTGCAACAAAACTTTTTATGTCTGGCCCATCGTAGACACGCTGATCCAGCAGAACCTGGCTGTATTGCTGATCGATCTGGATGGGCATGGCGAGAGTCCCCGTCCCCAGGCATTTCCGGCCATCGTGCAGAACATCAGCGGCTCGCTGGAATGGCTGCGCATACGCCACGAGCGCGTCGGCGTGATTGGCGTTAGTCTCGGCGGCTGTATTGCGCTGCGAGCTGTGGCCGATACCGCCCTGGCCGACGCGCTGGTGGTGTTGGAGGCACCGATCCGGCTATACTACACCCGCTGGCATATGCTGCGCGAAGCGCTAGCGCTGATGCAACCGGCGGTGCTGCGCCTGTTGCGTGATGGCAGTCCCTACCACATCGCCCGTGCCTGGGAGTCGCCGCGTATTCGGGCCAGGATCGGCACCCGCGATTTGATTGAGGCGCTCGATGTGATCGGCAGTTTGCAGCGTATTGCGGTAAAAGCACCCGACCTGCCATTGCTGCTGATCTACGGCGACAGCGATGCGATTGTGCCACGAGTGCAGGCCGAGCAAGTGCGCCAAACCATGCCCCGCCGAGCCAGCTTTTGTCTGCTCTCCCACGCCAGCCATCTCTCACTGCCGATTGACCCGCGCACACAACGCTTGATCGCCGACTGGCTGATGCATACGTTGACGGCTGATCGCTGACGCTGGGCGCAACAGGCGTGACGAGTTGGCAAGAATGCCCAGATCGGGCAGTGACTGCGCCGCCGCTGCCAGGATCGGCGGCAAAAAACCCAGTGCCGCCAGCGACAGGCCGAGCAAATTGTACAAGGCGGTAAACCCGATATTCAGCTTCACCACCCGGAGTGTGCGCCGGGCGATATGCAGCGCTTCTGGAACTAGCAGCCAGTCATCGCGCATCAGTGCAACATGGGCCGCCTCCAGCGCAATATCTGTTCCAGCCGCACCCATCGCTATGCCAACATCGGCCTGTGCCAGCGCAGGGGCGTCGTTCACGCCATCCCCTACCATCACGACCGTATGTCCCTGCGCCTGGTAGTCTCTGACAATCGCGATCTTGTCTTCAGGTAAAAGCTGCGCGCGATAGGCAATCCCCAGTTGCGCGGACAGTGTCGCTGCTGCCCGTGCGTTATCGCCCGTCAGCAATTCAATGTGCTGAATACCCAGCGCCCGTACTGCGGCCAGCGCCTGCGGTACTTCGCGTCGTGCGATATCGGACGCGGCCAGCATGCCCACCGGTTGCCCATCGCAAGCCACATATAGCAGCGTCTGGCCCTGCGCCTCCAGTTCGGTCGCCAGTGGCGGCGGCGTTGTGTCCAGCACCATGCGCTGATTACCGACCGTGACCATATGCCCATCAACAGAGGCCCGCACGCCCATCCCTGGTACGGCCACAAAATCCTGCGGTTCGCCCACCTCAATCCCGCGCTGCTGCGCCACCTGACGTACAGCCTCGGCCAGGGGATGCTCCGAATAGCGCTCGGCGGTAGCGGCCAGCCTCAGCAATGCTACTTCTGTCAGCGTACCCAGCGGTACGATCCGCGTGATTTGCGGGCGGCCCATGGTCAGCGTGCCCGTTTTGTCGATCAGCAGCACATCAGCACGGGCCAGCACCTCCAGATACTTGCCGCCCTTGATCAGCAATCCGCGCTTTGCTCCGGCACCAATCGACGCCAGCATCGCAATGGGCGTCGCCAATGCAAATGCACACGAGCAAGCCACCACCAGCACCGCCGCAGTTGCCAGCGCATCCTGACGGATGAGCAAGGTCAACAGCGCAATCGTCACTACCAACGGTAGATACCAGGTCGAAAAGCGGTCGGCGATACGCTGTACCTCAGCGCGGTGCGTCTCGGCCTCAGCCACCAGCCGAATCACGCGCCCGAAGGTGGTATCGGCACCAACATGGGTGACGCGAATGCGCAAACTTCCCAGGCGGGTGATGGTGGCGGCAAAGACGTGCGTGCCAGGAGCGGCTTCGACTGGCATGGCCTCGCCGGTAATCGCAGCCTGGTCGATCGTCGCCTGACCGCTGATCACCTCGCCATCGACCGGAATCTGCTCACCTGGACGGACAATCACCGTTTCACCCACACGTACCGCGTCCAGCGGCACCTCCAGCTCGGTGCCATCACGCACCACCCGCGCCATCTGGGGTGCCAGCGCAGTCAAATCCTTCACCGCCCGCCGCGCGCGCTCGGTCGTGAAGCGCTCGGCATAATCGCCCACGCGCATAAAGAAAACCACAATTGCGGCGGTCGCCCACTCACCCACCGCCAGCGCTGCAATCACGCCCAGCGTCATCAGCGTGTGGGCCGTAATCTGCCGCTGCCACGCGGCGCGTACCACGTTGCGCAAGACGGGATAGCCCGCGATCAGCACAACAGCCAGGCCGAGCGGCCAGGGTATCTGCGTTGTAAAAGCCGCAAACAGCCCCAGCCACTCGCCAATCACTACAATAAACAGCACCGCGCCAATCACCAGACCAAACAGGCGCAGCACGGAATGGGTCAACTGATCAATACTCGCGGGTACCTCGGCGCGGTCGTTAGTGATCGGGACGGTATAGCCCGCGTTTTGCACCGCCTGGGCAATAGCTGACCGATCCACGCGCAGCGGATCGAGCGCAATGACCGCCTTCTCCGCCGCCAGCAACACGTTCACGGTTGTCACGCCGGGTAGGGCGGCAATTGCCTGCTGAACATGCATTGCACACTCGGCACAGTCCATACCCTGCACCGGAATCTCGATCGTCTGCGGGGCATCGCTCATAAATCACCTCTTTCTGCATCAGCATAGTGGGGACAGGCTGCAATCTGCGGGGCGTGATCATGCAGCAATGCATCAACCAGCGCCAATAGTTCTACCACCCGTTCATCACTTAGTTGATAATAGACATAGCGCCCCTGCTGGCAACAGGTCACCAGGCCACACTCACGCAGACAGGCCAGATGGTTGGAGGTATTTGACTGGCTCAGCCGGGTTCTGGTCATAATTTCGGTCACGGTTAATGACCCGGTACAGAGCGCTTCGAGGATTGCCAGGCGTGACAGATCCGCAAAGCCGCGCAGGAATCGGGCTTTGAGTTTGATCTGGAAGGCTACTGATGATGGCGTAGCTGGCATACAGGTATCCTTATATCATTATCTAGTGATATGATACACACCAGGCACAGATTGTCAAACAATTCAACGACCGTAACTGTTCACACTTGGGGTAACACGCACCCCTGGGCGCGAGAGCGGGGCGCACTCGATCGGGTACACGAGGGTAAGATGCCCTCGCTCCCAGGAGAAATGTGAACAGGTATCAACGAGCTTTGTGAGTTGACATCAGCTATGCTTCAGCATACAATCTATAGTGACCAGCATTTTGATTCACATACAAGTGTAACGATAGGGTTGCAAGAAATAGCGAAACGGTATTTAGACCATTCCTATCGCTTATCAGATGGCAGGAGTATCTATAGAATCGGCATTATTGGTTTACATCTTAAGCAATAACCACGTATAGGAACAAGCTCATCTGGAAGTGTCCGAGGACGTTGTACATTCTTTGAGCTTTCTTTCCTAAATTTTTTGTAGTGTGAAGGATATCGTCTATGGCTACAGCAGCCATCGAGGCCAATGGGCTTGTGAAGCGTTACGGTGATGTGACCGCCGTGGCCGGAATTGATTTGACGGTTGCCGCGCACAGTATCTACGCGCTTGTCGGGCCAAATGGGGCTGGGAAGACCACTACCATTAATATGCTCACCACGCTCACGCCACCGACCGCCGGGCATGTGCGGGTAGCGGGCTACGATGTGCAGCGCCAGGCACGGCAGGTACGGCAGTGTATCGGGGTCACGTTTCAGGATATTGTCCTGGATGGCGATCTGACCGGGCGGCAGGTACTCGATATTCATGGCAAACTCTACCGTATGTCGCGCCAGGAGCGCAAGCGCCGTATTACAGAACTGGTGCAACTGGTGCAACTTGAAGATGTGCTTGACCGCTGCGTAAAAACGTATTCGGGCGGGATGAAACGCCGCCTGGAACTGGCGCGGGGGCTGTTGACCAATCCCCAGGTGCTGTTTCTCGATGAACCGACGCAAGGCCTGGATCCCCAGAATCGGGTGGGTATCTGGAACTACATCCGTCACTTGAATCGTGAACATGGGTTAACGCTGCTGTTGACCACACACTATATGGAAGAAGCCGAGATGCTGGCCCATACGGTGGGGATTATTGATCGGGGTTTGCTAGTTGTTGAGGGTAAACCGGCGGATCTGGTGGCGACGTTGGGTGCGAATGTGATCCGCATTCATGGTCAGGGCGACCGCCGTCACTTTATTCAACAGCTTGGCAACCTTCCCTTTGTCGATCGTGTGCAGGTTGATGAACAGGACAGCGTTGTACAGGTATATGTGGATAACGGTAATCGGCGATTGGTAGAGATTGTACAGGCGGCCAGTGGCAATGGCTTCCGCGTGGAGGAGATTGCGGTGGCCCAACCTGGCTTGAGCGATGTTTTTCTGCGCTATACCGGCCACGCGCTCCGCGATTGAGAGGCACTTGCGATGTATGCGACGTATGTGATCTGGTCAAAACATATGACCAAATTTTTTCATAGCACCGAGGAGGCGCTGGGTCTGGCGTTGCAATCGGTGTTGTGGGTGGTCTTGTTTGGCGTTGGTATGCGCGGAATTGTCACCCAGGTCGAAGGCCGCGACTACCTGACGTTTATTCTGCCGGGAATCATCGCCTTAAGCGCACTGGCTGGCTCGGTCGGTGGGGGGATAATGCTGCTTGATGAGCGACTACGCGGTATCACCCGCGAGTATCTTGTCTCGCCCATTCCACGCCTGAGCATTTTGCTGGGCAATGCCGCCAGTACCTCCACCAAGGCGTTGCTGCAGGCATTGCTGATGCTGGTGATCGGCATGTTGATGGGTGTACGCTTGACCGGCAATCCGCTGGGATGGCTGATGGCGTTGCTGCTGGTGGCGCTGTTTACGCTTGGCTTCAGTGGCCTGGCGCTGGCCGTCGCATCTGTATCGCGCAGCATTATGGGCTACCACGGCATGATCTTTTTGCTCAACCTACCGTTGCTGTTTGCCTCCAATGCCCTCTATCCCCTCGACGTGCTGCCGGCCTGGATGCGCACGCTGGTACTGTTTAATCCCACCACGTATCTTATCGATGCCGTGCGCTCGCTTGCATTTGGGGCACAACCATCCCTGGTGCTAACAAACAGCATTGCGATTGTCACCGTGTTTGCTGCGATTGGTATGTGGCTCGCGCTGAGCGCCTTCCGCCGCTCGATTCGTAGCTAACCCATCCCCCCTTCTAGAGGGGTGTGGTTTTATCCGAACCTCCCCCCTTCCCCTCTTTTCAGGGGGCAGTCCCTCCCTCTTCCCCCTGGAACTGGCTCCCACCCCAACCCTCCCCTGCTGGGGGCGGGAGTTGTTCCTGGCTCGACAGCGGGGGGCGCGGTGGCCTGCCCCCACCCCAACCCGTCCGCGCTGGGGGCGGGAGCCATACAGCTCCCCCCAGCGGGGGAGACGGAGAGGGGGGCACGGCGGCCGGCACCACTCCAACCCTCCCCCGCTAGGGGAGGGGGGCATCCCTGCATCAACAGCAACATCCAGCAGCGCGATCGTAATGATGTTTGCTGGTGATCATCCCCACGTCTGTCAGTACGATGTCAGATTATTGTCATGCTTTCGTTACCTACGATACTTCATAGTTTGACCCAACATGCGCTACAGTCAGAGTAGTTGGCGAGGCGCTGCTCCACATAATCATCAAAAAAAGTTGACACCCGATGACTACCAAATTTCAATCCTGTATGTACAGATGGCTGTGCCGGCTGGCTGTCTTTACCCTGATTTTACTGCTCGAAAAAGGAGTGTTTGATGATCAAAGAAATTTCAAGAATAGTAGAATGTACGGCCCTGAATTATTCGCAATGAATATATGCGAAGGAGCGAAGAGATGTTACACCGAAATACGGGACGATTGATGATGATCGTCTTTGCCGGAACGCTGGCCGCCGTGCTGGTTCTGTGGAGCTATACATCGCTGGCGGCGGATGTCAACGACAGTTTAACGGCTGGCCCACAACCGGGGCGTCCCAATCAAAGCGTAACGCTGACGGGACGCAATTTTGAGCCGAATGAGCGAGTAGGCGTCTGGGTAACGTATCCCGATTTCCGGGTTTATCCCGTAGCTGAAGTTCAGGCGGATCGCAATGGCAATGTTACGCTCACCTATCTCCCTAACTTTGTGGGCGAAGCAACCGGCCAGTATGTCTACACGGCGTATGGGCACAACACCCAGCGCCAGGTGTATGCCTATTTGCAGGTGGATACCCGTCAGGCTGCCACCAGTCCGCCCGGCAGTTTCACCGGCCTGAGCGTTAGCCCGAACGCGACCAACCAGGTCGGGCAGGTGACGCTGGCTGGACGTGGGTATCGGGGCAATGAACAGGTTTCGATCTGGGTAACGTATCCCGATTTTAGCGTCGATCGGGTGCGGCTGATTACTGCCGATAGCAACGGCAACTTTACACTCACGTACACGCCGCGCGCAAAGGGCAACGGCGAGTATATTTTTACGGCCCAGGGCAACTCCAGCGCACGGGTCTTCTATGCTGAATTGCAGGTGGGTGTACTCCCCATCGATACTAGTATCCCCACAGCCGTGCCGGTACCCACGGCTGTGCCCACACCTACTTCGGTGCCCGTTCAGACGAACCTGTGGGTTGAACCCAACCACATCAACCAGTATCAACCCGTTGATCTCACCGGCGCAGGTTTTGCGGCCAATGAACCGGTAGCGATCTGGGTGACATATCCCGACGCACGTGTCGATTCGGTGGCGGTTGTTGTGGCCGACGAGCATGGTCGATTTACGTTTGGCTATGAACCAGACTTTGCAGGGCAAACGAATATGCCTGCCGGTGACTACATCTACACGGCACACGGCAATACCAGCGGGCGTGAGGTGTTCGCGCATCTGCACTTTGCGCCTACAGCGGCACCATCGGTCGTACCGGTTGCTCCTGGTCGACTGGATACGGTGTTGCTGGCCTCGCCGACCCATGCTCGCCAGAATGACACCGTGACGCTGGAAGGGCGCGGGTTTGCCAGCAATGAACCGGTCGCAATCTGGATTACCTATCCTAATTTCGAGGTCTATTCCGTGACTGAAGTACAGACCAATGCCGATGGTAATTTTACCTTTCCGTACATCCTCGATTTTCTGGATGTAACGTTTACGCCCACCGGCAAATACACCTACACCGCTCGCGGGCAGTTGAGTGGGCGCGAGGTCTATGCTGATATTCAAGTGGACATCGGAGCCGCACCCGATACCTCGCCGGGTGTGGAGATGCAGGTGACACCTGGACGCGATGCTCAGGGTGGCTTCTTTACCATTCGTGGCACAAACTTTGGGGGCAACGAAATGCTCGCGCTCTGGATTCGCTACCCGGATAACCGTGTGGTCGATCAAGGGCAGATCCAGGCTGGCCCGGAAGGTGCTTTCTCCTTTACCCTGCGCAGCGACGGTGCGCCGACCGGTCGCTATGCATTTACCGCCCGCGGGTTGCGTACCGGGCTGAATGGGATCGTCGAATTTGATATTACGATTGGCGATTTGACCATTCCACGCGGCCCGGCGGGGTTGCAGGTGCGTCCAGGGATTGATAATCAGCGCAGTGTGGCGATCTTCGAGGGATCGGGCTTTCAGCCGGAAGAAGTTGTGACCATCTGGGTGACATTGCCGGATCAATCGACACTGACGATTGGTGATGTCGTAGTTGACGCGAACGGTGGGTTCGTCGTTTCGCTCTATCTCGGCGAGCAAGAACCGGTGGGACGGCGGGCCTATACCGCCTATGGCAACACCAGCGGCCTGCGAGCAATTACTGATTATGTGCTGGTGCCTGGTGGCCCGGAGCCAGCCCAGAATCCACAACCTGACGCAGTTATGCGCTGAGGTGTTGTCACAGCATAAAGCATTGGTTGGAACCAGGTTTGCTCACGTGCAGATTCTGGTAGGGGCAGTGCCTCGTGCCTGCCCCTGTTGCGTTCCTATGTGTCAGTGATCACATCAAGGTGATCATTGCATGTTGGCGCGTTGGCCCTCGGCAGAATAGTCTTCGTTGTCTGCCCTTGCTCAACCTCTCAAATACTCGTATACTGTGAATTAATTCGAGTATTTCCATATACCCCGGCGTCATTGCAGAAAGATTGAAAGGCTACGTCGGTATGCCGTACATACGTACACACCGCGCCTTACGTCTCAGTCTGATCTATGCTGTCGTCGTCATTGCCTATTTGCTCCTTTCAAACTGGGTAGTGAAACACATAGTTGCTGATACAAACTGGTCTGTTGGTGTGTTGATCATACAAGGTGTATTGTTTGTTCTGGTCAGCATCATCTCGCTGTATCTTATCTTGCACGCAGCACCCGTGAACCATTCTGATGCGGATGATCGCCACACCTGCGATCCGGTACGCTACTTTGACCAGCTTGGACAGGCGGTTATGATGACCGACCAGAACTTTACTGTTCAGTATTGGAATAAGGCCGCTGAAGCACTGTATGGCTGGTCGAGTGAAGAGGCGGTGGGGCAATCGCTGCACGATCTTGTCAGGCCACTGTCACTCAATGGGGATCAGCCGGCCGTAGTGCATGTCAGCGCAGAGCGTGAGTACTGGCAGGGAGAGGCTGTCCAGCAAGGCAAGGATGGACGCACGGTCGATGTTTGTATGTCGGTAGCGTTGCGAAAAGATGATACCGGGCAGTCTGATGGTATCATAGTCGTTAGTAGTGATATGACGAAACACAAACAAACCGAAGAGATATTGCGCAAAGAGCGCGATCTTGCTACGGCGATTCTTGATACCTCCGGGTTACTGGTCATGGTGTTGGATCCAGCCGGGCGTATCGTGCGCTTTAACCGGGCCTGTGAGCAATTAAGTGGCTATACGTTTGCTGAGGTACAGCACAAGCATTTTTGGGACGTTTTGCTGTCTCCACAGGAAGCGACGCTGGCCCGCTCGATCTTTACACATCTAGAGGAAGGCCGGTTGCCTAACGAGTGCGAAAACCACTGGCTGACACGTGATGGTGATCGACGTACGATTGCCTGGTCAAATACCAGTTTGCGCAAAGCGACCGGCGAGATCGAATACATTGTGAGTACGGGTATTGATATGACCATCCGCAACCAATGGGAACGTGAGCTGAAGCAGCGCAACCGGGAACTGGTGACACTCAACACTGTGACTGCTGCTGTCAGCAGTTCGCTGGAAATAACCGAGGTCTTTGGGATATTGAATACACTCCTGGCCGAGCAACTCAATGTCGCGGGTGGTGCCCTCTACTATTATAATGATGCAGAGGATTTGCTGTCGCTGGAAGCCAGTTGGGGCCTGCCACCGCGTATGTCCGAGGCGTTTCGTACTTTGCCGGCCTATTCTGCGCATAATGAACGGGTGGTACGGCGGCGCGATGTATTACTCAAGGAAGATTTTCGGGAAGTTGATCTGTTTTTGGCGGTAGGTCTCGATCTTGATCGCCCACGCTGGCGTAGTTATCTTGGTATTCCGCTGCTGGCGCGGGGTCAGATTCAAGGGGTTGTGGATCTGTTTAGCCATGCACCAACCGTGTTTGAAGAAGATCAGATCGATTTTTTCAAGGTGCTAGGGCAGCAAGTTGGTGTGGCTATTCAAAATGCGCGGCTCTTCAAGCAGGTGCGTACCGGCCACGAACGGCTCCAGACGCTCTCGCGCCGGTTGCTTGATGCTCAGGAAGCCGAACGACGTAACATTGCACGCGAGTTGCACGATGAAATCGGGCAGGCGCTTACGGCGATGAAAATCAACTTGCAGTCTGTGCGCCAGCTTGCCGATGTTCCGGCCTTAATGCCCTATCTTGAGGAGAATATCGGGATTGTGGATCGCACGCTGCAACAGGTGCGCGATCTATCACTGGATCTGCGGCCATCAATGCTCGATGATCTGGGGTTGGTAGCTGCGCTGCGCTGGTATGTTGATCGGCAGTCGCGGCTGGCTGGTTTTGATGCCAGGTTTACCGCTGATCTCAGTACTATTCGCTTGCCGCCTGATCTTGAGACCGCGTGTTTTCGGGTGACCCAGGAGGCGTTGACCAATGTGGTACGCCATGCCCAGGCGCATCGCGTACGGGTTTCGTTGCAGTATCGGGATGATATGCTGTATTTGATCATCCGTGATGATGGCATCGGGTTTGATGTCCGTGATGCTCAGACACGGGCCATGCGTGGCGCATGTTCCGGATTATTGGGCATGCAAGAGCGGGTATTGTTTGCGGGTGGGCAGATTGAAATTACCTCCACCCCGCAACGCGGTACCGAGATCTGGGTACGTTTTCCGTTAGCGATCTACGCATCGCATACCAATCTGGATAAGAGGAGTTTAGCATGAAGCCAGTTCGTGTGTTACTTGCAGATGATCACACTCTTGTGCGTGCTGGATTTCGTGCCCTGTTTCAGAGCATCGAAGGCATTGAGGTTATTGCCGAAGCCGCAGATGGCCGTGAGGCATTACAGATGATTGCCTCTCAGCAACCTGATGTGGTTTTGATGGACATCGCGATGTCTGGTTTGAACGGCCTGGAGGCAACGGCACGTGTTGCGCAAGAATTTCCGCATGTGCATGTGGTTATGTTGTCGATGCATGCCAACGAAGAGTATGTTTTGCAGGCGCTCCGGGCGGGAGCCATGGGGTACCTGCTCAAAGATGCCAGTGTCACCGAACTGGAACTGGCGATCAATGCGGTTATGCGCGGTGAAACCTATCTCAGTCCGGCTGTTTCCAAACATGTCGTTGAGTATGTCCAGCGTGTTGGCGGTGAATCCAGTTCGTTGCAACGCTTGACCGCTCGTCAGCGTGAGATTCTCCAACTCATTGCCGAAGGATGTACAACGCAGGAAATAGCGCGTATGCTGCATATCAGCGTTAAAACGGTGGAAACCCACCGTGCCCAACTGATGGAACGACTGGATATTCACGACGTGGCCGGCCTGGTGCGTTATGCGATCCGGATGGGCGTGGTAACATCCAACGACTGACGTCAGGTACTATCTCTGCTTTGGCAATCCTCCATGAGTTCTGAAGACCAGAGTCCAGCATCAAGCCTGGTCTCTGAAGACTGGATGCAGGCTTGAGTCTGGTCTTGTTCTGTCCCCGGCTGAAGCCGGGACTCCGCTCCCGGGCCGAAGCCGGGACTGCCCGCCGGGGCTGAAGCCGGGACTCCCCGTGTTCAATGCCAATCAGCTTGCTCTATGCATGCGGCATTCGGATGCAGAGAACATGCTCAAGTGATGGTGTCCATCTTTGCTGTCGATGCCGTCGTGTCTGCTCGATCCTGACCTCATACCAGTCTGGATTCAACGTGGCAACGTGTACCCTACCCATGTCATTCTGAGCGGAACGGAGTGGAACGCAGTGGAGCGAAGAATCTCCCGCCTCAGAGCCTGAGACGCTTCAGAGCGCTGCGCTTCGTTCCAGGCAACATCTGCCCCTTTTTTGCCGCGTTCAGGGCAAATTCGTATCAGTTTCTGGCTATGGATTTTTCAGGTCTTGCCAGGACTCTTTCCCAGGAATACCCCGATTGTCATAATATTCAACTACGTTTATGCTCATAACAGAGTGAGCGGGAGGTAGCTACCCGTTCAGTTGGGAGTGCAGGCGTGGTATAGCAATCCTATGATAGTTGTGATGCACCGAAGTCCCCGCTTTTGCCCTGGTCTCGCTCCGTCTCGGCTTGAGCCAGGACTCCGATTTACCATTGGCATAGGCTTGCTACATATGGCGAAGTGGGTGACTCGGCCAGATAATACCGTTTCGACGTGACCCTTCGGCATGTTCTTGCCATTCGTCCTCCAACAAGACTGCGTCTCGGCGGGGTGCGGGGGCCGCAGGCCCCCGCACATGTGGAGATTTCGGAGGAGGGGCGTTGCATGCAACACCGTTACGCGCCCCTCGACATCTCGTTCCAGGGGAAGTCTCGTGGTCGTATGAGCAAACGTAAGACAGACCACAGGATGCGGAAGGTCGAAATCAAATTGGTATAACACATAAACCGTTTTTGGTTTTGAGAAAGGAGTACGGAGATGACAGAACTACAGAAAAGCCCTGATGTTGTTGCCGATCTGATTGATGGTGATGTAAGCATTGACCAGTGGATTGCCGAGTGGCCGGCAGTACGTTCCAAAGTGGAATTACTGATCAACGAATATGCGCGTTGGCATCCAACGTATGATCGGAACTATGCCAATTGGATGGTTGAAGAGATGGAAAGCATGCTCCGTTCGCTGGAAAGTCGTCTGGTATGGCTCGAGGAGCGTGCGTGATCTCCATACTCTCAGAGACTGTCTGAAAAGGCCATTGCAAAACCTGATGCTCCATGAGCTGGTTTGACTACAGAGGACGCCGGGGGTACTGATACTGTTTCGACGTGACCCTTCTGCGTGTGCATGTCATGCACACGCGGTACGCGGTCGCTTACACATCACGTCCCTTCACCTTGGTTCAGGACAAGCTTTTGCGCCTGCGGTAGGGTAGAAGAGACCTGAACAACACCGAACATACCACCGCTGCCGCGGGTGAACAGACGAGTCGTCTATAGCACCGCGTCTGTCCTGACATGAAGAAGCGCAAGACGAGGCAGAGGATGCGCACGGTCAAAATCAAATTGGTATGAAACACCAGACCGTTCGTCTGCTCCGGCGTTCTCTGGGTGCCTTTCAAACCACGACCGTCCGAGGCATCGGCGAGAGTCTTGACCGTTCGTCTGCTCCGGTGTTCTTTGTGTACTTTCAAACAAACCTGCACGTGAAAACACATTCACCCCTGAGCCTGTTTCAGGCTCAGGGGTGTGGGGAGGTGGAGAGGTATGAGCTTTCTGGTCGATCAAACTCCGTCAGGCAGCACAAAAATGCGGCCTATCCATTTCTTCAACGACACTTGCTACGAGGTAAATCACCCGTTCGCCAATATTTGTCGCACGGTCTCCTACGCGCTCGAGGGCATGGATGACATCCAGTAGATCGATGACGGTCTCAATATATTCCGGTTGATTGCGTGCCACATCAATGAGTTTTGAGCGCAGAATACCTTCATACTCATAAACGCGATTACTATTATGATCGAGGCTATAAGTCAGAACACGATCCTGGTGCAGAAAGGCTTCGAGACTTGTGTGGAGCATCGACTGTGTCAACTCGCACATCTCGTGAAGCAAAGGGGGCAGCTTCAACTGGCTCTTGCGCCTACTTATGCGCTCCACGCGTCGGGCAATGACGCTGGCATAATCACCAATACGCTCTAACTCAACCGCGATGGCAGTGACAACACTGAGAAAGCGCAGATCTCTTGCGACTGGTTGCTGCGTTGCCAGCAGGGTAATCGCCTGTTCCTCCACCGAGTACCGCGCATAGTTGATTTGCAAATCATCCTCAATAATCCAGGAAGCCATCAAACTATCATTGGTGGCCAGACTTTTTATCGCTCTGCTCAGGGCTAACTCAACCATACTGCCCAATCGCAGGAGATCTTCGTTCAGGGTTTCAATTTGATGTTCAAAGCGCGCTCGTACCATAACTCCATCCTCCGTCTCTGTCTCTGTCTCTCACCACGAGATACACACTGTCTGTCAGGAAAACATGCGATGTTGGCCTGTTAACCAGACGAATATACGATCTCGCATGATGTAATCGAAAGAACTACTTAACCTTGCCCACGAGCAACACACCCATCGTCATTGATAAGCCATACACTCGTGGGCAAGTATATAAACCCAAAGGCCACTTGCAAGTAACAGCGGCCATTGAGAGTCCGCTCTAGCGCCTGCACTACTCTTTATGAACAGAAGGTTTGGTTGCTACCCATTTCACTTTGAACTCGATGACTATTATGAATTCGGTGTGTTCAACCTAAAAAATTTCTACTCATTTATATTCTGTCATTACAGATAGCGCGGTCAGATGTCTGGGGAAGCGCGTGGTATTCTGACCATACGCTATTATCAAACCGTCTGTCCTTGCTGCGCTGTTGTTATACCGGTATTGGCAGCAAGTTATTTTATGTTCTAGTGGGGCGCTCGAACGTGATCACCTGGGTATGCTTATCTGTATTAAGTGTACCGCAAAGGTTATATCCTAACAATCGGGGAAACCCTGAGAGGTTTCAGGGAAACACCTGAAGCAGCGCATTCTAACCAGCCAGATCAGGATGCCGCCTACGGCCTTTCAGGGTTTCCCCGATTGCCGATGTCTGGCTGATCGTGTACATTAAGAACAAAAGAACAAAGTGTTGGGTTTCTGAAACAAGCTATGGATTGAGCCGTAGCAACCAGAAGCGCCAGATGATATTTTGTCCTGAACGTATTGAAGTATTCTATAGCCAGTCTCATAGCAGTTGGGCGTGGGGAGTTCTGGCGAAAGCCGGGACGTCTCAGAATCGACGCACGCCGGAATATAGCAATCCTAAGTGAGTTATGAAGACCGGAGTCCCGGCTTGACGCTGGGAGCGCTCCATCCAGGCTGAAGCCTGGACTCCTGTTCACAATGAGAAGAGGATTGCTATAGCTTGATTTCAAGCTATATTGAGGACGGCTATCTAGTAAAGATCGAGCATAGCTGTGTTTCGGATCATGATCGTTGATGACAATTTTGAATTTCTCCGATCAGCTGCACGCTTTCTTGCGACTGATCCACGTATTCTAGTTGTGGGACTGGCGCTTTCGGGTTCGGAAGCGTTGCTGCAGGTGACCAGACTCCGTCCAGATCTGGTATTGATGGACATTGCTATGCCTCAGATCAACGGGCTAGAAGTCACCCGTTCGTTAAAGTCGCGGTTCAACGCACCGCATATTGTGATTTTAACTCACTACGACACTATCGACTATCGCAATGCGGCGGCAGCAGCTGGTGCGGATGGCTTCATTCCCAAGTCAGAATTTGGGGCGGAAGTGTTGCCGTTGATCCACTCGTTGCTCGGTACGTTACCACCAGACGTTGAGGTTCCCAGTACTAATCTGGTGATGGAAGAAGAACGGCTACACCATGACATTCCAGTCAAATGCACGTCAGGGCGTGCTATCACGCATGAATGAGGTTCAGCATCAGGCGCGAGATAAGGTTGGGAGTGATAATGGGAGAGCATAGATCAAACAATGATAATCTACGGGTTGTGCCGTTTGATCACCCCGAGCAGCAGCAACTTGAACAATCGTTGCAGCAAGCTGTTGCCAATCTGACCGCATGGGTGCATGAGTTAGAACAGCGTATCTATGAAATCGATCTCCTCAGTGAGTTGGATGATCGATTGGAACGCTGTACCAGTGCTGAAGAGGCTTTTGCACTTAGCGCCCGTTTTATGCGGCAGTTCTTTCACGACGAGTCGGTCAAGCTCTCCTATTTTGATCCAGTGCATGGTTGCGCACGCACAATCGCAACCTGGGGTGATGCAACATGGCAGGATGAATCGTTCATTCCAGAAAAATGTTGGGCGGTACAACGTAATCACGAACGAGACTATCTGGTGCATCAGCCGCGCGCATCCTGTTACTATCGGGATCAGCCTGTGCTGTCCAGTTCGATTTGTGTCCCGATTGTCGTCCAGGGTGAAACCGTAGGATTGCTTCAGGTGCAGGGTAGCAACCAGAGCAATGGCAACCAGCCTGACTCTGAGTTAGCGGTTTTGCCTGAATATAAACAGCGATTGGCCTTTGCGAGCATTGAATTGTTGACACTCGTGCTGGAAAAGTTACACCTTCAGAAAGGAGAGGTGCCAGCGGCGGCAATGGCTTTTGAAAAACAGGTTGAACTTTAACATATGTTTGTTACTCTCTACCGTGTGTGCCGGAAAGTAGACACCTATGTCACCGATCCGTGTTCTCATTGCCGATGATCATGTGGTAGTACGGCGGGGAATCTGGGCGTTATTATCGACCGAGTCTGATATAGAGGTTATTGGCGAAACGTCCAATGGATTGGAGACGGTTACGCTGACCCAATTACTCGAACCCGATGTTATTCTGATGGATATTATGATGCCGCAGATGAACGGGGTTGACGCCACCCGACAGATTGCAGGGACGCACCCGCAGGTACGTATTCTGGTACTGACCAGTTTTGCGGCTGATGATAAGGTGTTGCCAGCCATACAGTCTGGTGCGCATGGATGTTTGTTGAAAGATTCTAGTCCGGCAGATCTGGTTCAGGCTATTCGCCAGGTGCATCAAGGTGAAGTGGTTCTACCACCGATCATTGCCTTCCAGATCGTACAGAAATTGTCGGCCGCAGCGTCCCAGAACGAGCCGCATCTGACTCTAACGGAATGCGAACAGGACGTGCTGTTGCTTATGGTACAGGGACTGAGAGTGCAGGATATAGCCCCTCTTTTGCATATGGATGCCCAGACGGTTCGTGTGCATATGCGCCATGCGCTGCATAAATTTCATCATCTGAACCGCCGCCAGGGGACACCCTGATCTCCCCGCTGTATACAACAAATAGTGGACGATGAGCGCAGAATATCCTACAAATGTTGGAGCGTATCATACGCTAACTGTGTCACAGGCTGCCAGGAGAAGTTGGGCTTTTTGATGGAGTGGAGTTCATTACTCATATTGATGACAGTACCACGGCATGTCAGGTATGCTGAAACTACCAAAAATATATGAATGGGTAGAAATTAAGGATACCATCGTAATGCAGCTAGATGATCAACGTATACGGGTGCTTATTGCTGACGATCAACGGCCAGCTCGTCAGGGATTAAACGCTCTTCTGGCTACCTGTCCTGAAATCAGCGTCATTGGTGAGGCAGGGGATGGACGCGAGGCGTTGCGCCTGGTAGCCGAATATCGACCGGATGTAGTGCTGATGGATGTCCGTATGCCAGGAATGGATGGTATTACCGCGACCTGGGAGATCAAACATCAATGGCCTGCCATTCGGGTGGTTGTCTTGACTCTGTATGGGACGCATCGTGTCGAGGCGCTCCATGCCGGGGCAGATGCGTTTATCATTAAAGGTTCTCCGCCAGACGAACTGGTCGAGGCTATTCGGGCCACTGGCGTTCCGCAAGCCGATGCTCAGATGTAAGTTCTGAGAGGCATAGTGCTTTAACAATTGTATATGTACTCAAGGGAGAGTTATATAGCAGTCCTATAACAATCGTAAATTCCAGTCTATAGCCTGCGTCTAGTTTCGTCCAGATTTAAATCTGGAATCCGGGTCTTTACAACTGGTATAGGATGGCTATACATAGTACTACAACGAGACTTCATCGCGGCGGGTTAGGGGCGGCGGCTCGGCGCAATGCACAAGCCCAGCCATCAACGTCATCGCGGTGGGGGTGCGAGGGCTTGCGGCCCCGCCCATGTTCCCTTAGAGATTTCGGAGCAGAGGCGTTGCATACAATGCCTCCACGCACCCCTCGCAATCTCTGTGCAGGGGAAGTCTCGTGGTAGTCATAGGCAGAGAGTAGATCATGATTATAAAAAAGTGGAGTGATTTTGATAAGATACAAGTTATCTTTTCTTTACCTGCAACCATCTGGGCTGACACTATTCATCTAGTAGGTGATTTTAATAATTGGAATAAGAAGAATACGCCATTACATTTAGGTGAAGATAATTGGAGTGTATCACTTGAACTTAAAACCGGAAATATATACCGTTACCATTATTTGATAGACGGTACAGAATGGAATAATGACTGGCACTCTGATGGATATGTTGCTGGTATTAATGGTAGTGGTTTTTCCATAATTGACACGCGCATCCCGCTGCATACCCTGCTTGAGGGTCATCTGGTTGAAAAACCGGCGCTGCTACCGGAAGATCCTCCTGTGGTATGTGGGAGCGTGTTACAGTCAGTATCGCAGCGGCCCTCCATAGATGCCATCATTTCCGGTGAGAAGATGGAGAGGACGGAGGCGACATGAACAAATTATATGCAGAAATGGCTTTATCCTCGAATGAAGCCGATCAACCGCTCAAAGTGACAACGTTTTTTTGGGAAGACGAGCATACGTTGACGAGTGAGACATTCCAACGTGTGCAGCGTATTCGCCAGACCATTTCCGAGGAAATTTGCCGTGATCGTGGTCTAGTTTTGCAATTTGTTTTGACGGAATTATCTGCAGCAGAACTTGATGTGTTAGAGATGTTCGCCCAACGTTGCCGTGAAATGCGTCAGATTGAACGCGAACAGGCAGATATGGCTACTTTTACCATTTTACCGCTTGCGTAGAAAGGATACAGCACGACAGCAATGATTTAGACGATGTACGCAGTGAGCGAACTGACCATATTATTGCGTAACTTCTGTCATGTAAATGCAAGATTACCACCAGAGTATTGTAACAAACAATACGCTCTCTTTTCGGTGTTTATATATCCAGGATACATCCCTGGTCTCAATGAGGAGGCACAAATGAATACTATACTTGTACCACTAGATGGCTCAGAACTGGCACGGACAGCTTTACCGTATGCTCAAATGTTGGCATCAACCTTTTCGGCACATATTCATTTGCTCCGGGTACTTTCTAGCACAGATCAAGAAGATCTGTTCATTAGCCCATCGAGCGCTCTGTATAAACGAACGAGTGCGTTGGGGGGGAACAGGGAACGTACCCACCGCATCTGGACGATGTTGCGCGAGCAAGCCGAGGCAGATCTCCAAATACAGGCCGCATTGTTGCGCGAGGCTGGCTTTGAAGTACTGGTTGATATACGGGTTGGCTCGCCAGCGGAAACGATAGTGAAGATCACCGAGCATGAATCTGTCAATATGATTGTGATGGCGACCCATGGCTATAGTGGCTTGCGGCGCTGGGCATTGGGCAGTGTAACGGATAAGGTGGTACGTGCGACCACAACACCGGTGTTTGTGGTACGGGGTAACACGATCGACACGGCTGTTGTCCCAAAGATCAAACGGATCATGGTTCCAGTTGATGGATCGAGTCTGTCACGCCAGGCATTGCCCTGTGCGCTAGAAATGGCAGTCCATGCTGGTGCTGAACTGCTGTTGTTGCGCGCTGTGCCGCCGGTATCAGTAGAATATTACAATATGGGTGGCATAAACGGCCAGCCAATGCCCGTGACGGTGGAGCATAATCGCGCTGAGTATTATGAACAGGTAATCCACGAAATGCGTGCATTGAGCGATGAACTGAAGCAGCATAATGTCCCCATCACCACGCATGTAACAACTGGATACCCGGCTGAGGTGATTGTGGATGAGGCTGAACGGCACCACGTTGACGTGATTGTGATGGCGACCCATGGCTATGGTGGCCTGCAACGCTGGGCACTGGGGAGTGTGGCCGACAAGGTATTGCATGTCACCACTACGCCCCTGGTGATGGTTCACGCCCATAATTTTGACAGCTAATGCCGTTTCGACGTAACCCTTCCGTGTCATTCGTGTCATGGAACACGAATGACGCGGTCGTTCCCCCCCGCAAGGGCGAAAGGGGGTTTTCAAGTGTAGGTACCTGTTCACAGTCGAGGGCACAGGCACGCCTGGGAGTACGGGCAGCGTGCTTGCACGTGCGCGATGGCGGGCGGGACGCCCGCGTTCCCAGGCGCAAGATGATTGCTGACGACAGAAGCTCTCCCCCCAAATGTGAACAGGTACAAGTGTAGGTTTTTTTGCGCAACGCTCGGTTTTGCGGCATCAGGCCCCCAGCGGGGGGCTGGGGGGGCCTGCGGCAGAGCGCTCCTTTTACTCCTTAAGGGGACACCAGAAGCGCGTCCTGTCCCTACCCACGCAACGCCGTGGGATGATCCACTGCGTTTGTTCGGACAGAGGGCAGGGATGCGCCCTGTCGCCCCTGCCCCCCCATGTGCATCAATATTATGCTGATGCCGACGTGCTACATTGCACCCGGCTACTCCTGGTAGCAACGCGCTGTGTCAGTGCTAGAAGTGGCCGGATTGTTATGTTGTGCGTGTGAGGACACGCATATCATCCCCATCGGCAATCAGGGCCATGTGGGCCATTCCCAGAAATAGCCCATGCTCGACAATCCCCGGTATACTCAGGAGGGTGCGATCCAGCCCGACGGGATCAAGAATTGGCCCGCTATGGTAGTCGAGAATGTAGTTGTCTTCATCGGTGACAAACGGCAGACCATCAGCCGTGCAGCGCAGCACCGCATTGCCGCCGAGCATGGTGAGACGCCGTAGCACCAGGGGGGTTGCGAACGGAACAACTTCGATTGGCAGTGGAACCCGGCTGCCCAGTTGGGCGACCATTTTGGAGCCATCGGCGATGATGATCAGCTTCCGTGCGGCAGACTCGACAATCTTTTCACGCAGCAATGCACCACCCAGCCCTTTGATCAGGTTCAGTTCCGGATCGATCTCATCTGCGCCATCAATCGCCAGATCCAGTTCAGGATGCTCGGCCAGCGATGTTAATGGAATATTCAAGCGTTGTGCCTGTTGCGCTGTCTGCTCAGAAGTTGGGATGCCAACAATCGAATGCAATCGCCCATCCGCCAGTCGTTGGGCTAACTCTTCCAACATATAACGCATCGTGGAACCTGTTCCCAGCCCCAGGACACTACCGCTGTTCACGTGATCGACTGCACCCTGTGCAGCGCGCTGTTTAAGACGTTCAATCGTGTCTGACATATGGGTTTTCTCCTTGTCATACCAATGTGACGTAGCCCTTCTACACCCGTTGATCCATCTGATGCTTGCTCATACGACAATGAGACTTCCCCTGGAACGGAGGGGCCTTGCATGCAACGCCCCTCCGCCGAAATCCCGGAACATAGACGGGGGGGCCGCCGGCCCGCGCACCTTCGCCGCGACGCAGGCTCGGTGGAGGAGGCACGGCACGACCATGCGGAAGGGTCACGGCGAAACGGTATCATACCTGGCATACAATCTGCTTGCGGCTATTATAAGGCACCCGACTGTATTCTATATGAATGTGGTATAATGCGCTCCCAGTGCAAACCGCAACGAAGGAGATGGTGTGGGATATACCCTGGCTCTTGGGCCGTTTGTCCCAAACTGGCGCGGCCCGCAACGATTGGTTCTCAAAGTTGAGGGCGAAGTTATTACTGATGTAGATTATCGTGCTGGCTACAACGAGCGTGGTTGTGCCGAGCGTCTGCCACGGCTGAATCTCGACCAGGCATTGCACCTGGTTACCCGGATCTGTGGTACTGCCTCGCATGCTCATTCACTGGCGTTCTGTCAGGCGCTAGAGACATTGCTCGGCATTGCAGTGCCTGAACGTGCCGCCTACCTGCGTTGTGGTGTGGCCGAACTCGAACGAGTGATATCGCACCTGACTGGCCTGACTGCCCTGTTTGATGTATTGGGGTTGGAACGGTATACCGATATGACGCGCCGCCTGCAAGAAGGGTCACTACAGGCGATGCAGTTGCTGGCTGGTGCGCGGATCATTCCTGATATGTGTCTTCCAGGTGGTCTTCGTGCTGATCTTGATGCAGATCAACGCAGTGAGTTACTCACGGTGCTGGCGAAACTCAATCGCCGCCTCTTTCGCCTCATTGATCAGGCTATTGATCAACGTGGGCTATTGACTCGGACGGTGAATGTGGGGACGCTCACGCCCGCAGTTGCCGAGCAGTTCTTTATACGTGGGCCATTGGCTCGTGCGTCTGGGTTAAACGCCGATCTACGCATCGATCAACCGTATGCGGCCTACCAACAGCTTACAGTGCGCCGGATTGTGCAAGAAAGCGGCGATGTGTATGCACGTCTGGTGGTACTTTTGCTGGAAGCACTGGAGAGTGTAAAACTGGTTGAACAGGTACTCGAACAACTGCCCGGTGGTGATTGGCAGGGGGCGTTGCCGCAACGTCTGTCCGCTGGTAGCGCCAGCGCGGAAGTGGAGTCGCCGCAAGGCTTGCTCCGTTATCGCCTGGAGAGTGATGGGCGTCGTCTGACGAATGTGTCGATTGATCCCCCGCGTCCACTGGATCGCTTGCTGGCACGCACGTTACTCGTGGGTGCCCTGGTTGACAACGTGGTGCTGATCGTGTGTTCAACCGATATGTGTGTAGCCTGTGCTGAATGCTAGAATCGCTGGTGGAATCGAGTGGCCTTGTATGTCCGGGCTACACAATAACGAGTGCATAAATGTGATGAAAGATGGTACTGTAAGGGTATGTTTTACCTGGTACTCATGCTGTTAGTGCTGGTTGCGTCCATTTGCCTGGGATTGAGCAAATATGTTGCCACGCGCATCCTGGGTTTTGTGGCCGCCGCCACAACTTTTATCGCTGCGCTGCTGCTGCTGTTTGAGTGGCAACAAGGTTCGGTGCTAGACCTGCCGCCATTAACCTGGTTGCAATCTGGTGCCATGGTGATTGCCGTGGCACCTACGGCGGGTGTGCTTGAACTGGCGCTGGCGTTGACCCTGTTGTACAGCGGGACGCTGGCGTTCCTGACGCTGGCGTTGACGCTGGCCCCAACCGTGCGCGGCTTTGGTACGCTTTTTGCCTGGGTGTTGCTGGCACTGGCCGTCGCGTTGCTGGGCCTGAATAGCAGTCGGTTGTTGGTGCCGTTCATCTGGGCGCTGGTGGTGCTGCTCGGCTATGTGGCTGCCCGCTCGAGTGGTGCATTGAGCCGGAGTGAAGCGCTGCCACAGGGTGTAACCGTGGGCTTGCTCGCCAGTTTGTTGTTGTTGGGCTGCCTGCTGGTGATCGAGCCAGACTTGATGACTGCGACGATGCCACCCGCCGTGCCGGTGATCGGCGTAACGCTGGCCTGTGTCATCCTGGTGGGGGGGGCACCGTTTCATAACGCTTTTGACGAACTGGTTATGGCACCGGCGGCGCTAGGTGCCCTTCTGTACGGGTGTGTGTTGCCCGTACTGGCGATCAGTACGTTGCTCAACGTCATCAATGCGTTGCCCACCGAATTTGCACCGCTCTGGCAGAGCGTGTTGATTGGCCCAGGGATACTCAGCCTGCTAGCCAGTGTCACTGGTGCGCTACACGAGCATCGTGTACGGCGCTTGCTCGGCTGGCAAGCCAGTGCGCAAGCTAGCCTGGCGCTGGTGAGCGTGGGACTGGCAGGGCCGCTGGCGGTGCTGGCAACGCTGGTGCTGTTTATCAATCTGGCGTTTACCACGATTACTGGTGGGATTGCGGCGACGTTGCTTGAGCGTCTCACTGGCAGTGACGATTTTACGCAGACCGAGTCGGCGGCTCGTTTGCGCTGGCCGGGGGTGTTTTGGGGATTGGCGTCGCTTTCTGCGCTGGGTTTGCCGCCCTGGTGGGGTTTTTGGGGACGCTATTGGTTGATCGAGACTGCGATCGCGCAGGCGTCCTGGGTGGTACCATTGATCATGGCAGCGACCATGCTGGCAGCGCTGGCCTACCTGGGGCCACTGGCGAAATTCTGGGAAGGTCGCCAGAGTAGCCCGGAGGTGGTTGCGCTTGATGTGTCAGTTCCGCATCCGACGACGCTGTTGCCGGGGGATATGATCGTGTTATGTCTGGCACTGTTGCCGCTGCTGGTGTTGGGCGTATGGCCGGGCCTGGTCTGGCAACCCTGGTTGCAGGGCATTCCGGGTGGCCCGGCAGCACTGCCGATTGGCACGGCGCTCCTGACGCTGAACCTGGTGGTGGCTGTGGTCGGGCTATTGTTGCTGCCGCTGCTCCTCCAGCGCAGCTCGGCTCGTAAAACGCTGTCCGACGAGGATATGACGCCCATTATGCTGGCACCCGATGCTCTGGCAGAGGGATTGTCCTGGTTGGGATGGCTGGCCCGACCTGAAGGACTCTTCCAGCGAGTCTGGCGCGGTATGCAGCGACTCAGTGCGGGTATGGCGGTGGTGATTGCACCGTTTGAGCAGCGTTTTTATATGGCCGCCGTGTTACTGGCAATCATCAGTATCATTGTATTAATGGCACAATAATGGGTTTATTGACCAATCTGCCGTTGATCGGCATTGCATTGAGTGCAGCTCTGGTGCTGCTGATGCGCGACTGGCGCGTGTCATTTTCGGCTCTGCTGGTGAACTATATGTGTTTAACTATGTTCCTGGCACAGCAGCAGTTGCTGGTCACGCCAGCTACAGGCGCAATGCTGGGTACCGGTACTATCGTGGCGGTCAAGTTGATTACTGGCCTGGCAGTGACAGCGATTTTGACGCTGACGGCGCTGACGTTCTCGCGGGAGTATGGCCTGGAGGATCTGGACGAGTTCGGCCTATCCGAACTGCGGCGCGCTGCCCGTGCTGCGCAACGTCAGCGTACAACGCAGGCAGCCCGCGTCGATGACTATATTGTGCCCTTCTGGGCGATGGTGCTGGCATTGCTTGCTAGCCTCACCCTCCCGCTGATCTATCCGATTGCTACCGCTCGCAGTGTTGACTTTGCCTGGTACTGGCTGGGGTTAACCGGGTTATTTACGCTGGCAACGGCTGGCGATCTGCTCAAGATTGGTCTGGGTTTGCTCTTGTGTATCAGCAGCATCGACTTGCTCTATACCTCGCTGGTGAGCAATCCCCAGGCCAGTGGTGTGGGAGTGGCACCCCTGGCGCTGTTAAGCCTGGTGACGATCCTGCTGGCGCTCGTCGTCGCCTATTTGAGTGGTTTGTTGTATGGCCGGCTCAAAACATTGGAACTGAATGAACTCTACCGTCAACGCATGATGCAGCGCTAACCGGGGTGGATGCGTCAGACTCTTCTGCTCCAGCTAGACCGATACTTATGATTTATCTGTTGCTGATATTGTTCCCAATTTCTATGGCGGCGAGTTGTTTTGTGTTACGCAAACAAACTGCGCTGGTGATTGTCATCGCCGTCGGTGTGGTGTTGACCGAGGCTGTGCTGGTAATGCGCCTGCCGCTGGATCAGCCAGTACGATTGCTTGGCGTCACGTTGACCTTGAATGCGCTCACGCAGTTGTTTATGCTGCTGTTCCTGGGTGTAGGGGCGCTGGCGTTTCTTGCTTCGTGGCAACTGCCGCATGGCGAGAATTTTGTGCCGGTGAGTCTGTTAATTCTGGCGCTGACGTGTACCATTCTGCTGCTGCAAGATCCATTTATCATCTCACTGTTGCTGATTGGTGCAGGTATGGCAGCGGTGCTGGCGATTGTCGATCTTCCCACCGGAGCGGGCATGCTCGTTGGTACCCGGGTGCTGGCTACGGCGCTGAAATACCTGGTATTGATGGTGATTGCGGGCGTGTTGATCTACCTGGGGTTTGTGCTGGCCGATATTTATCGCCCCGGCGAATTGCCCGGGCGGGTGCCGCTAGCTCGCTTCATTCTCGCGCTGTTGAGCGCTGGTTTTGCGCTACGTCTGGCGCTGATCCCGTTTCACACCTGGCTCCCAGATATGGTGGAGGATGCGGCACCGCTGGTTTCAGCACTGGTGATCGCGGTGATCAACATCACCAGCCTGCTGGTACTTATGCTCTCGTTTCAACGCTTCCCGACCTTGCTGGTCGAGAATCCTTCGGGCCTGGTTTTCCTGCGCATCGGTGGTATTAGTACCAGTATTGTCGGTGCATTGATGGCGCTGCATCAGACCAATATGCGGCGTTTCCTGGCCTATCTGTTGATCTATGATATGGGTATCGTCTTCTATGGCCTGGTCTCGATGTCGATGGCTGGCTTGACCGGGGCTATCTTTGAGGCGCTCAATCTGACACTGGCGGTGGTGCTGATCTTTATCAGTTATGCGCTGCTGGAACGGCCTGATGGCCGCACGCCAGGCGTGGTGCGCCGTGATTTATTGCGCCGCTGGCCGGTTGCCGGTCTGGGGTTTCTGGGTGGTGGCCTGATTTTGCTGGGTCTGCCACCGTTTAATGGTTTTATCAGTAAAATGCTGGTCTATCAGGCTTCGGCCCACCATAGTTGGGTGGAGTTGCTGGCGTTGTTGCTGGCGACTGCGCTGGCTGGTCTGGCGCTGGCGCGGTTGGCCCGTGACCGGCTGCTTGGCCCCGACGATGAGTTGCCCACGGCAGTACCGGTTATGCTGGGCGTATCAGAGTTTGAGCGGTTGACCCCCCGCCGCCTGGAGCCGGAACCGCGTGGTGCGGCATTGCTAACCGTGTTTCTGATGGCAGTCTGTCTGGGTATCGGGCTGTATCCACAACCGGTGCTGGAGATTATTGGTGAAGTTGTGAGTGGTTTGACGTTTATTCGAGCGTTATAGACAGAAGCTGTGGAGAAGAACGCGAATGTTACGCCTGTATCGTATCAATACCGGCTCGTGCGGCGGATGTGATGTGGAGATCCACGCAGCAGTGGCGGCGGATGTGCGCCTGACCTGGGTTGATTCGCCATTATATGCCGATGCGCTGCTGCTCACCGGGCCAATCACGGTTGGCAGCCGCGAAGCGTTGCTCAGATTACGGCGTGAGGTCAGTGCCGTGCCCCTGCTGGCAATTGGACGCTGTGCGATCGATGGGCATCCGTTTGGACGGGGGGGGGTAAACGAGGTGCGTGATCTGGTGGTACAGGTGCAGGTGGAAGGCTGTCCACCAACTCCTCGAGATATTGCGACCGCGATCTGTGCGGCGCTACAGTCAGAGGTTCAATCGTAATCATGCAGATGGTCATTGCGTTATTTGGGTATCCAGGGTTGCTGCTGGCACTGGCGCTGAGTATAATTTATACCATCATCGTGCGTGGCCGCCTACGGCTGCAGTATTCGGTGCTACTGGCTGCTGGGCGTAGCGCCGAAGGTGTTATGTATACTTTGAGTATCCTGCTAGCGGCGATCGGCCTGGCACTGATGCCCTGGTCGTTGCATCCGCTTCCGCCGACCGTGCTACGGGGACTATGGGCCTGGGCTGCTTTTGAGGCTGCTTTTCTGCTGCCCTTACTGCCAGCGCTGTTGGCAGGCATGCCCCTCATTGTACGGGCAGCCAGTCGTGAAGCCCAGATGGGCGTGATGGGGCGGATATTGCTGTGGATAGGGTTGTCAATTGGCATGCTCTTACCATTTCAGGGTGATCTGCCGGGTTTGCTGGCCTATGTTCTGGCAGCGTTGACGGCGGTGCTGGCTTTCCCAGTTGCGGTTGGCTGGGGGCCATTTGCGGCAGAAACGAGCCTGACGCCAGGTGGGGTTGACTATGGGCTTGATGCCGATACCGCTTTGCTCGCCGGTGTAGCCCGCACCGTCCGTACTGCGACCTTGCTGGCGGCAAGCCTGGTGGCGCTGATACCGCTGACAGTGCTGCAACCGTGGCTTAGATTGATTTTGCTTGCCGGACTCTTTGCTCTGGTCTGTGTGGTATTGCGGCGGCTAACAGGCATGATGCCACGCCTGCCGTTGCCAGCAGCGATCCGTATGTGCTTATGGCGCACGCTCCCGTTGAGTATGGCAGCCCTGGTGTATCTAGCCCTGGTTAGTCGTTTATGACACGAGTTACGTGCTGGTATGGTTAACTCGTCTTTTCGTCTGCAACAGAGCGGTTCTTTTGTTGTTTCTGGTTCCTGATTTTCGTCGTAGGCGAAAACTGGGAATTAGAAGAGATCTATTGTGCTGTTCCAGGCAAAACAGACCGTAGTGACGGGCGATTGTGTAACTCGTATTATACCGTTTCGACGTGAACATTCTGCATGTTCTTGTCATTCATACTCCAACGAGACTGCGTCTCGGCGGGGGTATGGGGGCCTGCGGCCTCCACCCATGTTTCCTGTCTGGTGCCGCGCAGCGAAGCCGCGCCGCACCAGACAGGGGATTTCACCGTAGAGGCGTTGCATGCAACGCCTCTATGCCCCTCGCAATCTCTTTCCGGGGGAAGTCTCAGTATCGTATGCGCAAGCGTAAGACTGTCCAAAGTATGCGGAGTGTCGAAATCAAATTGGTATTCCATCGATAATGTATGTAATTGAAGCTGAAAATCTGAGCAAAACGTATGACGATGTGCCAGTACTACGCGGTGTTACCCTGCGCGTCGCGCAAGGGGAAGTCTATGGCTTACTTGGGCCAACCGGTGCTGGCAAATCGACCTTTCTGCACCTCTTATTGGGGTTCCTCAAACCATCGCGGGGACGGGTACGGCTGTTCGGCACCAGCAACCTGATGGCTGCCCACAAACGGGTGGGCTATCTGCCAGAACGCCAGATCTATCATACCCGCTATACCGCACAGGAGTATCTGCGCTTCATTGGTCAGTTTAGCGACATGAAGCCAGCGTTGTTGCGCACGCGCATTGCTGAAACACTGGAACAGGTCGGATTGACCAGCGCGTCTGATCAGCAGGTCAGCCGTTTTTCGCGGGTTATGCTCCAACGGCTCGGTCTAGCGCAGGCGTTGCTACATCGTCCGGATGTGTTGCTCATTGATGAACCAACAAGTAGCCTCGAATCGGCGGGACAACAGGCGATGCTCGAGTTGCTGGTCACCATTCGCGCTCAGGGGCAAACGATGTTGCTCTGCACGCACTATATGGACGAGGTTGAGTATTTGTGTGACCGGGTGGGTATTCTGGTGCGGGGACGGATCGCGGTAGAGACGAAGGTGCCCCATTTGCATGTTCCGGCTACCAGTGCGGTTATTCATGTTGACCAGTTGCCGCCCGATCTGCACACCCGGCTGAGCCGTATCTCGCCAGCGGTTCACTGTAAAGAGCGTATGATTGTGTTGCGGCCCAATAACCAGCAGGTGCAAACCACGGTGCTGCGCGATCTCCTGGATGCCGGTGTTGCCATCTTAGCGCTCGAACCACTGGAACGTCCCCTTGAACAGATCTACCTGCAGGCCGTGAATGGGGAGGCACCGCCCAATGCGGAAGTGTTGCCTTTGTCGCTGTTGTCCGATCAAGTCGTCTCACCCTCCACAGCAACGCGACCATCTGGCACGGGCGATACGTTGCTGAAAGAACTGCTGCATCGTCATTCTTCAGCGGGTACCGCACCCCCTGCATTACCAGACGAACCGGCGGCGGAGGAGTAAGCTAGGATGCCGAGTATGCTGCGCTTCTTGCGCTTGATGCTGTTTATATTTCTGGACTATTATCGTTCGGCACGGATCGTGATCGAGGTGATTGCCACCAGCATCTTTTTTATGATCTTCTTGCGGTCGGGTACCCGTATCATTGATGCCGAATACTTTTTCACCGTGAGCAGCATTTTCATTTTCGGGCTGACCCTGTATACTATGTCGGTGATGCTCAATTTGAGTGATCGACCGCAGGGCTACATGCTGCTGGCGCGACGCTTGAGTCGGGCGAGTTATCTGCTGGGCTTTTATAGCACCGGGTTGGTGATTCTCGGCAGTGTCTATATCTTGATGAGCCTGGCTACCATAGTCCTCCATCAACCTGTAGGTTTGACCGTGGGAAACTGGCTATTGGGGACGTTACCCTTATTTCTGAATGTCAGTTTGCTCGGCGCATTAATGCTTCTGCTGTCCCCCATGGTCGTATCCTCTGGCTGGCGGTTGCTCATTCTGGGCTTGATCGCGCTGGCCTTTTCGAGCAACTTTATCGGGCATCCGATCCTGGACACGTTGCCTACTACGGTGACAAATGTGCTGGCCGGGGCACAGACGATACTGAGCTGGCCGCTGGTACCGGCGTTTAGCGGGTTTGCGTTGACTCTGAGCCGCGACTACTCTGGTTCGGCGCTGGTGATCATTATTGCCCAGGTGTCGTTGCTGGTGACGCTACTCGCTGTGGCCGTCTATGCTTTTGGGCAGCGCGATCTCATCTTTACGCAGTAGGGATGCTGCCAATGATCTCCCTGGTGGTTGACCACACTGAATATGCGGAGCGTGGAGGAACGACGTTCGTCGTTGCTCCGGCCTCAGGAACGACGAACGTCGTTCCTAGTACACGATGACGAAAAAAGTTCCAGCGTTTGGTCAAGCGGAGCGGAGCGAAGCAGCTTGCGCAGGGCTTGGTCAAGCGGAGCGGAGCGAAGCATCTGCCCTGCGGATGAGATACGATCCTTCGCTTCGCTCAGGAGGCCATGCGCGGCGCGCCGGAGGCCATGCGCGGCGCGCCGGAGGCCATGCGCGGCGCGCCGGAGGCCATGCGCGGCGGCGACGCCTCCGCTCAGGATGCCAGACACCGTATGGCGGTATGTAGGCCTTCTTGTACTAGGTATCCCTCACCATCACGGTGGTCAACCACTAGCGTTCTCTGACATCAACTGGCACCCAGGCCATAGCATCGGCCCATATCCCGCGCCCGTGATCACCTGCCAGCGTGCTAACACTGACCAGGGCAGGTTGTTCAGGGTCAAACGCATAGGTGCCAAGATCAACCCAGCCATTGGCGTAGGTCTCGCCATTCACAATGATTTCGGCCTCGCCATCCCGGTGATGCACCCGATAACGGGCATGCTGGGATTCATCCAGTCCATTCAAGATATAGGGAATATAGGCCAGCACGCGGTAGTTGCCAGCCTGTGGCAGTTCTGGCTGCCAGACCGCCACCGCCGGCGTGATCAATGGTCGGGATTGCCAGGGTGTATGTTGCGTACTGGTCATAATCGACTGCGCAAAGCGAGCGCTGCCACCATACCCCGGCGTAATATATTCCCACTCTCCGCTGGCCGCAAAGCCGGGGTCAGTGTCATCCACAATAATCATATGCGCTGGTGGTGGAGCGCAGGGTGAGGGCATGTCGGCCCATAACCAGACACTCACCTGCCCGGCTAGATTATCGGCCCACGGGTCGGGATTGCTACCACACCAGCCATATGGGTCAACATCGCGCCCAAGATACTGCACCTGAAAGTGCAGATGTGGCCCGAAGGCACAGCCTGTTGCACCTGCTACCCCGATTGGCATGCCCCGTTCGATAACCTGATTGGTCTCAACCAGAATGCTGCTCAAATGCCAGTACAGGGTGCGGTAGCCGTTCGCATGATCAATAATGACGCCCCCGGCTGGGGTGAGACAGCCATCCTCGGAATGACCGGCAAAGACCACGGTACCCTCAGCCGCCGACAACACCACGTCGGGAGGGCGCATACCATAATCCCAGCCGGTATGCCCGTCATAGGACAGTGCCGTCTCACGCTGCCCCCAGAATGAGACCAGTGAGCCGTTTTGCTGCAAAAACGGCAGATCGTGATCAAAGAACGACGTGACACGCGCCTGTTTTTCCATCGGATTGGTCAAGAATGGCTCGGCCAGTGGCGGCCAGTCGGTTGGTGGTGAGCGCGGGTCTTCAAACAGACGCATATAGGTCTTCCAAAAATTGTTGAGTGCGGCGTCCAGTTTATCTGGCGTCGTCGTGGGGGCCAGCACCCGTATCAGGGCATACTGCGTTAGTGAAAGGCCCGGTGCTGGCGGTTGGCGCGTATCATCGGCAAAAACCAGATCGGGCAAGGCCCCTGATGGTAGGGTCGCATAGTCGCGCACGCCATGGCGGAGCGTGATCGTAGCCCAGCGCAGTTGGGCAAACAGTCCCTGGCGGGCACCGCTTTCGCCTTTAAAGCCGAATGCCCAGCTCATTTGCTCAGGTGCAGGTTGGGCGGTGGAGAGCAACTGACTCTGCTGCTCGATCAACGCCAGGATGATTTTGGGGTTGAGGCTGTAGAGGCTGCCCAGATTGACCAGCACTTCGGCAAAGGTGTGCGAGCGATTGCCAATCTGGAAGCGCGTACTCTTCAGTGGCCCCGGTTGAGTATCGAGAAAGGCCTGGATCTGTGGCTCATAGAAATCTGGCTCATAGCTGAAGCGTTGCGGGTCAAACCAAACATTCGTAAAACGCGGTGCAACGGCTGAGGGCGTTTCGGTAGGAGCCGTCCCGCCTACAGCCGGTTCTGCGACATCAACTGCACTGGTAGCGGCGGGAATGGTTGGCGATGGAGTAGTGGCGGCCAGTGTTGGCGTGGCTGCTGTGCTGCCAAGCGGCGTATCATATGGATCTGGCAGTTGCCATACAACCGCTACGAGGGTTGCCAGTAGTACCACTATCGACAACAATAGTATGAATTGTTTGCGGCGACGTTCTTCAATGGAGCGGCGCACGTTGTTATAACGGCTGTTACGTGGAAAATGATTCACCGTATACAATACTTGCTGCGAGAAATCCTACACCTGGAGTATACTGGAAAGCAGACAAACCTGCAAATGTGCCGGGTGTGGGAACTGTTTACCTTTGGGAGAGAGCTTCTGTCGTACACGTACACTTTTCTCCTGGGAGGGAGGGCGTCGCGCCGCCTGGGAGGGAGGGCGGCCCGCCCTCGTGGTGCGGCTGGGGGCGCGGGCGTCCCGCTGCCTGGGAGGGAGGGCGGCCCGCCCTCGTGGTGCGGCTGGGGGCGCGGGCGTCCCGCCGGCCAGCGCGCATGTGCGGGCACGATGCCCGTGCTTCCAGGCGTGCGCGTTACCCTGAGTGTGAACGGTTACCGGGTGTGGGGACTGGTTATCGTACCTTGTGTTATTGACAGGGCGTACGCGGTCGCGTGAACACCACGTCCCTTCACCTTCGTTCAGAGCTTGCCCTGAGCGCAGTCGAACGGGACAAGCTTTTGCGCCTGTGGCAGCGTGGAAAAGAAACAACGTACCGCTCTGCCGCAGGAGACAAGGCTATCTGAACATACCACCGCATACGTCCTATTATTGACAGATGGTACGCGGTGGGGAATTTGCCGATCGTTTGCACCTGCGGCAGCGTGGAAGAGCCGTATACACACCCGTTGCTTTTGCTCGCAAATGCTTTGCGCCTGCGGCACCGTGGAAGAGACTCTCTTCTGGTTCTCAATTTTCGACGTAGGCGAGAATTCAGAATCAGAAATAGACCAGTACCGCTCTGCCAAAGGCGAAAAAGCTTGTCCCGTTCGACTGCGCTCAGGGCAAGCTCTGAGCGTAGTCGAAGGAACGTTTGTTTCAAGCCACCGCGTACGTCCTGTCATTTTACAGGAGGTACGCGGTCGCATGTGCCTGGACGCTAAAGCGTCGGGCGACAATGGCGCGCAGGCGGCCTGCGCGTCAGCCCGCGTAGGCGGGCTTCGTTCCCGCGTAGCTTGTCCGGTTACGGGCCGGGCGATCCCACCGCGGAACTGCTGTTATTGACAGCACTCCGGGCTTTTTATATACTTTTCTGGTGAATGGAACGACAAATGAGCCGCCATTCTACGGATAATGCCAAGGGATATGCAGAATGTGAATGTTGTAGTGAAATCTAGTACTTGATCACACTGAATATGCGGAGTGTTTAGTAACGACAAAAGTCGTTACTACGGCTCAGGAACGACGAAATTCGTTACTACGTATCCCTCAACATCACGGTGGTCAACCACTAGTTAACAGCACGTATCACCGAAGGGGTAATCCATGCCTGACGATCAGGGGATGAACGATGGCTTGCAAGCGGAAAATGCGCACCTACGTCTACGCATCGCCGAACTGGAACAATGCTTGCAAGCAGAATTGCAAAGAGTGACGGCCTACCAGGAGCAGATTCAGGATATGCAGCACACAATAGCCCAGTATGAATCGTCTGTGGCCCAGCTCCAGGAAGAGGCCCGGCAGCAGCAGGCGCTGTTGCAGTTGATCATTGATCATCTGCCGCAGGCGATTTGCTGGAAGGATCGGAGCGGGCGCTATCTCGGTGGTAATCGGCAGATGTATAGCGCTGCCGCAGCAGCGACACCTGCCGAGATTGTTGGCAAGACTGACTATGATATGCCGTGGGCGGATCGCGCTGCAGAGTATGTCGCCGGTGATCAGGCAGTGCTGGCGAGCGGTGTGCCGCAACTGAACCATGAAGTTCCGGTGCGTCGTAGTGATGGCACTGTCATTCTTGTTTCAAGCAGCAGAATTCCGTGGGTGCAGAACGGAACGGTGCTGGGACTGGTGGCTATTGCCGAAGATATAACCAGGCGTAAATTAGAGCAGGAACAACTGCGTGTCTTCCGCGACATTGTTCACAGTACGCCGATCCCGATCGGCAAGGTGCCGTTTCAAGCCGATCCCTGTCTGGATTATGTAAATTCTGCGTATTGTCAGTTGCTTGGCTATACACCCGATGAATTCATTGGTATGCCCCTGTTACAACAGTTTGCTGAAGATCCCGATTATATCATGTCGTTGTTTACGCTTTGCCTGGAGCAGGGTGTGTGGCAGGGCGAGTTGCGCTATCGGCATAAAGATGGCTCAACGATCCCGATGTATTTAACCGCGAATGTACTCTATGATGAAACCGGTGCGCCGTACAGTGTGGTCGGGTTCGGACGTGATCTCAGGCAGCAGAAGCAACAGGAAGCCCGGTTGCGCACATTTGAAATGCTGGTGGAAGGTACACCGGATGCAGTAATAATCACCGATCATACCGAGCGGATTATCTACGCGAATCCAGCCACCGAGTCCATGCTCGGCTATCACCCCTCCGTCGTGGGTCGAATGGGCCGCTCGATCATTTGCGCCGAAGATCAGGATCATATTGCCCACCTGTTGACTCTGACTATCACCAACGGCTATGTGTATGATCAAGTCCGCTATATACGTGCGAATGGCGAGGTCATTCCCATCCAGTTATCAGGGTTTTTGCTCCGTGATGATCAGGGCCAGCCGATCGGGTTTGCTTCGATCAGTCGTGATCTGACAGAGGAACAGCGGGCTATAGCCGAACGCCAGGCCTTGCAAGAACAGATCATTGCCGCCCAGCAAGCAATGGTGCGTGAACTCTCGACGCCGCTCATGCCGATTGCCGACGGAGTGGTAGCGATGCCGATCATTGGCAGTGTAGACAGTCAGCGGGCGCAGGCGATTATGGAAACCACCCTGGAAGGCATCACCGCTTATAATGCCGAGGTGGTTATTCTGGATATTACCGGCGTGCGGGTGGTTGATACCCAGGTAGCGGCTGCATTGCTGCACACGGCGCGAGCGGCGCAACTGCTGGGCACCGAAGTGGTGCTGACCGGCATCAGGGCCGAGATTGCGCAGACGCTGGTGCAGATCGGGGCTGACCTGGGGAATATCATCGCCCGGAGTAGTTTACAGCAAGGCATTGCGTATGCGATTGAGCGCCGCAAGGCAACCGTGCGATCTTTGCGTTAAAGCGTTACCGCGTTGGGGCAGTGGTGCGTTGGGACATTCAACACACCCGCGCCGAATATGAGCATGCCCATCGCGCCAACAAAGAGGAGGGTTTTCTCATTATGCAGACCAGTCGTGAGCGCATTCTGAACAACATTCGCGCCAGTCTGGAAACAAAACGCGGCGAACTTATGGCTATGGCTACCAGTGCGCCCCACACACCGCCACCGTTCGTACATCCACCGGCGGACGATCTCTCGGCCCAATTTGTGGCCGAGTTGTCCAAGCTTGAAGGACGAGTGTATCGTTGTGCCAGCAATACTGAGGCGTTAGATACCGTCCAGCGCATCCTGGCTGAACACCAGGCGACAGCAGTAATTGCCTGGGATCTGGCAAAGATCGGACTATCGGGTCTGGCGGCACTGCTCAACCAGCAGGGCGTGACGATTGCCGACAGCCAGGTAGCACATACCGGCGCAGCGCGGGCCGAGCGCTTGCAGGCGCTGGATACGATTCCCGTGTGTATTTCCGGGGCAGAATATGGGATTGCCGAGAGTGGCTCGATCATCGTTCTGAGCGGTGAAGGTCAGGGCCGCCTGGCCTCGCTGCTGGCACCGATCCATATTGCTGTGCTGCCCGCAGTGCGGCTCGTGCGTGGTCTGGGTGAAGCACTGACCGCGATCCAGGACATGTATGGTACCAACATTTTTCACCAGCGCAGCAATCTGACGATCATCACTGGCCCCAGTCGCACGGCTGATATTGAATTGACGCTGACATTGGGCGTCCATGGGCCACGCGAGATCCATGTGTTGCTGCTCGAAACTGACGCTCCAGCGGCAGAACGCGCTGACCCGGAACCGGTGGAATATGCGCCGACCGAGGCAGCAGTCAGCGACGCCTTGCCGCCAGACACGCCAACGGCAGAACGCGCTGACCCGGAACCGGCGGAATATGCGCCGACCGAGGCAGCAGTCAACGGCGATCAAACGGCCACTGACAGCGACACGCAATGTGGTACCGACACGGCCCCGCAGATTGAGGTGCTGGAACACGCCAGGGCCTCAACCAATGCGCTGCCGAGTGGTAAACGTAAAGTTCGGGGACGGAAGGTGAAATAGGTGTTGAACGTAGCTCAGGTATGGCTGCATTTGAACAGGTTGGAAGGTGCCGTATAGCATTGTGATTTTTAGGGTTGTTTTCGGGTTGTATATCGACACTTTTGTGTTAGCACCTGACCACCGCAGCTCCTGGATAGGTACTCCGAACGCTTTTCGGGCAGGCTCTAACGTACGAATCGTTACAAGATGAAAAATATGCGGTACCATGGTGCCACAGTCGAAAGCCGTATGTCTAGCGCGCAGTAGCTGGTGCATGCGCCGACTGCATACGACATGGCTGCGAGTGAGGTATGGTAATGACGGAATTGATCGGTCACGTCCTGGGCGACTATCAAATCGAAGCGCTTGTCAAGGCGGGGAGCGCAGTGGATACGTTTCGCGCACGGCATGTGCAACACAAACATCTGGTGGCACTCAAAGTGCTGCACCCCAACCTGTTAGCGACCCCCGATGTCGGGCAACGCTTTCTCCAGGCAGTGCAGGCAACCATCACGTTGCAGCACCCCAATCTGGTGTCTGTTCTGGATACGGGGGTGCAAGAGGGCCGCTACTATCTGGTAACAGAGTGGCTGGAAGATGGCTCATTGCGTACACTGCTGAAACGCTGGGCTACAGAGCGAGATACAACCACACCGCTGACCGTCGGTGTTGATCTGGTGCGGCAGGCCGCCGATGCTCTGGCGTATCTGCACGCACAACAGCGGGTTCACGGCACGTTGCATCCCGGCAATTTGCTATTGTTGCGCCTGGGTAGCGCCACTCCTGAAGATGAGCGCTATGTATTGAAACTCGACGAAGCTGGTCTGAGCCAGTTGCTGTTGAACGCCGACGAAACCTTACCCCTGGAAGCAATGTCTGGTTCGCCGCCCTATCTGTCGCCGGAACAATGCCAGGGATTGGCGGTAGATGGACGGAGCGATATCTATGCCCTGGGGATCATTCTCTACGAGGTATGTACCGGTTATGTGCCCTTTGCGGTCAAAACCCTGAGCGAAGCGGCTGCTAAACATCCGTATACCCAGCCCACTCCACCGCGTGTCGTGCGCCCTGATCTCGCGCCGACGCTAGAAGCGGTCATTCTGCGCTGTCTGGCAAAAGCGCCGGAGCAACGCTTTGCCACTGCCGCTGAACTTTCTGCTGAACTCCACACGATTCTGCACCCCAATGCGGCAACGACGGTGTTGCCTCCACTAGAACCCGATGCGCCTGAGCCAGCACCAGACGAAGCCGCACCGGACGAAGCCGCACCGGATGCGCCAACAACGTTCCAGCCCGTCCCAGCCGCCAGTACTCAATCGGCGACCACGCCTTTGTCCAGCCCTGAAGCGGCTCCACAGCTTCAGGTATTTGATGCTCAGGGGCGATTGGTGCAGGCGCTGGATCTCACGCACGCAGGTGTGACGATTGGTCGTCAGTCAGATAATACCCTGCCGCTGAGTCATGCGGCGATCTCACGCCGGCACTTGCGGATCGACTGGGATGGACAACACGTTACCCTCACCGATCTAGGGTCAAGCAATGGCACGTACCTTGGCCCGCACCGGCTGCCGCCCCAGGTTCCGCAGCCGTGGCCCTGGAACGAAGTGGTGCAGATCGGGCCATTTCGGCTGCATCTGATTCCGCCGCCGTCTGCTCCCGCAACCGGGGCAGACCTGCTGGATAGCCTGCTGGTCAACGTACCGCCGCCGCCCACCACCAGCTATCAGACACCCATGCAAGCAACACAGTTTAGCGGTGGCGAGCGCATTACCGTGCAGCTTGATCAGGAACACCTGGTTTTAACGCCGGGCCAACCCGCTGTAGCACATCTGACACTGCTGAACCAGGGCAATAGCGTGGACTATGTAACGATTTCGGTTGAGGGCTTCCCTGGTGCGTGGACACGCGGCCCACAGCAGCCGATTCAGGTGACGCCAGGCGTACCCACCTCTGCCACGCTCAATCTCATGGTGCCCCGTACACCAGAGAGTCGCGCCGGCGACTATGTCATTATTGTGCGCGCACGCTCCGTCACCAACCAGGCTGATTCGGGAACGGTGCGCGGGCAGTGGACAGTGTTGCCCTTCGTTAGCAGCACGCTGACCCTCTCGCCCCGGACTGCCAGTGGGCGCAACGTAGCTGACTATCAGGTACTTCTGCGCAATCAGGGCAACGCGCCTGTGTACTATCGGCTGGTGGCAGAAGATGTTGCCAGGGCGCTGAACTTTGAATTTGGGCAGGAACAGATCTTGCTGGAACCAGGGCAGACAGCCGATATTGCCTTGATTGTCACCAGACCGCAGCAGTGGTTTGGTACCACGCGCACCTATCCCTTTACCGTCTGGGCCGAAACTGCGGATGAACAGGTGCCGAGTGCAACCGCGCAATTTACCCAATCACCACTGGCACCGATCTGGGTGCCGCTGCTGGTGCTGGTCGCGGCCTTGCTGGTGGTCATTCTGGCAATCATTATTCCGTTGCTGGACGTTGATCGTGTAGCGGGAGTGGGTACACCTACCCCCACCGCACTCCCAACCGAAACGCCGACGACCGAGCCAGGGGCACCGGTGGTCAATCTGTTCGGGGTTGAACCGCGCGAAGTGGCACCTGGTCAGCCCGTCAATGTGGTCTGGAATGTGGAAGGAGCCGAGCGGGTGCAGATCGAGCAGTTTGGCGATGTCGAGCCGCAGGGACAGCGCGAACATCGGCCAGAGATTACAACCGATTACCGCCTGGTAGCGATTAGTGGTGGACAGACAACGACGCGCATCGAGCGTGTCACCGTGCAATCTCCAACGCCTGTGCCGACGGAGACACCACTGCCGCCACCGACGGAGACGCCGCTGCCCGCACCGACGGAGACGCCGCTGCCCGCGCCGACGGAGACACCGCTGCCCGTACCGACGGAGACGCCGCTGCCCGCACCAACCGAGACGCCGCTGCCACCACCGGCATCTATTGATCTATTGGACCAGGCTTCGGCGGCGGTATGGCGCGTTGCTGACAACACCATCCCGTTTGGCCGACCAGCACAGCCGGGTGACGGATGGGTGAACACACAATCCAATGTGACGCTGGAAGATAACAATCGTTATCGTACCTTGCTCGTCATGGTGCCACCTCTGGCTGGCGACCGGACAATTACAGGCCAGTTCAATCTACCAACGCTTGCCAGCGGCCAACATTTTCTGGCCCAGGCTGGTTTTGCAGCCGATACGTCGGCGGGCGAGGTGACAATACGGGTGCGGTTTAACACTGAGTCGCTCTATGAACGGGTCAAACAACCCGACAACCAGTTGCTGATGATCGATATTGACCTGTCTGCCTTTGCCGGGCAGACCGGTGTCCTGACAATTGAGGTTGTTTCCAATATCGACGACATGCAAGATGAGTTGTTCTGGAGCAACATGCGCGTTGGGCCACCTACATAATGATGCAGAGAGAGGAGCGAGCCGATGGAACCACCATTTCCAGGGATGGATCCCTATCTGGAACGGTCAACGATATGGCCGGATGTGCATACGGGTCTGATTACAGGGTTTCGTGACCGCATCCAGGCTCAGTTGAGTGCGCAGTATGTCGCGGTGATTACGCCCTATGTGACGCTCGAGAGTATTGAGATTGCCCCAACACGCCAGGCGTTCATTCCCGACATCGGCATCCTGGAGGGTGAAACGCCAGATGCTGGTGGCGTGGCGGTGGCGATCGCACAGGCCCCGTTGACCATCCCGGCGCAGATGAACATCCCCACCCGCTATGCGCGGATCGAGATCCGCAGTGTGACACACGAGCGGTTGGTAACGTCGATTGAACTGTTGTCGCCGGCCAACAAGCGTCCAGGGAACGAGGGCAGTGAGGCGTATGAGCAAAAGCGCCAGGCGCTGTTTCAGGGCGGGGTGCATCTGCTGGAGATCGATCTGCTGCGAGGTGGTGTACGTCCGCGATTGGCCCGACCCCTCCCGCCCACGGCCTACTGTGTGTTCCTCAGCCGTTCGTACCGCTGGCCGCTGGTCGATGTCTGGCCGATTGCCCTGGCAGACCCGCTCCCGGTGGTGCCGGTGCCGCTGATGTATCCCGACCCGGATGTGGCGCTGGATCTGAACCGCATTCTGCATCAGGTGTATCGCAATGCCCGCTACGAACGGCAGATCGACTACCGCGCCGACCCGCCACCACCGGCCCTCAGCGCTGAGGAAGCGGCCTGGCTCGATGCCCACCTGCGCGAACGTGGGTTACGGCCATGAGGTGTGCAGCGTCTTTGCGTTCGAACGGGAAAACATACCAACGTGCAGTACAAGGACCTAAAGGTGCAACGCCCTGGTCTGATTGCACGGTGTGGGTAGGCGTGGATGTGAAAGAATGACGCTTCCGGCGATAGTGAGGCGTGAGAACATTGAACAATAAGGCAAACACCAATGATACGTGGCTTTATGATTTTACTGCTCTGTCAACTGGTGGGCGAGATAGTTGCCCGCATCCTGTCACTGCCTGTTCCCGGCCCGGTGGTCGGAATGCTCATGTTGTGGGTTGTCCTATCAGGCCGTCGGTCGGCCCCCCCGTGGCTGCACGAGACTGCCCAGGGGTTGTTGCGGCACTTCCCGCTGTTATTCGTGCCGGCCGGCGTCGGCATTATGGTGCATATTGCGCTGCTCCAACGCGAATGGCTGCCCCTGTTGATGACGCTCATCACCAGCACGCTCGTGACGATGATTGTAACCGCGGCAATAATGCGCTTTTTATTACGTCGTCTGCGCTAAAAGCCGGTCTGCCTGTCTGAAAAGGGGTATGGAATGCGACCGCCATGCTGCCGTATAGGAGTCGCCTGCCAGGAGACGTAGACCTTTTGTACCCACCGCAAAGCGATGGGAGAAGTTCAGACAGGTTCTGATCATGCCCCTGAATACCACGTCAGGCTTGCTGGCGACCTGGCGTATTGGAATACTTCGTGTTTCTTGTACCCTTCGTGGTGCAAAAACGCTCTGGCCTGGTAAGAGCGTCAGAGCGTCAGGGGTCGCTATAGCAATCCTCAATGACCGGAGGTACACGGTCACGGGCACCCGGAGGCGCAAGCGTTCGGCACTGGCGGCGCATCGGGTCTTGTGCGGCCGTCGCTGCAGCCCGCGCAGGCGGGCTTCGTACCGTGTTGACCGCCCGTTCACG
>CALANA010000009.1 GCA_937925925.1 uncultured Chloroflexales bacterium | reverse complement strand
GGCCGCAGGCCCCCGCGCCCCCGCCAACGCAGATACCACCTGAACGGTTCCAACGTTGGAACGTTGGAACGTTGGAAGGTACCGCTCTGCCGCAGGCGAAAACCATCTGGTAATGGACGACCGTGTAAGTCCTGTACGTTGGCAGGTTGGCAGGTATAAACGCTGAGAGGAGACAACAACATGGCGAAGGCCGAGCTGGTGTATGCCGGTACTGCGGATGGACTGGTTATTTTGAGCGACCCGGGGGCGATCGGGCGTTGGCGTCAGGCTGGTCACGCCTGGCAGGGTCAGGCGATAACCGCACTGCTGGCACGAAGCGCCCGTGATGTGCTGGTTGCGGGCGTGGGCATTGGTGTGCAGCATACTACCGATGGCGGGCAGCACTGGCAACCCGTGCTGGCAGCAGAAGTTCGTGGGCTGACCGGCCATCCGGCGACACCCGCCACCCTGTATGCCACAACCACCGCCGGCGCGGTGCAGCGCAGCCAGGATAGCGGCCACACCTGGGAAGTTGTGCCGGTGCCCGCTACGGCAGATGGCGCGAGCTGCCTGCTGGTGCTGCCACACGATCCCCGGTGCCTGTTCGTGGCCGCCAATGCCACGGTGTGGCGCAGCGCCGACGCTGGTGGGACGTGGGTGCACCATGGCGCACCGCTGCCAGCCGCAATCACTACCTTCGTCGCCATCCCCGTAGCCGGTGGCGATCTGCTGGCCGTGGCTGACGGTGCGATCTATCAGCAATCCAGCGCCGAACTGCCGGCGACCAGCACTGCCTGGCACGCGCTTGACCTGGCGGTCGGTGGCGCTGGCTACCAGGTGGCGCTGGCAGTCCTGGCAGGTACGCCGACTGTGCTGCTGGCGGGCTTTAGCAGCCGCGATAGCCTGCTGTTTGCCCGCCGCGAAGCGCGTGAAGCCCCCTACTGGCAAATGGCCCGCACCACCGCGCCGTTACGGGGGGCCATCCAGGTGATCACCCCTGTCAGCCACCACATGGATCGTGCCTGGGCTGGCACGCAAGGTGGGCAACTGCTGCGCACCGACGACCGTGGTCACACCTGGACGTCGGTTGCCCAGGTCGCCACGCCGGTGCATAGTCTGGCGATAACGCGGTTGATATAGCGCATCTGTACACATCCTCACGACTCCCCACGCCAGGGGCGGATTTCAAATCCGCCCCTACTCCGCTATAGAACGTGTTAACGCAAAGAGCCAAGACGCCGCATGCCTCAGCGCACCACCAGCGGCAGATACACGGTGTTGTCGAATACTCCATCACCAATCCGGGCACTGGCGGTGTTGGTGTTAAAGTTCTGCGCCGTGGTTGCCACCAGCGCAAATGGTTGTGTCCCAAAGGTGCCATTGACACTCTGGGCCTGCACCGTAACCGTGTAGGTGCCAGGGGCTGGTCGTTCGAGGCGCACCACCTCCACATTATTGAGGACATCGGCGCTACTGCCGCCATTGCCCAGATACGGCCCGCCCGGCCCATCAACCCGCAGATCCAGGTTGTTGACCAACTTGCGTTCAGCCGCCGCATTTGCCGGTGGATCAACCCACACCAGCGTCACATAGATACCTCCGCCACCCGGTTGCGGCTGTTGCCCGCTATCAGCGCCAATAATGCGGAATTGAGCCGAGGCCTGAAGCGCGTTCTGTTGTGCCAGTAGCGTGTAGGTACCCGGCAAGATCGTGCTGCGCGTGGTGAGCGTCGCTACAAAACCACCCGACCCATCTGTCGGCAACTCGCCCACCGCCTGCCCATCCAGTATAAATCTGACCGGCGTGTCCGGCGTAAAGTTACTCCCGGTAAAGACAAAAGCACTCCCAGGCGCTCCTGCTTCCGGTTCCACCACAAGCAATGGATCGCCTTCCGGGATAGCAATAATCTCAAACGTGGTCGTGGCACTTCGCCCGGCACTATCAATCAGTTGCACGGTGACCATTCCCGGTGGGACATTCGAACCGGTGCGAATACCGAAAGCAAGCGTGCCTTCAGCATCACTGCTCACCACCCCCGCGTTAGTGCCATTGATGATCACCGTAACCGCGCGATCATTGGGCAAAAATCCCTGTGCCACCGCTTGAAACGTCGTTCCCGCTACGCCTGCGGGCGGCGTTATGGTCAGCACCGGCTGTATACCATCGATCAGCGTAATCGTCGTACTGGCAAAACGATTGGCACTATCGGCCGACTGGATCAGATACACTCCCGGATCAGCCGCAGTATCCGTCGGCAAATACCCGATCACCGTTCCCTGTGCATCGGCATACAGGGTTCCCAGGCGATTATCCGTATCGTTGCACGTGTTTAGACAGATGTCCACCGGGCTGTAGGGCAGATTGTTCTTGCCGGTAAGCAGGAAGGTGGTACCGGCTGGCCCCTGCGCAGGCGTGCTGCTCAGCGTGACATCGGGAAAATCAATCTTGAGTTCAATATCATCGACAAAGGTTGACATATGCGGTAAGAGACTATCACCCTCGATATACAGTACCAGATAACCGGTCTGGCCCTGGAGTGTCTGTAGCTCTGCCGGGGCAAAAGCATGCGTGTAGCGACTGGTCTCGCCCTCCGGCAGGTCGTCGTAACAATCCTGAAGACCACTGATCACCAGGCCCGATGCATCGACCAGCGCCACACAAAACCGGTCAAAGTCAGGGTCAAGGTCGCGCATCTGGAGCAAAAAGGTTAGATAGCTGGGATTATCGCTGGCGATCTGTTCGGGAAAGCTGAGCGGATACCAGATCGAATCCTCGATAGGAGTGCCACCCAGCCAGATCGAGGCCTGCCCATTGAGTACCACGCCGCCCAATCCAGGCATAGAGGGGTTGGTGCGCAATGGAATGCCTTCTCCCAGCCAGATGCGCGACCAGGTATTTGTCCAGCCTGGATCTTCAAAATCACCGCCCCCAACGATATTGTGCAAGAAGCTCTGGATGGATGGGGTATCAGCGGCTGGATGCAAGGGTGCGCTCGACGCGGTTGGTATAGATGCCGGTGGGGTCAGGCCAGATCGGGGCGATAGTCCGTCTTTCGCATTCGCACCGGCAGTAGCTATGGGCGCGGTTGCAGGGGCGGTAGCAAAGCCGGGGGCAGGGATCAAGCCAGAGATTGTGGGATCAGCGGTTCTGGCATCTGTAGTCGGCGGACTGGTTGCGATCAGTGTGAAATCCTCAGCCGTTGCCAATGTTGGGCCTATGGTCGCCGGATGTGTGGCCGCAAACAGCGTGCCAGCCGTACCACTGCCCGCCACCTGGATGGTATAGGTGACAACCTGGCCGGTTTGCAAGCCCTGAACGTGGTCGTCAAAGATGGCATACCGCCCATCTAGCGTGTTCTTCAGATCGACGCGGCCCCAGCCGCTCGCGTTATTCGGCACGGTACTCCCCGGCAAGCGGGCAGCACCGTGAATCAGCAGCGCCTTCTGAAAGGCAGCGCTGGGATTGGGCATCCCGCGCTCTTTTGCCAGCCACTCACGCACCAGCGTGGCCGCACCCGCAGTAAGCGGCGTCGCCATCGAGGTGCCGCCCATATAGGCATAGTCGCTATTGTACCCTTGCCAGAAATTCGCATCGGGTGCCAGGGCGGCGCGTGCCGACAGAATAAACGTGCCGGGCGCAACCACGTCTGGCTTTACTCGTCCATCAGATGTTGGGCCGCGACTGGAAAAATCAGCCATCTCGTCCGGGTTATCAGCATTCGTATAACCAAGTTCTAACCGATTGTTCTCTGTCGCACCGACCGTGAGCAGATTCTTCGCTACCCCTGGTGAACCCACAGTAGACGGTTCTGGCCCCTCATTGCCGGCCGCAAACAACACCAGATAGTCTTTGTTCCGCCAGATATAGTCATCAACGATCTGAGCCAGGAGGTTATACTCACCACCGGTACTGGCACCCCAGCTATTGCTGGAAACACGCGCACCTTCGCGGTAGCCAAAGGCGATGTAATTCTCGTTGGGTGGCACACACGGCATTCGTGATGACTGATCGACCCCCAGGGACATGAACACAAAGCGGGCCTGGGGAGCGACACCAGCATGCGAGTCTGTATACTGGCGAGCAGCCGGATTACTACCAGATTTCACCCCACTGCCCAGCACCGAGCCGACAACGTGTGTGCCATGACCGTTCAAGTCTGTCCAGTTGGGCTTGGCGATACATTCTTGCTCCAGCGGATTCATCTCGCTCGGCGCAAAGGCCCGCACCAGCCGGCCCTCAAACTCTGGCCCTGGATCCTCCTGCACGCTCAACCCCGAATCGGAGATTGCGACGATCTGCCCTTCGCCAAAGAAGCGCTGATTTTGCCAGACGCTCTCGACACCCATCACCTGTCGCCCACGGGCATTCGCGGTTTCGGGCATAACATACGGCTCTATCCAGGCAATTCCCGGATGCTGTGCCAGGGTGGGCAGCATGTGTGCTGGCATGTCTACGCGGAAAATAATCCCGGTGGTGGTATCGGCTGCGGCACGCACGGTTGCGCCTTGACTGACCAGGAACGAGCGGATGCTGCGCAGCGACTCGCCCGTAAACGCCACGACCGTGAAAGTGGATATATCTTCAGATGTCAGGGCTGGCCCGGTTGCCAGCGCCGGTGCAAGCTTATAGCCCGCCCGATACGGCCCCATCCAGCGCACAGCATACATCCTGCGCACACGCTCGACATGCTCCGGCTGCACGCGCACGATATGCGCGTTTTCGGGCACGTAGTCCAGCACGGTCGCTCCCAGTTGTTCCAACTGCGCGACCCAGACTGCTTCCACCGGCCCCGTAAACTGGACAATGTAATAGGGGCCATCGGGCGCATCGGCGGTCGTAGTCGGTTCGTTCAACAGCGGCTCCCCATCAACCAGCGGATCAAACGTGGCGACCTGAAGCCGAATAACCTGCCGATTAGCAATTCTTTGCCCTTCCACCAGACTCGGCAGCAGCAACACGCCTAGCACCACACTGACCAGCAGTACAACCCGTTTCATAAGTCTCTCCTTATCCTGCACAACATGCAGAACCGGTATAAAGTGAAAAAGAGCGTCCTACGTTAAAGTAAAAACATAGTTTATACCCTGAATCGCATCAATTTTTGTGGTTATTCGTAAGCCATTATACTTCTTGATTGAACAAAATCAAGAAGGAATCAGGGAGGGGATGCGGGAATGTTTCCGTGCAAGGATGCTGCACACCCTGTATGCTCGCCATATCTCCACGCCCGCGTTTTTAACGCAAGAACGTAAAGGCATCTGCGATGGCACGTTGGCACGGTGGCGCGTTGGCACGGTGGCACGCTCCCCCGCGTCCGTGCGTCCTCGCCTTCCGTGCGCGAAGATTCCTCACTTCGTTCGGAATGACAGTTGCACGCTCTTCGGTGCGAGGGTGCGCGGACGAAGCGCTGGCGCGTTGGCACAGTGGCACGCTCCCCCGCCTCCGTGTGCGAAGATTCCTCACTTCGTTCGGAATGACAGTTGCACGCTCTTCGGTGCAGGGGTGCGCGGACGAAGCGCTGGCGCGTTGGCACGGTGGCGCGTTGGCACGGTGGCACGCTCCCCCGCGTCCGCGCGTCCGCGCGTCCGCGCGTCCTCGCCTTCCGTGCGCGAAGATTCCTCACTTCGTTCGGAATGACAGTTGCACGCTCTTCGGTGCGAGGGTGCGCGGACGAAGCGCTGGC
>CALANA010000008.1 GCA_937925925.1 uncultured Chloroflexales bacterium | reverse complement strand
TGCGCTCCGCTCAGGATGACATGCGCTTCGCTCAGGATGACATGCGCTCCGCTCAGGATGACATGCGCTCCGCTCAGGATGACATGCGCTCCGCTCAGGATGCCATTTGCTCTGGCTACGCCTCCGCTCAGGAGGGACGCGATACGCTCGCCCGCTCGCCCGCTCGCCCGCTCGCCCGCTCGCCCGCTCGCCCGCTCGCCCGCTTGACCGCTTGACCGCTTGACCGCTCGCCCGCTTGCCCGCTTGCCCGCTCGCCCGCTCGCCCGCTCGCCCGCTCGAACGCTCGCCCGCTTGACCGCTTGATCGCTTGATCGCTCGCCCGCTCGCCCGCTCGCCCGCTTGACCGCTCGCCCGCTCGCCCGCTCGAACGCTCGAACGCTTGACCGCTTGATCGCTTGAACGCTCGATCTACACCAGTTGCAAAAACACCGGCACGATTGCCGGATCGAAATGGAATCCTGCCTGCTGGTGGATGTGGTCACACACCTTTGTCTTTGGTAGTGCGGCACGATAAGGGCGATCATTCGTAAGCGCATCCCACACATCCACCACTGCAAAGATGCGCGCCGCCAGCGGGATCGCGTCACCACACAACCCATAGGGATAGCCGCTCCCATCCCATTTTTCATGGTGATAGGCAGGAATATCCAGCGCTGGTTTGAGAAACGGAATGGGCGACAACCATTCAACCGCATACTGCGGATGACGACGGATCTGCGCCTGTTCTTCAGGAGTGAGTGGCCCTGGTTTGTGCAGAATATAATCAGGGATGCCCAGTTTACCAATATCGTGCAGCAAAGCCCCCCGCCAGATGTGCATCAACTGCCCTTCTGGTATTCCAAGCGTCCGTGCCAGACGCAAGGTCAGGTCAGTGACACGCTGACTATGGGCCTCTGTCTCTCCATCACGAAGTTCGAGTGCCTTCACCCACCCCTGCAAGGTCAGGTCGTAGGTTTGTTCCAGGATAGCCGCCGTCTGTTGTGCCAGATCAGCAAGCCGCTGCCGTTCTTCCAGGAGACGGCGATAGCGATTGAGCCGGGTAATATTCTGCAAGCGCACCACCAGTTCGGCTGGATCAACCGGTTTCGACAGAAAATCATCGGCACCAGCAGCCAACCCGTAGAGCCGCGACTGCCGGTCATTCAGCGCCGTTACCAGCACAATTGGTATCTCGGCCAGAAGCGGATTGGCCCGCAGATGCCGACAGACACTGAAGCCATCCATGCCTGGCATCATCACATCCAGCACAATGACATCCGGTAGATGCAGCGTTGCTTCGTGCAGCGCCTGTACTCCACTGGACGCAAACAACAGGCGATAGCCATGCGGTTGCAGCAGAGCCGCGATGATCTCTCGTCCATCCGCCTCATCATCAACAATCAACACCGTTGCCGGTGACAAAGATGGACAATCCGCCGCTTCAACTGCCGGGCGATTGCCATCAGCCGCCGCTGATCTGGATCGTGCTTCCCACCCTGGTGTCCAGGGTATGACCGACGATACCCCCGTTATCATAGTACTCGTTTCTCCTCAGCGTGCCCGCCAGATGACCTCGCCCGACAGCACCGCCCGGATCTGTTCTGGAAACCGAATGGGATGCAGGGGTTTGCCAATGAACCCATCAAACCCGGCTGCACGCGCTTTCTGTTCGTCCTGGGGCATCACGTTCGCGGTCACGGCCAGTACTTTTGTTTGTTGTAGTTTCGGATGCGCACGGATCTTTTGCAATACTGCATAGCCATCTTCATAAGGCAGTTGAATATCCAGCAAAATGAGATCAACACGTGGCAGCGTCTCGGCCAACTTGATCCCCTGCCCGCCTGAAGCCCGCGAGTTGATGTACTTCACCCCCGCCAGGCGCAACAGGTCGGTGGCGACCATCAAATTGTCTGCATTATCCTCGATCACCAGCACGTAAGCATCTTCCGGTTGCATCACGAATCCTCCTCTGTGTTTTGAATCCGCTTCAAATAGCTGTTGGGCAACACACATGACGAATGATCGGTATGAGCTGCGAGCAGGCGTTTCTTCATATCATAAACCAGGTGACAAAGGGATTGATTGCAAAGCGAGCGTCAGTACTATACAAACAGTCAGGGTTCCCGGAAAATAGGGGTATGTATTGCCCCTGCCATTCACCAGACAAATCAGGATCGCATTCCTGGTGTTGAACATAAAAAAGCCCCTATCCGAAGGATAGGGGTGTAGAGCAGATATTTCAGAGGGACAGGTAAGCGGCACCCCCTGTAACTCAGAACAGGCGCATATCTGGTTGTGATAATCGCGTTTACCAAAACACCTCCTGCCACTGGTGCAAGAGGTTGCTTCAAGAAGCATATGGTGCAACCATCTGATGATCAGTATCTCAGGAACCATACTAAAACATACACGCGAATAACGTTCCATGCAATAAGACAGTATGTTCACTGTAGATGTACATTTGTACGTTGAATGACGACGAAACTCTGACACCGACGGCTATATAGCAAGCCTATACCAATTAGACAGCGGATTCCAGGCTTGACGCTGGGAGCGCTCCGGGCCGGCTTTAGCCGGGACTCCAGTTTTTTACAATGGATTTAGTCCTGCTATATCTGCCCTGGCAACCATCGTGATCGCTATGTTTAGCGCAGACACATGCTTGATAATCGTCTTGCTATACAGTTACACCGCTGCTGGCAGATGAATGCAACCGGGTAATGTATGCCAGACCGTATCGGATCTTTCTGGTAGCACCATGTGCTATCTCGTCTATAGTGTAGTCCGCCTATGACAGATTGTCAAGCAAGCGTAAAAAAGAAAAACGCGAAGAACATTAACCTGTGCTATACTGATACTGCATACGATAAAACTATCAGCCTACCTTACGAGAGGACATACGCGGTGGGATCGCCCGGTCTGTGAATGGGTGGGCTGCTCCTGAACGAAGCCCGCCTGCACGGGCTAACGCACCGGCCTGTGTCCCGCCGTCGCCCGACGCTTCAACGTCCAGGCACACACGACCGCGTAACTCGTGTAACATACCATGCTAGAGGACGAACAACCAGAGTATGCTCAACATTCGCTGGCTCAGTTTTAGCGGCTTTGGTCTGCTCGCCGCAGTATGGGAACTGGTAGCACAGGTGCTGGCCTCCCCGGTGTTCCCTCCGTTCTCGCGGGTGCTGCCCGCATTGTGGTACCTGGCATGGAGCGGCCAGGCCTGGCACCATACTCTGGTGAGTATCCAGCACATTAGCCTGGGCTTTCTCTGGGCCGCGATCAGCGGCGTGAGTATCGGTATTGCCATGACCCAGTATCGCCCGCTGGCGCTGATTGTCACGCCGGTGGTCGATGCAGTGCGCCCGGTGGCCGCGCTGACGATCTTTCCCTTGCTGATCCTGATCCTGGGCGTGGGTCTCTGGTCAAAGACTATGGTTATCTGGTGGACAGCCTGGCCGCCTATTTTGCTTACCACAGTGCAGAGCGTGCGCCAGGTTGACCCGTTTGTGATCGAGGCGGCGCGCCTGGACGGTGCCGGACGGCGCGCGATGCTGACCTGGATCATCCTGCCGCTGGCGACGCCAGGGATCATCACCGGTCTGCGGATTGGTCTGGGCAGCGGCTGGATCAGCCTGGTCGCCGCCGAGATGCTCGGTTCATCGGCTGGCCTGGGCTATGCCATCCTGGTCAGTTCCCAAACCTTCGCCTTCCCAGCCATGTATGCGGTGATTATCTTGATCGCCCTGATTGGTCTGGCTATGAACAGTGCGCTAGCAGGCGTCCAGCGCATGGTTGAGGTGCAATTATGCGTACATACCTGAACTGGCTGGTGTGCCTGCTTATATTGACTGCCTGTACCAGCACACCCGCCGCCCCCGCCGCTCGCTCTTCACTCCGTTATGTTAACTTTAAGGTCTACGACCCGGTATATGTTGCCCTGGATCAGGGCTTCTTCGCCCAACGCGGCCTGGAGGTGACCATCATCGGAGACACGCTGGGTGGGCCGACCGCTATTCAGGCGGTTGCCAGCGGCAGCGCCGAGGCTGGCCTGGCTTCGCTGCCGGCGCTGATCAACGCCAATGCCAGCGATCTCCCCGTTGTCGGCGTCAGCGACATCCAGTCGGCGATTGGCGATCAGCCGCTGGAGGAATTCTTTGTGCGAGCGGACAGCGCTATTCACAGCCTGGCCGACCTGCGCGGCAAAACGGTGGCGGTCAACCTGTGGTATTCCTCATTTCACTACACCATCCTGATGGCGCTGGAGCAAGCTGGCGTGGCCGAGGAGGAGGTCACCTTTGTCTTGCTGCCCTTCGAGCATCAGGCGCTGGCGCTGGAACGCGGCCAGGTGGATATGATTGGCCTGATGCAGCCCTATACCGCCTACGCTCGCCAGGCCTACGCCGATACGTTTCGGTTGCTCTTCACTGCCTTCGATGTCTTTGGGGAAAAGCAGTTTACCACACACTTCCTGCACCGCGACTGGGCGGCTGATAATCCGGCGGCGGCCCGCGCTTTTGTTGATGGCATTGCCGATGCCATTGACTGGATCGCCGCCAACCCCGAAGAGGCACGCACGATCATTGCCCGTTACACCGGCATCGAGGCTCGCTACATTCCCGATTATCGCTTTCAGCCCGATGGCAGGGTGGTGCTGGACGATGTGCGCTTCTGGCTGGAGTATATGCAGCAGCGCGGTGACGTAACACCGGGCCGGCTCACACCGGAGGATGTCGCGACCAATGCCTTCAACTCGCGCCTGAGTGAGTGAGGCGATCATGGGTAGTCAGCAGGGGGAATAGTGCCAGTGCATTAGCAACGAATACTAGTGGTCAGACACACTGAATATGCGGAGGATGGAGGAACGACAACCGGAGTCCCGGCTTTAGCCGGGGGGTGCAGAACGAGCGACCCGGCTTTAGCCGGGGGGTGCAGAACGGGCGACCCGGCTTTAGCCGGGGGGTGCAGAACGGGCGACCCGGCTTTAGCCAGGGGGGGCAGAACGGGCGACCCGGCTTTAGCCAGGGGGGGCAGAACGCTCGTCCGGGCTTTAGCCGGGGGTGCAGAACGGGCGACCCGGCTTCATCCGGGGGGTGCAGAACCGGTGTCCCGGCTTTAGCCGGGGGTGCAGAACGGGCGACCCGGCTTTAGCCGGGACGCCCGTTTACAACTGAGATAGATCTGGTATTATTATGACGAGACTTTTTTATCGCTGTGGACGCAGAGGAACGTAGAGATACCATCAGGTGATGTGCGTATAGCCCGATTAAACACATGTTCAACCAACAGGAGTAGCATGTATGAAGTGTCCACATTGTGGTGCGGATCTCAAGTATAGGGAACGCTCCAACTATACATGTTCCAAATGCCACAAGCAGTTTGCACTGGAGCCGAAGCGAAATAAGCTCAAACTACACGACCTGGCCTTTCGCCGCCGCCTCGATCAGCTTGGTCAGCAAGGTACGCTCTACTTTACGGTGGATCAACTTCGTTACCAGATGAACCGGAAGCACCTGACGGAGCTTGCCAAACCTTTCTCAGTATGGAGAGGCTTCAGCCTGATTATTCCTATTATGTTACTATCTATTTGCGTCATCGGACCACTCTTACAAATGGTATTTACATCCGTCAGCAGACAATTCACCGAAATCATTCGTATTCCCATAATAGTATTTGTGTTTATTATCGGCATGTCCATCGCCATATTCGTATCGTATCTGAGGTCGCGTGGTGACATCGCTCCTATACCGAGTCTGCCCGAATTTGAGCGCGACGTTCTTAGACGCTGGGAGGAGATCTACCCAGGAGAGCTGGAACGGTTGATCCGGCCCGATCTGCTGGCACACTTGCCTGATAGTCCGCCTGCCTCGCGTATGCGCGGTGCCCTGGTATGTGCCCAGCGCGACATCCTCAACTTTCTCCAGGCGAATCGCGTCCCGGCGCGGCTGGGACTGGCACTGCTGCCATTCAAAGAACCCTTCAGCACCACCCAGCAGGCGGCGCTGGATCGGCTGCGCTCTCAGCCCACTCTGCCTGTCCTGGTACTCCACGACGCCAGCCCGACTGGCTGGTTGCTGCCGCACATCGTCATCAATGCGCTCCAGCTCCCGGCAGACCAGCACGTCATTGATGTGGGAATAAAACTTGCCGATGCAATGGCCGGGAAGATGCTGAAGTTGCGCAAAAAACTCTCTAATGCGCAGATGAAGCAGCTCAAAACACACGTGGCCCCCACTGCATCGCCGCCACTTTCGGAGGATACCATCCAGCGCTCGCTTACCACAGCGGAATTTGAGTGGCTGGCAGAGGGGTGGTATGTCCCGCTCGTAGCGCTCACCCCTGGCAAGTTGATCCGGATGGTAGCGCGGGCGGCCCGGCAGCACTGCCCGGCACCAGCCCGACGGCCAGCCGTGGCTTCCCGACCGGCCAGGGTGGACATACCCCGTGCGGCACCCGTGGTAGATGCCGAGCAGCAAGCCCAGACCTACGCCCGTGCGGTTGGGTTTATGAGCTGGCCGGGAGGCTAATGCTAATGCCACACCTCAGCTATGCCCTGGAGCAGGCGCTCGCACGCCTGACCGCCGCCGGACAGCCGTGGTACACCGAGCGCCAGCTCTACTACGAAGTCTGCCGCGTGCTGCGTCCGCTCCCGCATCCGGCTACCATTCTGGCTGGCGGCGGGTTGGTCGCCAGCGTGCCGCTGCTGCTGGCCCGCCACCACCCGCGTCTGGCCTCGCTGCTGGCGACCGGTACGGCCTTGACGACCGGTACCTGCTATCTGACGCGATGGTGGCCCGCAACACGCCCGGTACCGCTGGAATGGGCCGATTTTCAGGCGGCGCTGCAGGCCTATCGCACCCAGGTGTTCAATCCGCACCGATTGCTACCTCCAGACCGAACTGTGCCCCTGGCTACCGCCGCCACAGCACCGGATCTGTTCGATTATGGCCTGCCGCGCCTGCTCGTCTGTCAGCATACGGCCATCGCGCAGATGCTGCTGGCAAACCTGGTGCATATGGAGGCACGCTGTCTGATACTGGACATGACCACTGCTACCCCGCTACCGGGCGTGCTGAAACAGATGCTCACCCACGCTGACGCAGCACGCATCCTGGTGCTGCACGATGCCAGCCGATCCGGCCTGGCGCTGATGAAAGGTCTCCTGCAACGCCTGGACGCACCGGCTGATATTCCGATCCGCAGCATCGGGCTGCGACCGATTCACGCCCAACGCCTGCATTTGTTTGCTATCCGCGAACAAATCTCGTCCATACCGCCCGGAATCGAGTTCCGTGGGTTGCCAACCAGAGAACAAACCTGGTTGCAGCAGGGATGGAGCGCCGAAATCGCGGCGGTACGCCCGGCACATCTGTTACGCGCCCTGCGCCGCATCATCATTGGGGCACCGGTGCCCATCCGCACGACCTTTGACCTGCGGCGCGAGCGCACGATTGGCTTTATGACCTGGCCGGATCGATAGCCTATTGCGCGGAAAGGGGATGAACGAGCGTATGACCAGTGGACCACGCATCATTACCTATCAGGATGAACTCCTGGCCGATAACAGTGTGCGGCGTACCTTTAGCGACGGACACTATGAATGGCGGCGGCGATTGCCCGATGGCCGTATCGAATGGCAGGACAATCAGGGCTATAGCGGCGTTGACGAGGTTCTGAGTGAAACCATCATCAAGCGCAGCTTCAGTAATGGAGCCGTGATCTATGGCCGCGAACAGGGCTATGGCCGCACCGCCTGGAGCGGCGGCGGACGGGTTGTCACCGTCAATCAGTCGTCGTTCGGCGGGCGGGTGGGCATGATACTGGCCGGTATCGGAGCGGGTATGCTGCTGGGCAGCATTGTCTGGCCCCCAGATAGCCTTTCGGCGATGGAAGAAGAGGCGCTACGCGAACAGATGCGCCAGGCCAGCAGTAGCGGCGGCGATGGAGGGGGGGGTGGCGATAGTGGTGGTGGTTGGGACGATAGCAGTTCAAGCGAAACCAGCTTCTCTGAGAACGACGAAGAAGGCGACGAGGGCGAAGAAGGCGATGCAGATGACGAGGGCGAAAAGTGGGACGCAGATGAAGCTGATTGGGGCGATGATGCTGGCGATGATTGGGGTGGCGATAGTGATTCTGGTTAGCCGATGACTCGTTTTTGTGCCGTAGTACATCCTGACCAGCCCGATCACGACCTGCGGCAGCTCGGTGGACAGGTGGTCTACCACGATGTAGCCTGTGCCCTGGGCACCCTGTCGGACGCACAGCCCCATATTGCCGCCGGGCCATATGTCGTGCGCCGCCAACCCGATGGCCTGCAGCTCGTGGGCATCGGTCAAGTCACGCTATTCAACCGGGCGGCACTCCTGGCCGACCTGGCACGTGACGGGTACCACCTGCCGGCCGACTGCGCCGATGGCGAGGTGCTGCTGCACCTCTATGCCCAGGCGGGCTACGACGGCCTGGCCCGACTGCGCGGCATGGTTGCGCTGGCGATCTGGGATGGCACCAGCCTGACTCTGGTGCGTGACCCGGTGGGTATGCGCACCCTGTTCTACGCTCAGGCGGAAGGAGGCTGGATGGCCGCCTCGTCCCTGCGTGCCCTGCGGCGCTGGCCGCGACTGGCCGCACGGGTCAACCTGGCCGCTGTGCGTACCTATCTGACCTTTGCCTACCTGCCCGGAACCGAGACGTTGCTAGATGGCGTGTTCGAGGTGCTACCAGGCCAGTGCGTGCAACTCCGCCTGTCTGCCGTACCCACCACAATCGACTACTGGCCCATCCGCGAACAACCATGCCACCCCGATGATCCACCGCATGTCTATCGGGATCGGCTGCGCCAGTTGCTGGAAGCGGCTGTGCAGGACTGCCTGCCGCCGCAGCAACCCGTGGCAGTGTTCCTGTCGGGCGGTATTGACAGCAGCCTGGTAACGGCTCTGGCCGCCCGTTTGCACGATCAGCCGGTCACCACCTATGCCCTCAACTTTGGGGCCGATCTGCCGAACGAACTGGCGTATGCTGGACTGGTGGCGGCCCACTGTGGCACGCGCCACCGCGTCCTGACCTACAACGGGCCGCAGGTGATACGCCACCTGGTGGAAGCCATGGGCTATCTCGATTGTCCGGTCGGCGACCCGCTGACTGCGCCCAATCTGCTGATGGCGCGGCAAGCCGCCGCCGATGGCTTTCGCGTCACCCTGAACGGTGAGGGTGGCGATCCCTGCTTTGGCGGCCCGAAAAATCTGCCTATGCTGCTCTTTGAATTGCAGCACCCGCATGCCAATCCCTATGAACGTGCCCGTGCCTATCTGCAATCGTACCGTAAATGCTACGAGGATCTGCCCACGCTGTTACAGCCGTCTGTGCATGACGCCTTGCGGTCAGCACCACCGCTGGAAGCGCTTGTCCAGCCCTACCTGGAATCGCCGGCTATGTCCACCTATCTGAACCGCCTGTTGCTGACAAATGTGCGCACCAAAGGTGCCCATCATATCCTGTCCAAAGTGCAGGCCCTGACCTCGGCCTGTGGCATTGAGGGCCGCTCGCCGCTGTTTGACCCGGCGATTGTAGCCTACTCATTTGCCATCCCGGCCCGGTTCAAGCTGGCAGGCATCAGGGAGAAGTGGATCCTCAAACAGACGGCCCACGACCTCTTGCCCTCAACGATTATTACCCGCCCCAAAAGCGGCATGCAAACACCGGTACAGGCATGGTGGCGTGGCGCACTGGGCGATCTGGTGGCAACTGTGCTGCTCGATCCGCAGGCGCAAACGCGTGACATTCTGCGGCCCGACACGATCCAGGCCTGGCTGCATGGCAAACACAGCCTCTGGCCGCGCTACGGCCCCAAACTGTGGCTCACCCTGACCCTCGAACTCTGGCTGCGTGCCTACCTCGCCGACGACACCTTCCTCATCGCCCCCAATTTCACCCCCCGCCGCTGGTGGCGGCTGTTCCCGCATGCTTTACCAACACCCTATCAATTCTTAATATAGTTTTAACAAGCTGATCGTATTATCCTCTTTACCAAATTTCAATAGAGTGGTAGTACGCCATCGACAGACAGTGCATGGCATGCATTATCTGTGTTTGAGCCACCCTATACTACCCACTCAATCAGGAAGGAACACCAAGTTCATGAAGTACGTCCCGTTCACCTCGTTTGGGGTTCGGAGTTTCAAAGAATTTCGAGAGAAAGGAACACAAAGTTCATGAAGTACGTCCTGTTCACTCCTGCCAGACTAGCGCTGACGTTGCCGTTGTTCATTCTGGTACTCGGCCTGTCGCTGACACCTACCCGTCGCAGTATCGCACTGTCTGCACCATTGTTCCAAAATGGTGGTGAGCGCATTGCTTTTGTCGCCAACGATGATATCTATGTGATCAACACCGACGGCTCAAATGAAATCAACCTGACCAATCATCCAGCACGCGATAGTTTGCCTGCCTGGTCACCAGATGGCACACGTATCGCTTTCGTATCTGACCGCGATAGCAAGCATGAAATCTATGTGGTCAATGCTGATGGCTCGAATCTGAAAAAACTTACCAGTCTAAACATAGAGTCATCCTGGTCGTCTGATCCACCTGTCTGGTCACCAGATGGAACGAAAATTGCGTTTGCTTATGCATTGAACATGGAAGGTAAGATCTACGTTATGAATGCTGATGGCTCTAATCTTACCGTAGTGGGTCATTACCGTTGGGGTACCGATTTATCCTGGTCGCCCGACAGTTCCCGGATTGCGTTTATTTCGCTTTCTGAAAATATCAGTGCCCTCACTGTAGTCAACGCCGATGGCTCAAATCTAACGACCCTCATTGATCTTGCTTTATTTCAATCCTTATCCTGGGCACCAGATGGTTCAAAGATAGCCTTCTCGGTTTATGACCCCTGCTCGCTTCTGCAAAGCACTCCAACGTCTCCTTCGAGAACAATGTCGGACAATACACATATTGCCAATGACTATGGACAGCCTGGTGTCTACACGATTGATCTGGATGATCGCAGGATCGTTACGCTTCATCAAGGCGAATCCTGTGACACCTTTGATCATAATGGTCACCTGATGGAACCAAAATTGCCTACACTGCTGGTTATTTTATAGATGGTATGTACCAGAGTGGGCTCCACGTGATCAACGCAGATGGATCAAAGCGCACTTTACTGCCGATAAATGGATGGCGGCCCTCCTGGTCACCCGACGGAACCAGAATCGTCATAAGCTCTTATGATTACGCAATCAACAGAACCCAACTGTACATTATTAAGGCCGATGGTTCTGCACAAACGTTGCTGCGACAGAATGCCTATGATTCCGTCTGGTCACCTATGGGCAACGATATAGAGCCACAACCAACAGGAACGGCGACACCCACTGCCACTCCTATCGCTACCATCATCACCGCTACTCCTACTACGACCGCGACCAGAACGGCCACAGTGTCGCCAACATCCACGCCCACTCCTACACCCACCCTGGCGGCACCCATCATCAATCAGGTTAGCAGTCGGCCCGGCAGTTTTCTACTGAGTTCCTTCTGGGTACCGCCTGACCTATTACGCGTTATCTACTCTCTCGACGTCAACTGGCAAGGCGCACCTCCCGGTCATATCAACGTATTTGTTAATGGTCGGGAGCATAGTCGGATAGCAGTCCGTGATAATCCGGCCACATTCATTATCATGGCCACTGATCGCACACTGTTTCATGGCCCGAATATTCTAACATTTATTGCAGAGGGCACGAATAAAGCCCAATCAACACCTTTCAACACCCTGATGCTCTTCATCATATCGGATTGGCCGAGCTGGGTACAGGCGCTGGTGCCACCTGAGTTTCTGCCCTCAGCCGAACTACAGCACAATGAAATTCGCTACAAGCAGACTCTACGCTATCCGTTTCTCAAATTCAACATTGATGATCGCAAGTTTGTCAAGTATTGTGAAGCGCCATATGTCCACGACTTTTCCTTTCCCGACTGGGTACCCGTTGTGGGGGGGGAATACAAGTTCCCCAACCCACATGTTGAGGCAGTTGTCGAGTATCGTGCCAAAGACGGGATGCTGAGACTCGATGCGGGCGGGCGCTCATGTCTGGCAGTCAAGCCCAAGGATGAACCCTCGAAAGAACTGGCTGGTCGGATCTTTCTACGAGGGGAAGGCAACACAGACGCCAGTCCTCCGTATATCACCCCAAAACGGGGAGCTATCGGAGTCGGATTAGAAGGCACGATCAAGCTGGAACGGGAACTCCTCAAAGCCATTCCACAGATCGCCACTGCCAGCGAACTACCGCTGATCGGGCGTCATATTAATGAAGCCGCCAAAATTGCCAAACTTTTTGTACAGTTCAAACCAAAGGTCGAGGCTACCTTTGGTCTTGACTGGAAAAATAGGGCCGATGGCGATCACTCGCTGTGGCTCCAGTTAGACATAGACGAGGTTATTACCGAGACCGATATCACGAACAACCTGGCCTATGTCGGTACGTTCGTCGTCGCCCCCGATCTGGTGATCAACGACATGCAACCCGTCGATGACCAGACCCTGCTGGTGACGGTCTCCAACCAGGGGAACCGTCCAGTTGCGGGTTGGACGCTGGCGCTGTTTGCGGGTAGTGACATCAATCCCGCGGCTACCCCGCTGTGGAGTGAGACAATCGCGGCCTCGCTCCAGCCAGGCCAGACCACACAGATTCGCATAGCCCTGGACGCGCCACTCCCATCCGGCTACCGCGTCTGGCTTGATCCGGCAGATACGATTAATGAGATTGCAAAGTGGAATAACGCATTACCGCATGGAGTACCAGAAGAGTCCGACCCGTCTGACCCGTCCGACCCATCTGACCCGACTAATCCAAATATCCGGCCGTATCGTGTGTTCCTTCCCGTTATTGCCAATCAGTCTCCCTCCGCACTGTTAATGGATACGGTTGCTCCGGTACCACCCGGAACGATAGCGTGGCGCTAACGGCCTCGTCGCTACAAAACCAATCATCCCCACACGGGCCACTGGCATGCATATTAGCCAGCGGCCCGCTCTTTACTATCGGCACATTCGCTACTAACCAGTGAGCAAGGCAGGAATGAGGGCAGTTCGGATTACCGCCCCTCTACCCTAACGCCCTTCACCACACGGGCAATCTCCGCCTCGCGTGCTGCGAGCCACGCCGCCGACCAGACGCGCTCAATGCGCCAGCCGCGAGCCGTCAGCACCTGCGACCACAGACGCTCGCGGTCGCGGGCAGTGAGCGCATCGCGGTAGTCAGCGCCATCCTCTTCAACACCCAGCACATAGCCCTCTTGCTGCAGCGGATCACGGATCGCCAGCGCCAGGCGCACTGCGAACTGTCCCACCTGCCGATCCACGCCCAATCCATGCTGCTGCAACGCCTGCGCCAGATCATCCACGATTGGCCCCGCCTCCAGCGGTGCCGCGTGTGGCTGATGCCTGACCACCGGCTTCCCACCGCCAACTGCTGACTGCCTCTCCCCCGTGGACGGACGGATCGGGGCAGGGGCATACGTCTGCGCATACGCTAGATATGCCTGAAATAGTCGCAACCCCGGATGGCTGGTATGTCCCAGATGAATATCCTCGGCCCGCAACGATGTCACCAGATAGATCTGCTCACGGGCACGCGTAATCGCCACGTTCAGGTAGCGCTCGCCTCCCGGCTGGTTGAGTGGCGCGAACGCCATTCCGGTGGGCGTGGTTCTCACCCGCCCCCGGGCATCACGCCCATAGCCGGGACTGATAATGATCACATCGCGCTCGTGGCCCTGGACATGCGCCACATGCTTGACAAAGCACGGTTCGGCGCGTGCCGCGTCAAACAGCGCCGCCAGCGCCGCATCGGCGATGCAGCGCCGCTCCAGTTCGCGCATAATCGCAACCTGTTGCGCCAGCCCGAATGTCACCACCCCCAACGAACGCTCCGGGTTGGCCCAGGCATGGGCGCACACCAGATCGACCACCCGGCTGGCTTCCCGCAGGTTGGCCCCGGTACCGTGGCGGTCGTACTCACCCTCAGCCACATATTCAAACACAATCCCCTGGTAGGCACTCGCCGCCGCACTGGGAAATGTCACCAATCCGCCGTCGTACCACTGCTCATTCGCAAAGGCAATCAGCGCCTCGTGGCGGCTGCGGTAGTGCCAGCGCAGTTGACGCACCGGCAGGCCAGCCGCTATCCCGGCCTCCAGAATACTCGGCGGTGGATCATCACCAGGAAGGGCCACTGCTGATTCGGACAGCATACTCATGCCGCCAGCAGCCGATAATCCGGTCGGCGCTAATTGCCGGGTATCACCCACAATCACCATGGCCTGGCTGCGCAGGATCGCGCTCAACGCATGCTCAACCCTAATTTGCGAGGCTTCATCGAAAATGACCAGATCACACTGCAGCGCATCAGGATCGAGCCACCGAGCAACCTGGCACGGATTCAGCAGCAGACAGGATTTGTGTTGTGCCACCAGCGCCAGGTTTTTCAGCATTGCCGCAGATGTGCCACCCCACTGCTGGTCGTCGCATGCCGAGTGTAGCGTAACAGGTGACGCCTTATGTCTGGCATCCGTTGGCCCGTGGGCCGCACGCCGCTCAAGCAGCATGCGGCGCAGGCGGGTCTGGGCCGCACTGATCTGACCAGCATCAAGCTGACGAAACCGTTCCACCAGTTCGGTATACCGGTCACGCTGAAAATCGCGTAATGGCGGTAACCGGGTAGCAGCGGCTTCCAGCCAGCCCTGATAAAAGCGCTTGTAAAACACCCGGCGCGGCTGCTGCGTGGCAGAACCACCCTGGCTCAGGTGATCAAGATAGGCCACCAGGCCCAACGGCTCGGCCTGACGGCGCAGTTCACAAAACTCCCACCAGGCATCCAATTCTGGGAGCCGTTCGAGCAACGCCGCTGGTGACCGGAGGAGCGGGTGGCCGCCAGCCCCAGGTAAACCGCCGCCTGTACCTGCTGGAGGAGCAACTTTGGATACTACGCTCGTATTCACCGTCGCGCTCACATCCGGCGCTGGTGCCAGCAGTGCGCTGAAGGAATCGGCAAGTGTCGCTGGTGGTGAAAACAGCGCCGCAAAGTCAGACAGCATGCGCTCACAACGGGCCATCACCGCCGCTAGACGGATCCCTGGTTCCAGCAACAACTCGCGCTCCGCCAACGGCAGATCCGCAATCTCGCTGATATACGTCGTAGAGAACGTTCCTTGTGCCTGCACCACCAGCACCTGCTGCTGCGCCAGCACGTCGAGCGTCCATGCACATAGCGCCTCATAGCGATCCCAATCGGTGCGACGACCGGCAAATAGCTTACCCGAACGTGCTATGAGATTGGGCAAGTTGGCTTCCAGCCGCTGCTGGAGCGTGCGTAGCCGAGCAGCAAGACGCAGATCGGCCAGTGCCGTGGCATAATTCAGGCGGGTACCCGGTTTCGCCACCGCTCGTAGCGCTGCCAGATCACGATAGTAGCCCGGATGCAGGTAGCGCATCCGACTGGCATATGGCCCTGAGAAACGCGCCAGCATCCCCTGCACATCAAGCGCAATCAGCGTCTGGTGCGCCTGAGCCGGCGTGCCAACGTGATACCGCAGCTCCAACTCCACCTCGATTTCAGCCATTGCCATGTAGGACTGCCGCGCATCAGCAATATCAAACTGGAGATCCTGGATGGTCGCAATATCCGCGCCCAACCAGAGGCTCGTCGCATATGGAGCGCAGAGCAGTGTCACCAGAGCTGACAAGGCCCGCGTCGCCGTCAAACCGGTGGGCGCAGGCAATTGCAGCAAATCCGCCACCGCTGTCGCTGCTGGCTGCAATTCTTTCAGTGCGGTAATCAGGGATCGCACGTGGTTGCGAATGCGCCCGCGCTCGGTAAACGAACTGGTGGTCACCGTACAGCCATACCAGGGATTTGCCGCCAGCGACTGAAGCAACTCGCGCCGTTGCTCCAGGCGCACCAGCAGCGTGTCTATCGCCGCCAGTTGCTCAGATGTACAGGTTATACTGTCAATCATCGGCACGGTGCAGTCAGGCACATCACGCAAGGCATTGAGGTATGCATAAACCGTGTGCGCAGTCAGCCCCAATGCACCGAATGGCGTATGCAGGGCTTGCGCATAGGCATTCAACTGGTCACGCACCGTGGTCAGTTCAGCATACGGAAAATCAACCGCTGCGGGAGGATCGATCAGGTCAGAACGCACATCCGGTGCCGTCAGGATCTGGTTGGCTTTGCGGCCATACAGTTCAAGACAAAACTCGGCCAAACCGCACTGCCGCAGCCGCTCGTAGACCGTCTGCAGCGCAGCTATCTTTTCGCTCACAAACAGCACCCGTTTGCCCCCAGCCAGACACTCGGCAATCATATTCACGATCGTCTGGCTTTTACCCGTCCCCGGCGCTCCCAACAGTACAAAACTCTCCCCAGCCAGCGCCGCCGCAATCGCCGCTTGCTGACTGGCGTCGGCATCCAGCACCTGAAAGCACTGCTGGGGCGGTCGATGATCCAGTGCTGGCAGCACGAGCGGGTCAGGTGCGGTCGTTTCGCTCGCCAGCAGCTTCAGAAGCGGGTGAGTGACAGCCCGTTCTGTGAGGTGTTCAAGATCTTGATAGAGCATAAGATCCAGGAACGAAAACATCCCCAGCAATGCCCGTGGCAGCACCCGCCAACCGGCATATCCGGCCACCAGTTCCGTTATCTGCGCCAGCAGAGCGGCCAGATCCAGTTGCGCAATATCTTCCGGCAGTTCAGGCAGTGTCAGGTCGTATGCGTGCGCCAGCCTGTGTTTCAGGATCGGATTCATGACGATAGCGTCATCCAACAAACGCAACGCATATTGTTGCTCGCCTGACGTAGCGTGCAACTCCACTGGCAGCAAGAGCAGCGGTGCCCGATTGGCCTGTTCGGGCATCGTGGGATCATACCACTCTAGCACACCGAGAACCACAAACAGAACGTTGATCCCCTGTTCAGCCAGCAGGGTATTGGCGTGCAGATGCAAATGATAGAGCGTCTGCTGGTGATCGTCGGGCAGCAGATCTGCCACCAGATCGTCTGTCTGCCCCGACACGGGTACCTGCGTCAGCGAACCCGTAGCACTGAGCGTTTCGTCAGATAGATCCAGCGGGGCACTATGATCTACAACGTCTCGATCTTCCAACGGAGCAAAAGTTAAGCGACGGTGTTGGCGTACCAGTACCTCAAAGATGCGTGTAAGCGGGGGGTTGAGTAACGGGATAGGCATCTGGGGAACGCTATGCCCGTCCGTATGACGCGAAGGCAGGGCTAACAGGTAATGGCGCGTGCTAAGGTCAAGCAGGCGAGCCTTCCATGCATTGATCTGGTCACGCGTTCTAGACATAGTTCGATTGTGGCCCTGCTTTACAGGTTACAGGTGGCTTCGGGTGACAGGTGACAGATGACAGGTGACAGATACCCAGACTGGTTGGTGGAACTTCCTGTCACCTGAAATCTATTCCCGACCCTCTGGTCATCCCACCACCTCAATCGCGCCGGGCAGCACCTCTACATCCACATGCCGGGCATCGGTGGCGATCACTTCGCCGTCGGCTGCAACGGGAAAGGGGGCGATACAATCAACCGTGACATGCCGCGCCCGCCCCATCGTCACATAGCGCAGATGTGTATGGGTGCCCCGCATCAGCAGTGGAAGATAGCGCAGAATCTGGTCGGGCCGCAAATGATCCACCATACACAGATCCAGCCAGCCATCATTGATCAACGCCTGCGGTGTCATCCAGAAGCTACCCCCCTGGCAACGGCCATTGGCAATACTGGTGAAGAGCATGCGTTTGTGGATCTGCTGCTGATCAAAGCGTACCGACATTGGATAGGCGCGATACGTGGACAATGCGCGCAAAATAGCCACGAGATAAACCGCACGACCTTTGAAACGCGTAATCTTGAGACTCTCGACCGTCACCTGGGCATCCACGCCCATGCCCATGCCATTAATAAAATAGCGCACATATTCCTGGAAAGGATTGCGCGCACAGATCCGGCCAACATCAACCGCGTAGGTACGCCCGACCGCAATCCGCCGCACAGCACCCGCCAGATCATTGGGACGAACGCCATCGAGGACTTTGATAAAATCGCTGCCAGTTCCCAGCGGCACAATCCCCAGTGTAGCTTGCGCTCGTTCTTTGCTGCGGCTGCCCATAATGCCATTCACAATTTCATTAATGGTACCATCACCGCCAACCGCAATAATCTGCTGATACCCACGTTCAATCGCCTGATAGGTCAGCTCTGTCGCACCACCACGTGCATGGGTCGTTATCAGGTCGAAGGCAACCCCATGGGCATGCAGCATATGCTCTAATTCAGCCCGCCGTTTACCGGCCATACCGCGACCAGCCCAGGGATTGAGAATGATACAACGCCGGATCATACAGACCTTGCACCACACATAACGGTCAGCCCGGAAACCGAACCCGTACCGATGCTGTGTGGCGCGTTCCTCGTTTCTGGTTTCAGAGCGTCACGTCCAGCACCTCAGCCACCGTAAAAATATCTTTGTCACCACGACCAGAGAGATTCACGAGGATAGTTTGATCCGAACGCATCGTTGGTGCAAGTTTCAACGCCTCGGCAATCGCATGCGCACTTTCCAGCGCAGGTAAGATTCCCTCCAGTTCGGCCAGTTTTTGAAAAGCATCGAGGGCTTCGGCATCGGTCGCCAGCGTGTAACAGGCTCGCCCACTATCGTGGAGCCAGGCATGCTCCGGGCCAATACTGGCATAGTCTAACCCGGCAGACACACTGTGAGTCAGTGCAATTTGCCCATCAGGATCCTGTAACACATAGGAATAGGTTCCCTGTAGCACACCAGGCAGCGCACCCAGAAACCGCGCCGCATGCTCACCGAGTTGTGCCCCACGCCCACCGGCCTCCACACCACGCAACTGTACATCGGGGTGATCAAGAAAGGCGTGAAAGATGCCGATTGCATTAGAACCACCGCCCACACAGGCCACAACTACGTCGGGCAGCGCACCTGTGGCTTCAAGCATTTGCTGATATGCTTCACGTCCAATAACGCTTTGAAAGTCGCGCACCATGGTTGGATAGGGATGCGGACCAAGCGCTGAACCGAGCAGGTAGTAACTATCCGGGTGTGTCACCCAATCGCGCATCGCCTCGTTGATCGCATCTTTGAGCGTACGGCTCCCTGTATCAACCCCACACACCTCGGCTCCCAGCAGGCGCATCCGAAAGACGTTGGGCCGCTGACGGGACATGTCTTCGGTGCCCATATAGACCACACATTCCAGCCCCAGGAGCGCACACACGGTTGCCGTCGCTACACCATGCTGTCCCGCCCCGGTCTCCGCAATCACCCGTCGTTTGCCCATCCGTTGGGCCAGCAACCCCTGACCAAGCGCATTATTAATTTTATGCGCCCCAGTATGTGCCAGATCTTCACGCTTCAGATAGATGCGTGCGCCACCACAATGGGCAGTTAGACGCGCCGCAAAGCTGAGCGGCGTGGGGCGGCCAGTGTAGGTATGCTGTAAATACGCCAGTTCCTCCCAGAAGCCAGGATCTTGCTCCACTGCGTTATAGGCAGCATTAAGTGCCGTTATCGCCGGCATCAAGGTCTCTGGCACATAGCACCCACCGTATGGCCCGAAGCGACCCGCAATGTGTTGTTCTTTGGGTTGTGCAATCAAGATCTGTTTCTGCCTTTAAGATATGGAACACGTGTCTGTTTGTAGCAACGACTATGGCACACGTATCTGTTCATAATAACGACGAGAGAACACGTATCTGTTCATAGTAACGACTTTAGTCGTTTTTGGCGTTCTTCATGACCTGAACGCATTCCTACGTCGGTAAACATATCAAGGAGGTTTGAACTATATCTGATACTACATAGAGCCGGTCTGAAACACGTTGTGTGTATGAACTGAGGCCGAGACAAGGAGACCGGTACCGTCGTTCTATGCGGATACCGGTCTCCCTGGTTACATCTGTACCCCTCGGCGGGTCAACTGACGCAACACAGAGAGATACACCGGTCATCACTACAGTTCCAGCAGGCAGCTCAAGAACGTACAAAACACGTTCTGACGCCGGGATCAACTCGTGATCAAGCTTTCGTCCTTGTACTTCTCCCCCTCTTCAATCAACATAATTGGAATACCATCCTCAACCGGATAGCGATATCCATTGCGTCGATTAACCAACCACTCCTTGCCGTCTGCATCGCGTAGCAATTCTACTGGCCCCTTGTCGGCCGGGTCGGCCAATATTTCGAGCAACTCCGGGCTGATACTACGCCGCTGTCCACTGTTGAGATTGCTATTGCCACCCGCGCTACCACTGACTGGTGCCGGGTCAAACACACTATCCTGACGGAAGCGACGCAGCACAAAAAAGATGACTGCGCCAACTACGGTTGCAAGCACCAGAAACTTGAGGAAACCCTTCACCGCAAACCTCCTTTACCGATACCGATGTCATTCATAAATACCGTGATACTATAACACATCTTTGTGATTGCCCTCATTATAGCAATCCTCGGCAAGATGTAAACCGACCAGGCGCACGGCGTGAATAAAGGCGGCAATGCGCGCCACATCCTTTACCCCATCGGTTTCGACACCGCTGCTCACATCGACACCCCACGGACGCACCTGGCGGATAGCCTCGGCCACATTCTCTGGCGTTAAGCCCCCCGCCAGCATCAACGTATAGTCACGCGCCAGTTCCGCCGCTCGCACCCAATCGGCTTGTACGCCGGTCCCACCATAGACCCCCGGCACATGCGCATCGACCAGCGCCAGAAAGCGCTGGTTCAAGCCTGGAAAACAGGGTGCTGGCAAAACTGCTGCAGCAGACCCGGTATTCCTTTGCGACTGACCACGAAACAGCGCCAGCCACTCTGCCGCCGCCGGGCTAGTCGCTGGACGAAAGACTTTCAGCACTGGCCGTGCAATCTCAAACGCCTCTGCTGGCGTTTCATCTCCACTCAGTTGCACATAATCTAGACCGCAGCAGTCTGCAATCTTATTAATCTGCGACGGTTGAGCATGCACAAACAAACCAACCACTCGCACATGCTGCCCGACCGCGTCTTGTCGCAGTGCGGCGACAATCGTTGCGGCCTGGTCAATCGTCACCTGGCGACGGCTGGGCGCAAACACCAGTCCTAACCAGTCTGCGCCCGCTGTGGCCGCAGCGAGCGCATGTTCCGGGGTCGAGAGACCGCAAATTTTGATAATGGTCATCAGGTTCACATGCTACCGGCAGTACTGACGATGCCTGCTACTGTTCAGACACCTCTCCACGCTCTTCCGGTTTAATATCGGACTTGAGTTTATAGTAGACCCGCTTGCCACGACCAACACGCTCCAACATGCCATTGTTGATCGCTTGCTTGACCATCGTGCGAATTTGCTCGTTTGTACGTGTCAGGTTGTGTTGTTTGCGCTGCTCGCGTAAGAGATCAAAGATCTGGGCGAACGAAACAGGTTTGACAAAGCCAGCCATGGCATGGGTGAACATATGCCATTCGGTATCATCGAAGATAATCGGATCGATCGTCTCAGCTTCTTCATCGTGATTATCATCATCGAATTGTTCCGCCGCTATCCCAGACTCGATGTCTGTGTCACTGACAACCACAGGCTCGGTCGCTTCATCAGTGTCGGTCAATGTCGCTGTGGACATACAGGGAGGAGCAATTACTGCTTCTTCGGCGGTCGGCACCTGGTCAGTCAGATCAACCGTCACCTCTTCTGCCAACGCTGCTGACTGGTCGTCCACCACGTCCAGCGGTGCGGCTTCTGGCATGCTCGCCAGCGCTGCCGACTGGTCGTCCCCCACGTCCATCAGCGCAGGTTGCGCACTGTCGTCCAGCGGTGCAGCTTCTGGCATGCTTGCCAGGCTTGCCAGGGCTGCCGACTGGTCGTCCCCCACGTCCATCAGCGCGGGTTGTGCACCTTCGTCCAGCGGTGCAGCTTCTGGCATGCTTGCCAGGGCTGCCGACTGATCATCCACCGCTACGTCCATCAGCGCGGGTTGCGCACCTTCGTCCATAGGTGCAGCTTCTGGCATGCTTGCCAACGCTGCCTCTGCATCTTCAGTGGTTGGCAACTGATCAGCATCAAACTGCAATGCGGTCTGTACATCGGTCAGCATATACGCTTCCCCCGACACCGAGGTATGGTCATCTGCTTCAACGCTATCCGGCGCTACGTCGTCCCTGAAATCGCCCTGGGCTAAACGGGCATCCGATTCTTCGGTCAACGCATCCGCGTCAACAGGTGACATCGTCATATCTGCATCATCTATGATCGGCGTAGTGCGTTGCAGTTCACCAAACCATGCTGCTACCTCGGCGACAATGATTTCAGGCAGAGCGAGATCCTGCGCATCTGTATCTTTAGTGTCCGACTGTACATCGTCAGTCTGCCAGAAATCAAGATTGACGGGCACATCAACCTCTGGCGTTCCCCCGGTTTCCAGTGGCGTCTCGGCAGAAGACAAGAGTTCCTCAAACAGATATTTCGCCTCAGCCTCAAGATTCCTAGTGGCTTCCGAGCCGGGCGTATCTTCAGAACGCAACAGGGAGTTAAAGCCCATGTCCGATAGGATGTCAAACAGCGTTTGATCGGACGGTTGCTCATCAAAAATCGCACTGAGCGAGACCGGATATTCAAACCGCTCTGCCGTTGGAATGGATGACATATCATCTGGCTGTTCCAGCACTTCATCCGGCTGTTCACCCGGTGGTACCTCTGGCTGACTGGTCTCTGCCGCTGCATCGAGAACAGGCTGCTCTGGCATTGGCGGTGTTTCTTCTGCCGCCTTACGCTGACCACGCGAACGGCGGCGGCGACGGCGGCTCGTCGTCGGGGTGGGTGCTGCCTCGGCTGGTTCCTGCACTTCCGGCGGCGTTGCTTCGGCCAGGCCATTGCCCGACCCGTTATTCAGGGTCGTAAGATCATAGCCCCCATCGACCGGCTCTTCCTTCAAATCAGCCGCAAATTGCGAGAGTTTGAGTGGGTCTTCACCGGGCAGAAAGACCTCATTGACCGTCCCACTGGTAAAAATAATCACCTTATTCCGGCGTTCCGCATCCAGCACAAAATCCTTGAACTTGGCAAACGGCCGCCCATTCAGGTCACGATAGCGACTCTCCTTAAAGTCGCCACCCATCAGTTCTTTCATCACCAGTTTCAGCGATCCCAGGGTCGAGACATACCCGCGTTGCCGCACGAGATGTATCGCTTCTACTAACACATCATACACATCCGGCTCGGTAGCCGGGCCAGCGACTGCCGGTTTCGCGGTTTCCCCCGTGCCCTCATCGTCAGTTCCGCGTGATGCCTCACTCGGACGTGAACGCTGGCGCCCATTGGTTGCGCGGGGTGGTGCCTTGCCCACCAGTTGCTCGTAAAAAATAAACTCATCAGCGCTCTGGGCAAGATGTGCCGACGCAGCGCCGCCAATACCAATGATGATTACTTCTTTACCCTGCTGCCGGATACTGTTCACCAGCGGGATGAAATCGCGATCGCCGGTTGCCAGGACAAACTTTTCAATGTTGGTCGTGGTATACAGGGTCTTCATTGCGTCAATGCACAGGTTCATATCCACACTATTCTTAATAGCACGGCCTGTGCGGCCCATCTCTTTATCGTAATAATAGGTCGGAACGTACATCGGCTCAATGCCATTGGCATAGAGCGCACTGGTTACACGTGGGTAGCGGTACCAATCAGCATAGGCACGGGCTACAACGACGCGCCCGAGGTCGTTGCACCGATCCATGATGGTCTCGAAGTTTGGGTTAGCATCAAGTTTATCACGGACACTTACATACACGTTCTCAAAATCAATAAAGACCGCTACATCAGGTCGTTTAGGTTCATAAATCATCGTTCGTGTGTGCTGCTCCTTCTGCGAGAGAATGTTGCGCAGGTGTGGGTATGTGCGTGGCGAAATACTTCGGGGCTGACATAGGAGATACGATCAATCCCTGCGTACTACCGAAAAATGTGATCAGCCAGCGTATCATACGCAACTGACCTGTACGGTCGCACAGGAAAAGAAGTATCGTGTTGTGCCTGGCACCGGAAAAATCCACCTGACATACCCGATCAATCGTTCATCTTCACATCGAGGGCTTTGAAGTTATGTGTACGACATTATTATTACTGTTTCAGCACGCCTGGTAACACGCTTACCTGGACTGGCGCACAGGAAAACAGTTCGGAAAGCGGGCCTTCCTCCATACCTGGAGCAGATATGGTATGACATCCATGATCGTTATGTCGTCGCTGTACACACACATTTCGACAAAGCCGCCACAAGACACGTATCACCGTTTAGAAGTTGTATACGTCATCATCGTTTAGAAGTTGTATACGTCATCATCGTTTAGACTTTTGTTTGTGACAATTCCTAATATAGCACCGCCGCGCTGTTCATGCAAACATGATTTTATCATCACAGTCGCATTATTTCGCCGTAAGCCCATAAACGAGCGCATAATTCAGTTCGTGTCAGGCAACCCTGTGCATAGTCGTACCATGCACGCCCACTGGCCCAGATCATCCCGACATGCGTGATCATCCGATGTACCACCAAAAACCGAGCCGGATAGTGTTGTTGAAAAAAAGCAACCCGGCTGCGATGCAGTTCGATCAACATCTGCTGTCGAAACTGACGGGTAGCGGCCCCCCCAACATGTACAACCTGTGCCTCCGGCACTTGCCAGATAGCCCACCCCGCCTGCGTGATGCGCCAGCACCACTCTATTTCTTCGCTGTACATAAAGTAGCGTTCATCGAGGAGTCCCACCTCTGCGACCGTTGCCTGGCGCACCAGCATACAGGCTCCCAGGGGATGATCAATCCGCAAAGGAACCATCCCCTGACCTTCCTGAGGATAGCGCCCATGCCACCAGGAATTATACAACCGACCGGGTAGCACTTCACCTGGTGGAAAGACATCCAGAAGACTCATCACCAGGGTGGGAAAGCGAAACGCTGCACGTTGCACCGTCCCATCGGGGTTAAGCAAACGTGGGCTGACCAGGCCTACTCGTGGATGTGCCTGCAAAAAACGTACCAGGCTTTCTACGGCACCAGGCTGTACCACCGTATCCGGGTTGAGCAACAGCGTGAAGGGCAGGGGAGAGAACGTCGTGGTGGCATCGTCACCGGCGAGTCGGCGGAATCCGATATTCGTGGCAGCCGCAAACCCCCGATTGCTTTCCAGAGCGCATACGTCGACTGCGGGAAAGCGCGTCTGTGTTAGCAAGACACTCTCATCGTGCGAGGCATTATCAACCACCACAATACGCAAGGGCAGCGTACAGGTACCCAATGATTCCAGACAGGCAGCGAGTAATGCGCTGGTGTTGTAGGAGACAATGATAACACCAATCATCACATTAGCATGACTCATAGCAGACCGGATTGTAGCTGGAAAGTGCTATGGATGCAAGCCCCATTATGACAAAATAGAAAGTTTACGCAACCGGTAGTACCTGGTACAATAAGGAACGGCAGTATACCATGTTGTGAAAGGCACGCACGGCTGCAATGCTTGATTTTACGATTGAACTGGCCTATCAGTCTGGCGCACTTCTACGTGCTGGTCTGGAACGTGAGCATCAGATCGAATTGAAGGGGAACAACGATCTTGTCACCGCTGTTGATCAGGCGAGCGAAGCACTACTTGTGCAGGCCATCCGGTCACGCTACCCAGATCATAGCATTGTTGCTGAAGAAGGGAACACAACCAGGGGTACCAGTGACTACACCTGGTTGATTGACCCGCTTGACGGTACAACCAACTATGCCCATGGCTATCCCAGCTTTTGTGTATCGCTCGGCCTGTGGTATGCCAATGAGCCATTTCTTGGTGTTGTGTATGACCCGCTCCGCAGTGAATTATTCAGCGCTCAACGCGGTCGGGGGGCTTACTGTAATGGCCGCCGATTGCACGTGTCGTCAACGGACACATTGAGCGCAGCACTGCTGTCAACCGGGTTTCCCTATAATCGAGCGACGCAACCGGATAATAACGTCGCCGAGTTTTCGCGCATGATCGTGCGGATTCAGGGTGTGCGCCGCAGTGGATCGGCTGCGCTTGATCTCTGTTATGTTGCAGCAGGACGGAGCGATGGTCATTGGGAGACCGGGTTACAACCCTGGGACACGGCCGCTGGCATCCTCCTGGTTACCGAAGCTGGTGGTCAGGTGAGTGATTGGCGCGGTCAGGCGTGGACGGGCACGGTGCCCCATCTGCTTGCTTCCAATCGACGGCTCCACGCTGATATTGTGCAGGTGCTTGCAACTGCACCGTCGCAGAAATAGGATGCAGGCATCATTGCTCACATACAACAATGCAGTGTTGCTTGTTGTGGACTGGAATATGTAGATTATGACCTATTATTTTCGTGAGAATTTGTTGTCTGGTCCCATCCTCAGCCCTCGTCGCCCAACCATCAACGAGTTTTTTTTATCTTCCTATACAATGAGTATTTACGTTGGATGTGAAATGGGTTGCTCCTATTGTGATGGATGGGTCTATAGCCCGCGTCCACTGAATGAGACGATCCATGTACCGCTCAATTTACCCCAACTGCTGGCTGAGGAACTCACAACCGTGAACCGAGGCGATCTGATCGCCATTACTGCCCTCAGTGATCCCTACCAACCGGCCGAGCAAACCTATCGCATTACTCGTCAGGTTCTGCAAGTTTTCGCTGACGCGGAACAACCCTGCCTGATCTTAACCAAAGGTCTAGGCATTGTAGACGACATACCTTTGCTGCAGCATATGAATGAACGTAGCCTGGCGATCGTTATGACCACGCTAGTAACGATGGATCGGCAGGTGGCTGAACGCCTGGAAGCGAAGTCACCCGCAACGCATCTGCGCCTGGAAATGTTGGCAGCACTCAAGCGTGCCGGTATCCCGGTAGGCGTGGCCATGGTACCGATCATACCGTATGTGAACGATACAATCACAGCCACCCGTGCGTTGCTCCGTGCCTGTGCAGAGATAGGCGTGGACTTTGTAATCTGGGATTATCTCAACATTCCCGATGAGCGGCACCGGATGCGGATCAACGAAACACTGGTGCGTATTGTGTCCTATCTCCCCGGTTATTATCGCGATATTTATGGGAATGAAGCCCTACCAAACACGCAATACCGTGCCGAGCGTGATGCAGAATTGCTGACACGTTGGGATAGCATGAATATTGAAGCCCGTGCCCCCCATCGCCTGTTTGCCAACCGGCTCAACCCATGCAACGAGGCAGCCTTGCTGCTCAAGCATATGGCGTTTCGGGACATGGCCTATGGTCGTATGCATATGGCTGCCTTCCATCGCCAGATGGCCGATCAGGTCTATGGAGGAAACATTCAACCCGCGCTACTGGAACGTAGCCCTTTGTACGCAACGTTGCAACAGGTCTTACACCTGACAAACTGAGGTATTAGAGACCGGAAGGTTTGAAAGGCACCTCTACCGATGACGTCGTTGCCGGAGGTTCGATAGGTTGTACCTGACCAGGCAACGCACCCGTGATCTCCGCCTGGGTGCGCAAGCGGGCAAACAACTGGTGCCGCAACGCACTTAACCGAGCGCGGTATTCGTGGGAGTGAATCGCATCAGTAGACATGATCAAGGCATCCTCGGCATTATCGGTATAGTACCGTGGACGCCTGCCAGCGATATAAAAGCCATACTTGAGATACAGATTCTGGGCTACCACATTGGAAACCCGTACCTCCAGGGTCAGGAGCGCAGCATGTAAATCCTGGGCATGATCAATCAGTCCATTTAACAACAGTTCACCTAGACCCTGACCACGATGTGAGGGTGCCACTGCAATCGTCGTAATATGTGCATCATCCACCGTAAGCCAGAGACCACCGTAGCCTACAATTGGGTATTCGGTATTGATTTCATGGCCGCTAAAGAAACCGGCAAAGAGCGTTCCGAACCAGTTGCTCCGTTGCGCTGCTACATCCGAGGCACGTAGTGTCGGTAGTGGCGGAGTACGGCTGGCACGCACCACAATATACCGACTACTTTCCGGATTCCGTAATTCACGCCGGTAGGTATTTGCAGACCAGAGGGTACTAAAGCTACAGCGCTCTATCTTTTGCACTTCGCCAATATCAATCTCACGCATCGGCTCAACGAAATAGTACACCGACGAACCTCATTTAGCGATCAGAGATGATGGAAGCATAGCCAGAGACTGGCAGCACGTGAAATACCATGAGTTACGCGATCTCTCGATTTCGGCAGAAGAGACCCTTCTACACTGGCGAAAAGAACCTGAGATTCAAACCACTACATAACTCGTATCAGCAGGCATAGCTGCGTAGAAACAGCAGTACTGGCGCTGCTGTTTCCACATCAGAATAATCAAGTTAGATCGCACAGTATAGTTAGTTCTTTTCGAGCGCCGTGGCTTCCTGAACCGTCAACAGACTTTGATACGCCCCATCACGACCATAGCCACCACCGGTTTCAAAAATACCGGTTACTTCAACCAACCCCCAGACATAACTGTTGTTCGGGCCAATATTGAGTGCAGCAGATTGATCTGGCGGAAACCCCTCCATCCAGATAGGATTGCCTATCGGTAATGGACTCGATCCATTTTCATCGGTCGAAATCCCCTCTGCCAATACATAAATCAGCGAGTTCCAGAAATAATATCCCTGGGTGGTAATCGTCTGACCATGATACTGTTCCGGGTTGCGCTGTAGATCAAAAAAGGACAGCTTGCCCGCACCAGGTGAACCACTGCGGATGGTGTGTTCCACGCGGCGGATTTGCTCGATAGGTCGAGCCTGAACGACTTGCAGGCGATGTTGATATTGTCCATTAGGACCAAAACCACCATTCGTTTCAAAGCGACCCGTCACGCGCACAAAACCATAGACCGCGTCGCCGGGACGATGCAGATGCGCGGTTTCTTCCGGGGGAAAATCATCGACCCAGATCGGATCGCCGAGTGGCTGAGCATCGAGACCATTATCGAGCGTACTGACACCAAGCGCCAGTACGGATAATGAAGGATCACCGGGACGCCAGACATACGCACCATCGACGGTTATCTCCTGGCCGTTAAATGTCTGCGCTTGCTGCAAGAGATCCTGCACATAGAGCGCTCCCCCTGTCGCACCACCCTGACCGCTGCACGCTGTCAGCGTGGCAAGGCTGACAAGCAGCACAACAGCGAGCAACATGGCTCGCCATGGAGTGCGAAACATAATAGACTCCTCCTCAAAGTGTACGTACTGTTGAACAGCGTAGATTATACCAGATGGGTCAGGGGGACGCAACACTCGCGCCGGCATAACAGGACATCTGTACGATTTTGCCCTGATTTGCACACAGTGCTTGACAGTACCTCACTTGACCAGTATTATTAACATACCACAGAGCTATAATAACTGCAAAATTTTTGCGACATAACGAAAGCGGTAAGTTTGATCATACCAGCTTCGTCTGTTGCACCTTAACAATCATATAGGAGGCTACACGTGCATGAGATAGTCTGGGCCTTGCTAGCGCTCATTACAGGCCTAGTTGCTGGCGCTACCCTTGGATTACGTTGGATGAAAAATGGCGTCTATTCGCGTATTCAGCAGCAAGAGACGCAGGCGCGGCTGCTGCTCGAAGAAACCCGCTCGCAACAAAAAGAACTGTTGCTGCAAGCCAAAGACGAAGCCCTGTGCATTCGTAATGAGGTGGAAGCTGAGATAAAAGAGGCCCGGCAAGCAATACAAAAACAGGAAGATCGATTACAGCGCAAGGAGGAGAATCTTGATCGCAAACTCGAGGGGCTAGAACGGCGCGAACGGCAACTAACACATCGTGAACGCCAGATTGAGCAGTTGTATCAGGAAGCTGCCCAACTGAAAGCCCAACAGCTTCTTGAGCTTGAACGTATCTCGGCGCTGAGCCAGGAGGAAGCACGTCATATTATTTTGACCAGGGCCGAACAAGAGGCGCGCGAGGACGCCGCACGTCGTATCCGCGAGGTTGAGCAGGCCACGCGCGAAGAAGCGGATAAGCGTGCCCGCAAGATTGTTGGCATGGCTATCCAACGTTGTGCATCTGATTATGTGGCCGAGTTGACAGTGACTACGGTGAATTTACCTGGCGAAGAACTCAAGGGGCGAATTATTGGCCGCGAAGGACGGAATATTCGGGCCTTTGAGCAAATTACGGGCGTGGATGTGATTATTGATGATACCCCGGAGGCGGTAACGCTCTCCTGCCACGATCCCGTCCGCCGTGAAGTGGCCCGCATTGCGCTCACCCGACTCCTCAAGGATGGTCGTATCCATCCTGCGCGCATTGAGGAAATGGTGTTGAAAACACAACAGGAAATTGAGCAAATTATGCGCGAGGAAGGTGAACGAGTAGCATATGAGGCCAATGTGCAAGGACTCCACCCTGACCTGATCAAGCTATTAGGTCGGTTAAAATATCGTACCAGTTATGGACAGAATGTACTCCAACACTCACTGGAATGCTCGTTGTTGGCTGCACATATCGCCGCCGAATTGGGCGCAAACATGCATGTTGCCAAGACTGCGGCACTCCTCCATGATATCGGTAAAGCCGTTGATTATGAAGTGCAGGGGCCACATGCCCTCATTGGCGCGGATATTGCCCGTCGCCTGGGGCGTTCGCCCTATATTGTTCATGCGATCGCGGCGCATCATAATGATGAAGAACCCCAGACGGTTGAGGCGTTTATTGTTCAAGCCGTTGATGCTATTTCTGGCGGTCGCCCTGGTGCTCGCCGTGAAACCCTGGATCTTTATATCAAACGACTTGAATCACTTGAAACCGTTGCTACGTCGTTTACGGGTGTACAACGTGCCTTCGCAGTCCAGGCCGGGCGTGAAGTCCGGGTGATGGTACAACCCGATACCATTGATGACTATGCCAGCATTCATCTTGCTCGTGATGTGGCGAAAAAAATTGAGGAAAGTCTTCAATATCCTGGGCAAATCAAAATCACGGTTATCCGAGAAACGCGGGCGGTAGACTATGCACGATAAGGATCTCCTGGTATCGTTTATCGACCCATGTCATATCCCGACATCAATACCACGCATTACCAAAGTACAGAGAGGAGGGTGGCTCTGAGATGATACCAGACACTCCATCAGACAAGCCTATTTTGATATCGACAAATCTTTCAACAAACTCAGAGGAGGAACGTATGAATACAATTGCCCGCGCTGTTGGTGAAACGATCGAAACCCAGCAACCTGGCCCAACTGAAGTCTTAAAGGTCTCAACCCGTTCACGGCCCAGTGCTGTCGCGGGTGCGATTGCTGGTGTGATCCGTGAAAGTGGGATGGCCGAAGTGCAGTCTATCGGTGCTGGCGCGACCAATCAGGCCATTAAAGCGGTGGCCATTGCGCGCAGTTATTTGAATGAGGAAGGTATTGATATTGTGTGCATTCCCTCCTTCATTGATGTTGCCATCGATGACGAGGAACGTACCGCTATTCGCCTGCTCATTGAAAAGCGGTTGCCAGTTTCATGATCGGTGGATTGCGGGTGATCCACACCGATTGTGCCTACTGATTACGTGTCTATCGGATGTCGTGTTTTCTTCGGGTTATCGTTGCTCTCACCTTAGGAACCTGAGGTGAGAGCTTTTTGTTAGGATTTCAGCTTTAATATGAAGGTTTTATTCGTGGTTCGTGCGCCGGGTGGCCGTAGCAGCGCCACAGCCAGAGATAATAACTACGATCATATCATAAGGTTGTTACGATTTGATGTGACTGTGGTAGTGACACCTTCAGTTGCGCTACAGCTTTAGGAACGACTACAGTCGTTACGACATACTTTCGCACTGGAAAGTATGTACAAATCTTGTCTCGTAAAGACATATGCGATGGAAGACACAATACATACAATTATCGAATTTCTCCATCACTACCCGCCGTTTAACCAACTCTCATTGAGCCAGGTGGAACAGATAGCGCGTGTCGTCGAGTGCCAGCATTTTGCTGCTGGCGAGAATATTCTGGTACAGGGGCGCAATCTTAACCAGTATCTCTACATGGTACGCCAGGGCAGTGTCGATCTGCTCCGTGAAGAAGAACAGGGCATACGTGTTTTTCAGACGCTGGGTAGCGGGGAGTTTTTTGGGCACCCTTCGTTGATCCGCGAGCGCCCACCAATTGCAACCGTTCGCGCTTGCAGCGAGACCTGGGTGTATCGCCTGCCCGCCAGCATCTTTCACCAGTTGCGCCGCGATTACCCCGCATTCGCCCGTTTTTTTACCGACTCGGCCATTGAGCGCCTGAGCCATCGCCTGCAAGCCCATTACACCAATGCCGATCCAGTGTTGTTCCAGTTGCGTCTGCGCGACCTGGTACGGCGTAGCCTGATCACGGTCAGGCCAGAGGCCACTGTGCGCCAGGCAGCGCAGATTATGCGTGAACATGATGTGTCCAGCCTGGTGGTTACTTCCACGCCACCCGGTATTATTACTGACCGTGATCTGCGTAATCGTGTCCTCTCAACCGGCTTGAAAGACAGTACACTGGTTGCCGAAGTAATGAGTTCACCCGCTTTGACTTTGCCGGCCGATAGCCTGGTATTGGAAGGATTGCTGATCATGCTGGAAAATGACATTCACCAGATGCCGATTAGTGAGAATGATCAGATTATCGGCCTGGTAACGCGTACAGACATTATGCGGCGGCGTAGTCACAGCCCACTTTTTCTCTCGCAGCAACTGGCCCGGGCCCAGGGGATCGACCAGTTGCGTGCCTATGCCGATCATATTACGGAAACAGTAGGCACACTGCTAGAAACGGGCGCACGTTTCAGTGACATCGGACGGATTGTCTCGATTGCCCACGATGCGCTGCTGGCACGCCTACTCCATGATGCGGAGAGTCACCTTGGCCCGCCACCCTGTGCCTACGACTGGTTTGTGCTAGGCAGCGAAGGCCGCTATGAACAGACTCTGCATACCGATCAGGACAACGCGCTGGTGTATGCCGATCATGCCCCGCCGGATGCGGATGCTTACTTTGCTGCCCTGGCTGAACAGGTGGTGGAACAACTGGTTGCCTGCGGGTTTCCACGCTGTCCCGGCAATGTGATGGCGACCAATCCTGAATGGCGACAGCCGCTTTCGGTCTGGCAAAACTACTTTGAGCGTTGGATTCATACACCCGACGAAGAGGCGTTGCTACAGGTGACGATCTTCTTTGATTTCCGGCGTGTCTATGGGACACTGGACGCCGAGACAGCGCTACGGCCCATCTTGCTGCAAGCACGTGAGCAGCAAATCTTTCTGGCACGCCTGGCGCGTACAGCCCAGCAGCAGACGGTGCCGCTCGGATTTTTTCGTCAGATTGTCACCGAACGAAACGCTGCCGGACGCGAAACCCTTAATCTGAAGCAGCGTGGCACGGCCTTGATCGTCGATCTGGCACGCCTTTTTGCCCTTGAAGCCGGATGTGCGGCAACCAATACCCTGGCGCGGTTGCGTATGTCTACGCCTGCCAGCCAGTTGAGTACCACTGGATTGGAAGAATTGACGGCGGCCTTTGAACTTCTGAGTCTGCTGCGGTTGCGCCACCAGTATCAACAAATTCAGAGTGGGCATACACCAGATAATCATATTCTCTACGGACAACTTAGCGCTGTGGAACAACGTGATTTGAAAGAAGCGTTTCAGGCTATCGCCCGTGTACAACGGAGTGTCGCCCTGGCGTTTCAGACAGGGCAGATTGCGTAACTGCCAGAATGCGCTACGCCAATGTTCAAAACTGTGGTAGAATTTGCAGCATAGCATAAGCCTGAACCTTACGATCGTACCGCAAAGAAGCGGGGAAGACCCTCTGGCCGTACTCGTTAAGGATGCAGGTTAGGACATTGATGTTCTGCCAGATACCAAAGATACAATCCTGTACAATAAGCTGCTAGCGCGATGATGCCAGACAAGCAGAAATGGCCAATAGATACCAAGCCTATCCCAATGGTCAATCGGAGTCCTGGCTTTTGCCTGAACGGAGTACTACCCAGGCGACAGTCGGGCCTTCGGTTTTCTCACAATCCATCGCTTGCTATATCATCTCTTGCCGCTTGATCTTATCGAAATATGATCCAGTTCGATGTGACTGGCAACCACGGTAAGGAACCTGTATGAAACAGAAAGATGTGCGAGGACAACGCTTCATTGCTTTGTTTTTACTCGGATGCTTGCTGTTTAACTATCCTTTGCTCGCCGTGTTTAGCCGTCATACAATCATCTTTGGTATACCGTTGTTATATGTCTATCTGTTTAGCGCCTGGCTCGGATTGATCGTCCTCATAGTGCTGATTATGGAAAAGCCACGCTAGTGTGATCCCCCCCCTACCTCCCCCTGCGGAGGAGGGGGAATGAGGGGGGATGATAGGTAACGTTGAGATATGCTCCAGAGTTGGATCATTCTTGTCGTTTCATTTGCATACCTTGGCATCCTGTTCGCCATTGCGTATTATGGCGATAAGCGGGCCGATGCTGGCCGTAGTATTATCAGTAATCCCTACATCTACGCCCTTTCCCTGGCGGTGTATTGTACATCCTGGACGTTTTATGGCAGTGTGGGGCGTGCCGCTAACACCGGTATTGGCTTTCTGCCTATTTATCTCGGCCCAACCTTAATGGCGATCCTATGGTGGTTCGTCCTGCGCAAAATCGTTCGCATTAGTAAGACCTACCGGATTACCTCGATTGCCGACTTTATTGCCTCTCGATATGGCAAAAGCACCCTCCTCGGTGGGTTGGTGACAATTATTGCTGTCGTGGGGATTATTCCCTACATTGCCCTGCAACTGAAGGCCGTGTCACATACCTTCAGTATTCTGCTAGAGTATCCAGCAATTATGATGCCAGCGGATGTGGATACGATCCCCATTATCAGCGACAAGACGTTGTACGTAGCTATCTTACTTGCTGCTTTTACGATTGTCTTTGGTACGCGCCATCTAGATGTGACGGAGCGGCACGAGGGGATGGTGGCCGCGATCGCCTTCGAGTCGCTGGTGAAGTTGCTGGCTTTTCTAGCCGTGGGTCTGTTTGTTACCTTTGGTCTGTACCGGGGGTTTGGTGATGTATTTGCGCATGCAACCGCGAATGATGATTTCTCTGCGCTTCTGCTGTTCAACGAAACAACAGGAAGTTATGAGAGTTGGGCCTGGTTGAATTTCCTCTCGATGCTGGCAATTATGTTTTTGCCGCGTCAGTTCCAGATAGCTGTGGTTGAGAATGTAGACGAGTCGCACATCAACAAAGCGATGTGGCTGTTTCCGTTGTATTTGCTGGCGATTAATATTTTTGTTTTGCCGATCGCCTTCGCCGGGTTGCTGCAATTGCCGGCAGGTACCATTGAACCGGACTATTTTGTGCTGGCGTTGCCCATGCTCCATCAACAAGAATCACTGGCGCTCCTGGTCTTCATTGGCGGTATCTCGGCTGCGACCGGCATGGTGATTGTGGAGACGATTGCGCTGAGTACGATGGTAAGCAACGATCTCGTGATGCCGGTGTTGTTGCGCCAGAAATGGTTACGCCTGACGGAGCAACCCGATCTGAGCGGTCTGCTACTGCATATTCGGCGCGGCACGATTATCCTGGTGCTGTTGCTCGGATATATCTATTTTCGCCTGATTGGATCCCAGTCGGCGCTGGTGTCGATTGGATTAGTATCATTTGCGGCCGTGGCCCAATTTGCCCCGGCCATCCTGGGCGGTATTTTCTGGAAGGGGGGCAGCCATTCGGGTGCCTTGATTGGCTTAACCCTGGGATTTGTTGTCTGGGGCTACACGTTATTGCTGCCCTCGCTGGCTTATACTGGCTCGTTCTGGCTCCCGTCGAGTATCGTGACAGAAGGGCCATTTGGCATCGCGCTGCTCAGACCATATGCTTTGTTCGGACTGGATGGGCTGGATCATATTACGCATACGCTGATCTGGAGCCTGCTGGTAAATACGGGTGCCTATATCGGGTTCTCCTTGTCGGGCAAGCATAGCGCGGTAGAACACACTCAGGCCACCCTGTTTGTGGATATCTTTCAGCAATCACAGGCTGGTGGTGGCTCACGTTTCTGGCGTGGCACGGCATCTATGGTCGATTTGCGCACCCTGCTGGGCCGCTTTCTGGGGCCGAGTCGCGCCGAAGAGGCTATCGCCGGGTATGTCGAACGACGAGGATTGAGCAACTCCGATCAACTTGAACCTGATGCAGAATTCGTCCACTTTGCCGAGATGCAACTGGCAGGCACGATAGGCGCAGCCTCGGCGCGCGTGATGCTCGCCTCAGCAGTCAAGGAAGAGCCGCTGGGTACCAGTGAGGTGATGCAGATCCTGGAAGAGGCTTCGCAGGTACGCGCCTATAGTCGCCAGTTGGAGCAGAAATCACAGGAATTAGAGGCGGCAACGGCTGAACTACGAGCGGCGAATGAACAACTCAAGGAACTCGATCGGCTGAAAGATGATTTTATCTCCACCGTGACGCACGAGTTGCGCACTCCTCTGACGTCTATTCGTGCTTTTTCAGAAATTTTATCTGATCATCCTGACCTCGAAGTTGAGCAGCGCATCAAGTTTCTCAACATTATTGTGAAGGAAAGCGAACGTTTGACGCGCCTCATTAACCAGGTGCTGGATCTGTCCAAAATCGAGTCAGGCAATGCCAAATGGAATATCGTTGCGGTTGATCTCAAAGAGGTTATTGAAGACTCACTCTCTTCAACCAGTCAGCTTTTTAACGAGAAACATATTCAACTCCATGTGGATTTACCCGATCATGTTCCTCCAGTGAAAGCTGATCGGGATCGATTAATGCAGGTGTTGCTAAACCTGCTCTCCAATGCTGTCAAGTTTTGTGATAAAACCAAGGGTATGATCGCTGTGAGCTTGCACGCCAATGAAGATAGCTTGCGTGTTGATGTGCGTGATAACGGCCCTGGTATTCGTCCTGAAGATCAACGGATTATCTTCGATAAGTTTCGCCAGGTGGGGGATACCTTGACTGATAAACCCCAGGGAACCGGCTTAGGTTTGCCCATTAGTCGGCATATTATTAACCATTTTGGTGGGCATTTATGGGTGGAAAGCATGCCTGACGCCGGGGCGACGTTCTCTTTCACGCTCCCCTTAGCAGCGCATTCAGATCAACCGATCGTGTGTATCCATGAGCAAATGTGGGATGCGACTGAAGTCATCGATCGCGCATCCTGACCTCCGGGCGGATAGCGATCATGTGAACCGACGGTTACGAAGTGTTATGGAGAGCTAGGTCATGGCAAAACGAGTCTTAATTGTGGATGATGAACCGAATATTGTCACCTCTCTTGAGTTTTTGATTCAACGCAGCGGCTATGAGGTACGAATTGCACGAAATGGTGAAGAGGCACTGGCACAGGTCAGTGCATTTCAGCCAGATCTGATACTACTGGATGTGATGATGCCACTGCTAAGTGGCTATGAGGTGTGCCAGAAAATACGAGAAAATTCTGCCTGGCAGCACGTTCAGATTATTATGTTAACAGCCAAGGGGCGAGAGATTGAAGCCACCAAAGGTCTGGCGCTTGGAGCCAATGCCTATGTCACCAAACCATTTTCAACCAAAGACCTGGTAGCCAAGGTTCACGAACTGTTGGGAGGTACCACATGAGCCTGAAAGTAAAGTTCTTCCTGAGTGTTGCAGGCTTGTTTACCTTCATCGTGTATATCATTGGTACCTGTGTCCTGATTATCTGGTACAACCTGGAGGTCGCTGAACAGGCCTTGATTAGTAAAATCCTGGCAGAACGGATCGGGATTATTGCTATCTTTGCTTTTTTTCTGCTGGTCGGCATTGGCTCGGCATTAGAAAAGTTATTTAGCATCTATACTCATGCAACGCGGTTGCACGAAGAAACCAAATTGATCCTTAGCGCCAATCCTGATCATCGAATTACTCCGACTGGCCCGTCCGAAACTCGGCAACTGGCGCAGATCATCAACACCTTTGCCGACCGGCATCAAGATCTGCAGATTGATGTTGAGACCAGGATCCGCAGTGCCCGCGCCGACTTAGAAGAAGAAAAAGACATTCTGGCAGCCTTAATGTCGGAGCTTACCCAGGGCGTTCTTGTCTGTAACATTGAAGGGCAAATTTTGCTGTATAACAACCGGGCGCGTCAGTTGTTCAATTACAGCACCGATAAATTAACGACCAATGGGATAGGTGGACTGGTGGGGTTAGGGCGCTCGATTTTTGCGATTATTGAGCGCACAATTGTTGTCCATGCGCTGGAGCAACTCCATTACAATCTGCACCAGGGCAACAGCCAATCCGTTTCGCACTTTGTCACCACAACCAGAGGTGGGCAGTTGATCCGGGTCAGTATGACTGCCGTTCACCATAAAAATAAAGGAATTACGGGATTTGTGCTTACTATTGAGGATATTACGCGCAGATACGAAGTGAGTCATCGTAAAGATATATTACTCCAGTCGATTGTTGAAAATACCCGTTCGTCTCTAGCCAATATTCGTGCGGCAATTGAGACCATACTCGAATATCCAGATATGGGGCGCGATCATCTGAACCTGTTTACCAAAATTATTCGCGAAGAGTCGATTGCCTTGAGTACGCAACTGGATCGCACGCTGCGCGAGTCGGGTGAATATCTGGAGTCACAATGGCCGTTGGAGGATATGCATGGTACCGATCTGATATCGGCGCTGCAGCGCCAGTTTAAGAACAAGTTACACGTAGAGACCCACGCCGAGACGGTTGATACTGCCCTCTGGATCAAAATTGACAGTTATTCGATCGTCCAGGCTATGACTTATATTATGCGCCGATTGCGCGATCAATGTAATGTTCAGGAGGTGACGTTTGATTTGCAACAGAGTGGACGCTTTGCGCGCCTGGATATGATCTGGCACGGCCCGCCGATTAAGACCGAAGTCCTGCATGCCTGGGAAACGCAGGCGCTCGTGACCAACGGTAATGGGACGCCGCTGACGTTAAAAGATGTGGCAGAACGACACAAAGGTGAAGTCTGGTGTCATACCGACAAACAGACGAATCGGGCCTACTTTCGACTTTTGTTACCAATTGCCTTACCTGAACCACCGTTGGAATTAACGATCCTGCCACAGATAACGCCCGAAAGCCGTCCCAAATATTATGATTTTGATCTGTTTAATCAGCCGGGGCAGAAGCCTGAACTGGATCAACGCTTACTTACCGAACTCACCTATACCGTCTTTGATACTGAAACAACAGGCTTAAATCCCTCAGAAGGTGATGAAATTATTGCGATCGGTGCCATCAGACTGGTGAACGGCCGCCTGTTGCGCCATGAGGCTATGGAGCAACTGATCGATCCCCGACGCTCGGTCTCACAACAATCAGTACGTATCCATGGTATATCGCCGGACATGCTCCAGGGGCAACCCACGATTGAACAGGTGTTACCCATTTTTTATCAGTTTGCCGAGGATACAGTGCTGGTGGCCCATAATGCGGCCTTTGATATGCGCTTTTTGCAGTTGAAAGAGACACAAACCGGTATCAAGTTCATTCAACCCGTGCTGGATACGCTGCTGCTCTCGGTCGTTGTGCATCCATCGCTGACCGATCACAGTCTGGAAGCCATTGCACAACGCCTGGGCGTGAACATTATTGGTCGTCATACAGCTCTGGGCGATGCGATTGTTACGGGCGAGATTTTTCTCAAACTGATTTCCTTGCTGGCAGAGCAGGGTATTTTTACCCTCAAGGATGCGCGTGAAGCCGCGCAGCAGTCGTATTATGCCATGTTGCAGTATTGATGGGTAGCTGAGGAACCTGCTCTTGATAACACTATGACGCAAGGACGCAGCGGCAACGGGATGATAGGCGTCCCATTGTCGCCGTGCGCTGCACGCCACACGCCGCACGATCGCCTGACGGCATCACTCCTTCATGGCTCTGTCTGCCTCACCATACAAACATACCCTCTGCGCCTTTGCGTTAAAACAAGAGCCTTTATCGCACACCGCACGCCACACGCCGTACGCTACAGCAGCGTCCACCACACTCGGAACGGGCCGGCCGCGCCCCGGAGGGACGCGCTACATCACCACACGCCGTGCGCTACAGCAGCATCCACCACACTCGGAACGGCGGCCGGCCGCGCCCCGGCGCTACGTACACGGGTCAGACTCAGGGATGCCTACGCCCTGCAATGACAGTCAGCTATAACCTGTTGTTTGAACTGCTCAAGTGGTCAAGGTAAGATTTGACAGGCTGCATATGGCAGGCTATTATATAGCTAATATAGCTAATATAGCTAATATAATGAAGAGAGATACTTATGGGCACAAAGCGTATCGCTTCAACTGAGGTGCAGAATAACTTTGGGCGTATATTAGACGATGTTGTTCAGAATAGTACCCGATATATTATTCAGCGTCGGAACGCACCTCAAGCAATCCTCCTCAGCATGGCTGATCTGGAAAGCATATTGGCTGCACCTGAGTATGATCGTCAGGAACTGGGGAAAGTCATCCGTGAACTTAGCCCGACCTATTCTTTTGGTGCATCAGTAAAGGAATAATAACGATGGATAGCCTTGATGCTTTCATCTTTGACTATACCCATATTCGATCTGGTTCCTCGCTCATTGTGCATGCGGATTGCTTTGAGTGGTTGCGCCGTGTTCCCGAAAATAGCATTCACAGCATTGTCACCGATCCGCCGTATGGAGTGAAAGAATACGATGTTGATCAAATTGAAAAGCGCGTGCGTGGAAACGGCGGTATCTGGCGCATTCCGCCAGCGTTTGATGGAAGTAGCCGTTCACCGCTGCCTAGATTTACAGCCTTAAATCCGAAGGAAAGAGCAGCTTTACATCGTTTCTTTGTAGAATGGGGGCAGGTTGCGCTCCATGCACTTCGTCCAGGTGGACATATTTTTATTGCGACGAATGCCTTTCTCTCGCAGCTTGTATTTTCTGCGCTGGTAGATAGTGGCCTCGAATTTCGCGGTGAGCTTATTCGTCTCGTTCGCACTTTTCGCGGTGGCGATCGGCCCAAGAATGCTGAGGCGGCATTCCCTGATGTCTGCTCAATGCCGCGCAGTTGCTATGAGCCATGGGGTATCCTCAGAAAACCGCTCCCACCGAGAATGACCGTAAGTGATTGTTTGCGGTTATACGAAACGGGTGGCATGCGGCGCATTAGTGCTGACCAGCCATTTAATGATGTGATTCTCAGCGAACGCACTCCGCGGCGTGAACGTGATATAGCCGACCATCCGAGCTTAAAACCGCAATCATTCTTACGCCAGGTTGTACGGGCTGCTCTACCGCTCGGCAGAGGAATAATTGTCGATCCTTTTATGGGTGCCGGGTCTACGGTTGCTGCGGCACAAGCCCTGGGCCTTACGTGTATCGGTATCGAACGCTATGCTGATTACTTCGAGATAGGTGCGCAGGCAATACCAAAACTAGCGGCACTATCAATGGATACAACAGCAGACCAAATACCCTTATTTGATTTTCAAACAACAGACGTGTCATAAATCCAATTAGCCATCATCTTATCATAGCCGCTTTTTGTTACGCTCGCCGTAATCGTTCTACGACTCTGGGCTGACCTCCCTGAAAACTTCCAATCCTCTCTGTCTAGCTGTGCCCCAACAACCTTCACAAACTCAAAAGGCTTAGGTGTCGTATTACGAGCCGAGTCGCTGTTGAAGACAAAGACCATTAGCCAGACGTTTTCAGGATTATGTCCTTGCCATGCACGTTTATACCGTGATGCCTTTATCTCTATTCCCACACTTGAATATTGTACAGAGTTATTGACATACATGCCTGCTGGAATAAGGTCGGGATGCCCATTATGATGACGATTCTTGACAAGACTATTACAATACCTGGGAATTGTTGCTGACATATATTCCCCTACAATGCTGCTGAAGTTTGCAGGCATTAACATCGTTTCAAGTCTGGGTGTTTGTCGTGTAGCTGGGTATTGATAAACGACAGAAAGTCAACAAAATCAAGCATCGCTGCTTTTATGTGAGCCACTAGCAGTCCATAAGGCATTATACAGAAGTTATTAAAGTTATTTTCGTTGATAGGAAGTGCAGTACAGGCCTGCTCCTCAGTATATGTCATCGGGTTGTCACTTCTATAGTTGCAGTGGTTGCATGCCACACATCGCGTGCCGCACGATCGCTTGTTAACGCAAAGACGCAAGGACGCAGAGGCAATGGGATGGGCGGCGTCCCATTGTCGCCGTGCGCTGCACGCCACACGCCGCACGATCGCCTGACGGCATCACTCCTTCATGGCTCTGTCTGCCTCACCATACAAACATACCCTCTGCGCCTTTGCCCCTTTGCGCCTTTGCGTTAAACCAAGAGCCTTACCATTGAGGGGACAGAAGATAGAAAGTTGCACCAGGCCTGGTCACCTCTCCCCTCTCACCTGAAAACGCCGCATATCTTGCGTCTACGGCACAACCACCCACCCATCATTTTGTTGATCATAGCGATAGCGCACGATCACCTGTTGTTGCTCGGACACGGCGCGCAAGTTGAAGTTGAATGGTACGATATAGAGCGTCATCGTCTCGCGCTCAAAGCTGACACGACGAACTTTTGGCTCGCCCATCCCTCCCGCATGATCGGCCAGACTCAACTCGATGCGTATCTCGCCCACCGCATGCCCCTCCGCGTCTAGCGCTATCGACGCCAGCGCTGACTCGCGTGCCAGCCCAAAGTAGAGGCGCTTGCCCTGTATACCACGAAACACCCCCAGGCCAATGGCATCAACACCGACCACCTGCGGGCTGACGGTGCCGGTATTCAGATCAACGCGCACGATCTGTCCCTGTTCGGCACTCAGGGTCGAGCCAGCCACCGTGCTGACATACAGTGCGTCGCTATCACAATCGTAGGCCATGCCCAGAATGCCAAAGGGGTTCTGGGGCGAGGCGGGCGGCGCATCGGGCAGGGTGAGGTAGGGTTGCATGACGGCGGTGTCGCTGTCAACTCGGTAGATCGTGTTCTGTACATCGGGCGGGTTGTCGCTGACAGCGGTGCGCGGCACAGGCGCAGTGTAGATGTGGCCCTGTCGATCCAGCACGAACGGTCCCAGCGTGCCCGCTTCGCTCCACGACGGTTCCTGGTGCAGATCACGTTCTGGCACAGGCGCCGTGAGCGGCATGCGTCCATCGAAGATGACCAGGCCCACATAGTTGCGCTCGCTGGTGCTGATGCCGAGCCGATCCTTGTAGCCCAGGCGCTCGCTGAAGCGTGGCAACTCGCGGCAGTCAGCCACACCGCCAATGCTGCCGGCCCAGGCTGGCACAGCACCGTTCTCGCTGCTTGCCGTGCGGCCAATCAACCACCAGCCCGATCCAACCCCAATTATGAGCAACAAACCTGACACCAGCCAGGCAACCGGAATGCTACGCTGCGCTGATCCAGATGCGACCGCCGCTCGCTTGCTGCCACGCCCGGTTGCAGGCGTAGCACGTCGTTTGCGACTCATATCATCATCTCCTTATACCGTTTCGACTTGCATATTCCGCATGTTCTTGCCATTCGTACGCCAACGAGACTGCGTCGCAGCGGGGGGGCGGGGGCCTGCGGCCCCCGCCCATGTTCCTTAAAGGGGATTTCGGCGTAGAGGCGTTGCATGCAACGCCTCTACGCCCC
>CALANA010000007.1 GCA_937925925.1 uncultured Chloroflexales bacterium | reverse complement strand
CCGGAGTGCCAGCCAGCACGTCAGGAGGACAATGGTCGGAGCCAGCACCACGCCCGCCACATACACCCAGAACACGGGATCGCGCCCCAGCCAGAGTACCAGTGCCGCCAGCATCGTCCACAAAAAGTTGGTATAGCCTTCAACCCGTTCGCCAATGTTGTAGACTAGACCGTGCCCGGCAACCAGGTTTTTGGCATATTGGAACGAAATAAAGGCATCATCGGAAAACCAGCCTGGCCAGAGCGTCCCACCAAAACTCACCAGCGTTGTCAACAGCGCCAGTGCCAGGCGTGCGGCAGTAGCCTGAACGATGAGCATACCGGCCGCACTGGCAAGCAGCGCAACACTAGCCAGCCAGGAATAACACAGTGGTGCCGGACGATAGAGCGCATACAGTAGTAGCAGGAATGTCGCCAGCACGGCGCATACCAGCAGTGTGCTACCCCTGGTGCCGCCGCGCCAGCGCATCCATCCCCACAGTCCGGCCAGACCAGACGCCAGCAGTAGCGCCACTGACCCGTCGCGGTACGGCAGTGGCTGGATAGTCATGTTCGTCAAGATGACGCCCAACGCGCGGACATCGCCGAGTGGACTGAACGGCACTGTCTGGAGCGCAAAGCGCAACGTCGCTTCACCATCCGCCGGTGTCGCCAGGAGTAAATAATAGGTACGAAATGAACGGTCGGGCAGCACCGTCACCAGTTCGCGCTCATTGGCTAAAAAGGTCAACGGTTGCGGCACCTGCGGGTGAGCTGCCCAGACACGCGCCGAAGCCAGATAGCGCGGTGCAGCATGATAGCCGGATGGCAACTGAACGAAGGCGTAACCGCTTGACCAGCGATAGGTGAATGACTCGTTGCGCTCCAGGGCGTGAAACCCGACCATATTCAGATCGTCAGCGGGCATCGGGACTGTTAGATCGATGACATAGCGCGGCAGATGGAGCCGGGCAAACAGGGAGACGCCCGCCACCGCAGACAGCAACAGCATGGCAAGGGCTACTTCCAGAACAACGTGCCGTAGTTGCCAGGTTACCCAGGGTTTGATCGCAAGCCAGCCATGCTGTTGTATGGGCGAGATCGTCTTCATATCCCTGTATCTCACGATCCTGAGACCTCTACATTCTGTTGCGGAGATAAAGGCAACACCTGATCGGTGCTGAACGGAGTACGAAATGCGGTGTCTATCTGAAACACGCGCACACTGATAGGCATGTTCGCACGTTGCGGATCAGGGCTTGCCTCGGCATACAGCGTCAACCGATGTTCCCCCGGAAGCAAGAGCAACTGGATGTGCTGTACTGCTGGTTGATCAGCCGCAACTGAGAAGTACCCCAGCGGTCTATCGTCCAGCACAAGCTGCAACGCACGCTGCTGCTGATAACTGGCAGTGACAAACGTGATTGTTGTCACGACCGGATCGGCGAGCGGATTCATCAACCAGATTTCGGCCTCAGCACCCATCCAACGCCAGCGGTACTCGCCTTCACGTTCCAGCGCCTGCCAGCCTGGCCCCAGAAAGCCAACCGGCTGCACGGCCCATGAGCGGGGCACCGCATACACCTCCAGGGTAGCATCGGCCACCAGCGGTGTGACAACCCCTAGCTCCTGCAACCGAGCGCGCACCAGAGCAAAATACCTGTCCTTCCCGCTGGTAAGATCGAGCGTAATGTAGCGAATAGCATACGCAGCCAACGCCCGCTGCCCCGATTCGGGCCAACCCGGGCTGAGAATGTCATCCGTTTCAGCGTATCCAGACTCTAGCTCACGAATGCCGGGAGTGTAGGTGATAAAGGGATATGCCGGTGGGCGTGCCACATATCCGCCCAGAATCGGCCAGGCATGCACCATCTGGGGCGTGAGGTTCTCGCTCCGATTAATATTGTAATAGAGGGGTAGCGGTAATACGGCTCCATCCGGTTCAGGCAGCGTGGTATAGAAGGGATGTACCGGTCGTTCAACGACCGCCAGCAATCCTGCGTTCCCATCAATGGTAACAATGGCTGCGATCAGGGTGAGACCTAGACACCATCTGGAGCGATCCCTTCTGATCCTTTCTGTGTTGCGAACGAGACGTTCCGACATCCAGGCCGTACCATAGCCTGCCAGGATTGCGACCATCAAGCTAGAAAGCAGCGCCATATGATTGGGGCGCTGACCGGCTCGAATCCCCGGTAGATCTTTCAGCAGCGTAAATGGAAGCGGTATCCCGGTATCATGGCCTGCGATGCGTAACGTCGGGCCAAGCGCCAGCAGCAACGTTGCCAGGAGCAAGACCATCCAGCGCCAGGAATGCTGCCATGTCGTCACACTGCCGACGACGGCTAGCACTATACCGACCGATCCCAGGGCCACATTCCACAGCACCGCATGCGGATAGATTGAGGCGCGCATCGTTGCGATGCTATGCCCCCACCAGGGATGCACCGGGTTTGGAAGAAAAAAATCCATAAGATCTGCCGAACGTTCCACCAGAATACCGCGCATATCGGACAACATCACATCACCGCTATGCACGAGCAGCATTATCTGGGGTGCCAGAACCAGTACCCATAGCGCCAGCGGGATACTGCCCCAGAACATGCAGCGTACTCCCTGAGCAACAGGCCGAAAGAGTAACCAGGTCATTATAGCGCATCCGGTGTAGATGACACAAAAAAGACCGTAGTACCAACTGCCCAGACTGACCCAGAGCAACCCGACTCCACTAAGCAAGGCCCAGATCCATGTTTGCCGTTCCAACAGCCGATACAAGGCAAAAACGAACCAGGGCACCCACTGAATCGCGGCTACCTCCAGATTCCCATCCAGCACTTTCTCCAGATGAAATGGCGAAAAAGCAAAGACGGTACCCGCAACAAGCGCGGCTGGCGTGCTGGCAGTCAGGTGGCGCACCAGCACAAAGGTGAAATACCCCGCGAGGATAAAGCTGGTTATCACGATAAAGTTAAAGGCAGCCAGGGGGCCGAAAGTTAACGTTACCGGCAACGTCAGAAGACCCTGTGAAAATCCGAGCGTTTGCCAGAACAGACTGACACCATCGGGATAGTAGAGCAGTGGCGTGGTAAATGGTGAAAGCCCGTGGGTCAAGGCATAGCTGACCCACCATAGATTCCAGGCATTCTGATAGGCATCCACCCCCTCTACACGGCCAACAATGCCTCTGGTAAAATTAATAGCAACTGGCCACGTCACCAGAATGGACAACGGTGTATAGATAATCAGCGCCAGCAGATGCGGATGACTAGAACGATAGCGATGACGTAATGGAGAGGCGTTGCATGCAACACCGCTACGACCTGCCTGACCCCATTGCGCGCGTTCCTGCTCCCACCGTCGTTGCGTGCCCATCATGGATGACGCTTCACCAGCGCCAGCATCACATACAGCGGATCGCTCGGATCAAATCGTTCCTCCAGCGGATGCACGACGGTTGCCAGGAGCCAGTCTTTTAAGATGAACCTGCGCCAATAGCGATTGCGTTTTGTCTCGTGATACATACCGTTCAATACGCGCCGTCCAAAGCCGCACCAGGCCGTCAGCGTCGCCTGAGCCGGTTCAAGGTATACACGGTAGATATCGGCCCAGGTATAAAACCGAAAGAACGAGCCGGCTTTGCCCTCCTGCACAAAGGTATTCGGCGCAACTCGTCGGAACGGCTTAATGTCCGCAAAAAAGGCCGTGCGCTCTTGCGTGGTATACGGCAGGGTCAGCACCGCAATCCCGCCTGGCGTCAACACGCGCCCGATCTCGCGGCCCACCAGCTCATCCTGTGGAATATGTTCCAGCGACGAGATGGCGCTGATGCGCGGAAAGACTGCATCACGAATGGGCAACTGCGTCGCATCAGCCACCAGCGGCCAGAGTTGTCCATCACCAGCGCGGGCAGTCGCCTGGCGCTTACGTTGCTGCCAGAACACGCGCTGCCGGTCGAGTTCCACCACCACCACATGCACACCCTCACGCGCCAGCATATGCGGATAAGTTGACGTACCGGAGCCAATATCCAGCACCCAGTCGCCCGGTTTGAGCTGCAAGGCACGGGTCGCCCAGGGATACTCGATTAAGCGCCACAGGCTGAAGTCGTTGACGGTGTACCACAGCATGCGCCAGCCGTTCAGCGCAACTTCGTTGGCAATGCAGCGCAGACCGGATAGGCGGATGTGGCGCTGCTGTTTGCTCGATACAATTGCCTGTGCGAAACCACGCACGGGCGATGTTCCACTGTGTATCATCAGCGCTCCTGGTGCAACTCAATGCCCATAAAGGCAATGCTAATCGCCCGACCTTGCCGGCCCGGTGCCGCGTCAATCGGCGCTTCCAGCGTCAGCACCTGCGTGCCGGGATCGAGCATCAGGGTGATAACGCGCCGCATCGCCGCCCGGCTGACTTCGATTGTTCCAAACAGCGTGCCGTTCATATACAGGGTCAGCGGTCGGCTCTGTTCAAAGCTCTCTAGATGCAGGTGCAGATGTACGACCCGCGGTTCGTCAAAGGGATTGATCAGCCGCAGATCGGCGTGCTGGCCCATCCAGCGCCAGCGTTGCGCGGCATCCTGCTCCACCGAACCCCATCCCGCCCCCAGGTAGACCAGCGGGCGTGGTTGGGCAACTTCAGGCACGGGATAGATCTCCAGCCTATCATCTTCATACACCGGCTCAAGGCCCAGTTCGTCCATCAAGACGCGCATCGTGGGCAACGAACTGCCCATGGTGTCGGGATGATACAGCACATAGCGAATCCGGTTGGCCGCCAGCGCCTCACGTGCCAGTTCCGGCCAGCCTGGATTGAGAATATCGTTCTGATCACGCCGCCCATAGCGCAACTCGCGCACACCAGGCGTATAGCGTCCGGTCGGATAGGGTGGCTCACGGCCGATAAACCCGCCGATGATCGGCCAGTGATGCACGGTCTGATACCAGAGATTTTCGCTCCGCGACAGGTTGAGATGGATCGGTATCGGCAACAGGCCGCCATCCGGTTCCGGCAGGTAAGCATAGCCGGGCGGGATGGAACGCGAGAACATGGGCATTGGCGCAGCCCAACCATCAACCAGTAGCACGGCCAGAATAAGAGCGCCGGTCAGTACAGACTGCTGGCGTGGCCAGCGCCGAAACAGGGCGATAGCACCATAGGCTGCCAGCAGCGCCACCAGCAAAATGCTGATCAGCACGATATGGTTGGGGCGATGGCTGGCACGGATGCCAGGCAAGCCCGCCAGCAGACGATAGGGCAGCGGAATGCCGGTCTCAACCCCAAACACGCGCAGATCTTCACCCATCGCCAGAATCATCGTTGCGCCCAGCACCACCAGCCAGCGCCAGTTCGTGCGCCAGGTGGTCGCAATCCCGATTGCCGCCAGCGCAATGGCCACCAGACCAAACGAGACATTCCACAGCATCGCATCGTGGTGCAGGCTATAGTAAAAGCGCTCAATCGCCCCGCCCCAGAGCGGATGCAGCGGACTGGGCAGCCAGAACGAGATCACGTCGGCTGAACTGCGGGCATTGAAATTGCGCGCCTCACCCAGATATTCGTCGCCCGTCTGCAACAGGGAGACCAGGAACGGCAGCATCAGCAGCATCCAGATGAAAGCAGGGGTCATGCCCCAGATAAAGGTGCGAAGCGAAAACTGGCGGGTCAACCAGGATATTGCACCAGGCATTGGTGGTGCGGTCGTCTGTTCAGTGTTGTCGGCGGGCGGCAGTTTAAGCGCCCACGTCGCCGCCGCCAGGCCCGTGTAGAACAGGCAAAACAGCGCATAATAGGAGCTACCCAGTCCCACCCATACCAGCAGCAGGCCAGCCAGGAGCGCCCATTGCCAGCGCTGGCGCTCGATCAAGATATGCAGCGCCAGCAGATACAGCGGCACCCACTGGATCGATGCAACCTCAAGTTGAGCATCCACGACCTTTTGCAGATGGAACGGTGCAAGACTATAGACCGCCCCGCTAACGAGCGCGGCCGCATTACTGCCGACAACATAGCGCACAAACAGAAAGGCCGTGTAGCCACCCAGGAGAAAACCGGTCAGAATCAGCAGGTTGTAGGCCACCAGCGGCCCTGCCATGACCGTCATTGGGAAGGCTAGTAATCCCTGGGGGAGACTTAGCGTCTGCCAGAAGAGATCCAGACCATCTGGATAAAACAGCAGTGGCGTAAAAAAGGGACTCTGCCCGGTTTGGAGCGCCTGTGCTGTCCACCAGACATTCCAGATCCCCAGGTAGCCATCCACTGACCCCGGCTCGTTGGCAATAATCTGGCGATCCATAGAGAGAACTAACGGGTACGTAGAGACAATCGCCAGCAGCGCATAACAGACCAGCGATAGCAGATGTACTTGCCAGTGTGCCAGGTGCTGTATCCGCAAGCTTGCTCTGTGCGTAACAACATGTATCATCAGGAGAACTTCTTTACCAACTACAAAATCTGCTCTTCAACCGAACGACGATGGGCCGAGCGCGATTTCTCGGCCAGCAGTCGATCGTCATTCCAGGTGAACCAGTTGTAACTTGAGCGGGCAATCGCGTCGGGGGTACGATGCCAGCAGGCACTATTGATCTCCGTGCTACCCCCGACACAGCGCCCCTCGGTAAAAATAATGAGGAAACAGGAAATAAGAAATAGGGATCGGTTGTTAACCCAATCATCAACGGCATACAACAACAACTGGTAGGCAGTCCGTAAGAAGCGCGGTATAACGCTTATCTGGGCAGCAACACCACCGACAATGTCCGGATGAATGTCAGGGGGCTGATGCAGGTGTAACACAGGTTTGCGTGGCAACAGGAAGGGCACCATAGAAGCCAGCAGACGCACATCTGATTGTCTGGGAGCAACGCCTGGGCGCACTTTGTAGCGCTCCGTGACTTCACTGAACAACCACAACCTCCACCTTACCGACGGCCAACTACCGATGGCCGACTGATTAAGAGATGCAAAAATTACGCATACCAATTATTCCAACCGGCTGTAGCTGGTGCTGCATGGTCGGCAGATAGCAGATGCGAGAGACTGGCATATTATAGGATGACGTACCGTTTTGTCAATCTCGCAAGGTGTGACAAGTGTAGCGCGCACATATTGCAAGCAGCGCACGGGTAGAGTACACTTAATCTTGTAAGCCATCTCGATCATTGGCACAGACGCATCAGCACGAAAGAAACTATCAGTAATCACGTAAGACACATAAGGATGAACAATGACCAGACAATTGCAATCACCGATTCACATCGGAAAAATCGTGCGTCATGCCGTTGTGTTCAATGCACAATATTGGCAAGGATCACCCTTTACAATGGATGAATTACTTCAAAATGTAAAAGAGCTTTTTACACTTCTTCATGAGCGTAAAATAAACTATGTTCTCGTTGGTGGCATCGCACTGCTCCAGTATGTTCAGGGTCGGAACACAGAAGATATTGACCTGATCGTCCATGTGTCAGTTTTAAAAAAACTACCAGAAATCATTATCACTCACCGTGATAATGATTTTGCACGCGGAACATATAAACAACTCCAGATCGATTTTCTGCTTACCAAAAATCCACTCTTTGCCCATGTGCAAAAACATCACACTATCGAACAGCCTTTTTTTGAGCGTACAATTATCTCAGCGACAATCACGGGCCTTTTGCTCTTAAAACTCTATGCATTACCATCACTGTATCGCCAGGGGGATTTTACTCGGGTTGGGTTGTACGAAAATGACATAACCACACTCATGTTCTATCATGCACCCCAAATGTCCACTATTCTGCAAGAACTCACGCCGTTTGTACGTATACAAGACATGCATGCCATACAAGAGATTGTCTCGGATCTTGAGCAACGCATTTCACGCTTTAACCGCACAACCAGCAACGACTAAATGTTTAGCGTTCTGCTAACGCTCCCAATCCCCCTCCACCACAATCCCCGTCAGCACAATGCTCAACTCACGGTCGCCAGCTTGCTCCAGCGCGGTCGGCGCGTGCAAGGCCAGTCGCTGCTCCCCCGGCGGCAGCAGGAGGTGCAGGATCGTCGCTGTGGACGCCGGTTGTACCGGCCACGTTCTCAGCGTCTGCGCATTCAACCGCATCTCAACCGCACGTGGCTCAAGATAGCTCTGCGCTTGCAACACGAGCCTGACCGGGAGTGCCGTATCGGTCGGGTTGACCAGAAAAAAATCACCTGTTGACGCCATCCAGCGCCAGACGCGCCCCTCGGCTTGCTCTTCCGGGTGCCATCCTGTGCCGAAATAGGCAAAGGGCCGGCCAGTAACCTCCGGCACGCGATAGGCGCTGAACGTGGCGTCCGCATAGACCTGCGCGTCAGCCGGAAGCGTCTGCGCCAGTATCTGTTCCAACCCGGTGCGCTGGCCTGGCTCCAGCAGATCCCAGTGAACGACGATATGCCGTACATCATGAAAGTCGAGCGCTGTCAAGTTGGTACGGGCATCCGCTGCCAGCAGTTGCTCCCGATCCGGGGTCAGCGTCCAGAGTTGGCGAACACCCGGTGTCAGTGTGGCAAAGGGATAGGCCGGCGTGCGCGAGACAAAGCCACCCAGAATCGGCAGTTCATGCGTCATCTGCGCCTGGAGCGGGACGCTCGACTCATTCCTGGCGGGCAAATCAAACAACGCGCCCTCGGCACCAGCCAGGCTGGCATAGTAGGGATGCACGACCGGATCGAGCCGTGGCCAGCGCGGTGGCGCATATTCCAACGCCAGAATGACCACCACCAGCGCCAGCAGCAGCGGACGGCGGGTCGGTGCCAGACGGTGCAACAGCCAGCGCAAACCAAGCGCGGCCAGCGGTGCCAGCAGCAGCGTGGTAATCACGACGAAATGGCTAGGACGACGCGCAATGCCCACACCCGGCAGATCCAGCAGCAGCGCATAGGGCAAATAAATCGGGGTGCGCAGCGGGCCAATATGCAGCAGCGGCCCCAGTGCCAGCACCAGCGCGATCAGTGCCAGCACCCACCAGCGCCAGGCCACCCGCCAGGCGGCGACGCCTCCCAGGACGGCCAGCGCCAGTGCACCATAGCCCAGCGCTAGATTCCAGCCGCGAATGTAGGGATGCCACTGCGACCCCAACTGCTTGACCGCCGCGCCCCACAGCGGGTGCGTATAACTCGGTAGCCAGAAATCAAACAGATTGGCCGAGTGGATCAGAATCAGATCGAGCGGGCTATCCGGGTTGATCGTTGTGCTGGTACCCTGCACATCGGCCAGCGCCGGCAGCAGAATCGGCGCGAGCAACACCGCACCGACGACGCCAACAACGAGCATGTGTCCCAGCAGCGCCCGGCGTTGTGCCCAACCTGGTGTCGTGATCAGCCAGAGTGCAACGAACAGCACGCTATACACGGCAAAGAAGAGCAGGTAGTACCAACTGGTATAGCCAATCACCGCCAGAAATATGCCTGCCAGGACTGCATCACGTTGCCGCATCGTGAACCACCCGGCTCGGTGATCGCCTGGTGGTTCAGAGCCAGGTTCGGCTGTACGCAGCAAAAAGAAGGCATAAAATGCCAGCCATTGCAGCGCAATCAGCTCAAGTTGACCATCCCACACCTTGGTCATATGGAATGGTGCGAAGGTAAAGATAGCCCCGCCCACAAACGCCGCCAGTCGATGCCCACAGACATGCAAGGCCAGCGCATAACCACCCATACCAGCCAGGATAAACGCCAGCACAACCGCGAAGTGGTAGCCCGCAACCGGCCCAAACAACGCCGTCACCGGCAAGGCGATGAGGCCGTTGCTGATATTGAGCGTTTGCAAGTGTAAATCGGTACCGGTGGGATAATACAGATAGGGCGTATGCAAGGGATTACGACCACTTGTGAGCGCCCGATGCACCCACCACAGGTTCCACACATTCTGCCAGCCATCAACCGCCGCAACCTCGCCGCCAAAAAGCGCGTGCCGAGCATAGGGCAGCACCGGAGCCAGAACGAGTAAGGTTAGCAGCGTATAGCCAGCCAGCGGCACCAGATGTAAGCGCGTGGCAAGCGCTGCGGGCCGCGTGTGTAACTCAAGATAGTGTTCGTTTTTTAGCATACATCTTCAGGTGACAGGTGACAGGTGACAGGTGACAGGTGACAGTAAGCAATACCAACCAGTCTGGTCATCTGTAAACTGTCACCTGTCACCTGCTACGTGTTTATTCCTGTGATAGCGTTAGATTCCATACAGAATGC
>CALANA010000006.1 GCA_937925925.1 uncultured Chloroflexales bacterium | reverse complement strand
ATGGCAAGCACATGCGGAATGTTCAAGCCGAAACGGTATGATAGAGATATCTTGATCGTGCATTACCTCTATCTCTCTTGATTATTATAACTCTTCATTTTGCGAAAAAGTTACTCAGTTTCTGGAACTGAAATAATAATTTAGGAATATCCAAGATTTAATTGCTTTTTGACAAAGGTAATCTTATATAATTCGTAAATTACACGCGTTACGGGGCACGCAAACCCAACGGTTTATTGACTTTTGACAGAGCGGTACTTTTCCTCTTTTCCTCCGAAATCCCCGGTCTGGTGCGGGGTCTGCAGGCCTCCGCACTCCCGCCAGGACGAAGTCTCATTGTAGTAATAGGACAACAATGAGCATAATAAAAGAGATTTCGGCATAGTGGGCATAGAGCATGCAGTGATAGAAGCATTGTTTCGGATCTCGGCATGCGCTGTATCGCTGCGGTACACATATCTTGTTGTTGTAGTAAGATATCTACGTCTGTGGTGCAGATAACCCACTGGACGGGTAAGCGATTTTGCTGATACAGCCAGACTACCTCAAATAGTAATGGTGATTGTATATCTAATTTAATAATTTCATAACGAATTCCTGCAATTATAAGATGTTCCTGTCAATAATACCTTTCCTATTATTCTGAAACCTGACTGCGCTGTCAAGATACGCTCTAGGGAGATTTCATGCAGAAATTGGAGAGAAAGATGACTCATACCAATATGACGTTGACCTTCCGCATCCGCCGGTCAATCTGACGCTTGCGCAAACGACAAAACGAGACGTTCCCTGGAAAGAGCTGGCACGGGGCGTGGTGGGGCGCTGCTGCAACGTCCCTCTGCGCATCAACGTAAGCCTCCGGTTGGGGGTTTGGGGGCCGTAGGCGCCAAGGATCTCTCTTGTTCTGGCAAAAAAGGCCAGCGTCGCTGGCCTTTTTTGCCAGAACAGCAACGGGTTGTAAGGGCTGCCGCCTTTAACGTGATGCGCGGAGGGGCGTGGCAGGCCACGCCCCTCGGCCGCTGCCCCCCGGCACCCACTGCGGGGTGTATGTGGAGGGAAGGGCGCGGCGAAGCCGTGCCACACCAGAGAAGAAGCATGGGTGGGGGCCTGCGGCTTCCGCCCCCGCCGCGACGCAGGCACGTGGGAGGACGAATGGCACAAACATACGGAAGGGGCACATCAAACCAGTATAACGGACGAAGAACCTGCGGGGCGAAGCCCCACCCCTACTCCCTTTTTAGACCATCTCTAAGCACTAAAAGATCGACAAATAGCGATCAAGCTCCCATTGGGACACATAGCCCAGATACGACTCCCATTCCTGGGTTTTGGCATCAACAAATCGTTCATAAATATGTGGCCCTAATGCAGCTTGAATAACCTCATCCTGGCGCAACGCCTCAAGCGCCTCGGCCAGTGAGCCAGGCAGTGTCTCCATCCCACGTGCCCGCGGATCAACACGAAACAGGTCTTCCTCAGCGGCTTCACCCAACGGGAGGCGGCGTTTCACGCCATCGATCCCGGCTGCCAGCATGACTGCAAAGGCCAGATACGGGTTACACGAAGGATCAGGGCAGCGCAACTCCACCCGCGCCGCTTGCGGACGTTCTTTGCTGGTGCGGGGAATACGCACCAGTGCCGAACGATTGGTATGCCCCCAACTCAAATACACGGGAGCTTCATAGTTTTTCACACCTTCATATCCCGCTACAAGTCGTTTATATGAGTTGACCAGTGGTGCCAGAATGGCGGTCATTCCCCGTGCGTGCGCCAGCAGTCCAGCAATAAATTGGCGACCTATTTTCGACAAACCATAGGAGTCAGTCGGGTCATAAAACACATTGCGATCGGTGAGTAAATCAGTCAGGTTCTGATGCACATGCATCCCGCTCCCATTCAACCCACCGATCGGTTTGGGCATAAAAGTAGCATACAGGCCATGCCGTTGTGCAATTGCCTTCATGGTGATACGCGCCGTTACAATATGATCAGCAGCGCGTATGGCCTGTCCATATCGGAGATCAATTTCGTGTTGCCCCACGGCTACCTCGTGGTGCATGGACTCCACCTCAATCCCAAAGCCATGCAAGGCCTGGGTCATATGATGCCGTACATGGGCCGCATGGTCGGTTGAGACATCAAAGTAGCCTGCATGGTCATGGGGAATGGGCGCGACTCGGCCATCGGCATTGAGCTTGAACAAGAAAAACTCCAGTTCCGGGCCAACCTGGTAATTATAGCCAAGTTCTGCCGCCTGGCGCATGACATTGGACAGAACATGCCGCGGATCACCAGCAAAGGGGTTACCATCCGGGGTATAAATGTCACAAATAAAGCGGCCCGTCGCCACCTCATCGGATGTATACCAGGGAAGTTGGGCATAGGTGGTCAGATCCGGTACCAGATACATATCGCTTTCGACGATGCGAGCAAACCCTTCAATGGCCGATCCATCAAACCACGCACCGTGATCGAGAACGTCTTCCAGGTTATCGACCGGGATGGTGACATTTTTTACCATACCCAGAATATCTGTAAACTGTAGATTGATAAATTCTATTTTTTGCTGGGCAATCTTGTTGAGTACCTCAGCACGCAAGTCATTACTCATAGCATTGTTCCTCGTTTCGTGAATACAGTTCAGGCATCAGGCTATTCGAGTGGCATGAGCGCCGTTGATCCACTCGAAACCAGCGACACTCAATCTACCTCCAGAATCAACGGACGTTCTACTGTCACCGCACCGCTTTGCACTGGTTGTTTCGGCCATTGCGGTGTGGCGGTCAGAATTTCAACGCCATCAGCTTGAAGCAGGATCGTATCTTCACATGTGACGCCAGGTAGGGAAGGATTCCAGGCAAAGGCCTGCCCTGCATGCATCTTTTCGACCGAATCGGGAGTAGCCAGCCATTCACGACTGGTATACCCCGTTGCTCCTCCCTGGTGGTGCATACGCCAATGATCGGGATACCCTTCGGTAGCATAGGCGGCCTGGATCTGGCTGAACATTTCGGACACAGCCGTACCAGGGCGGGTAGCCGCTATCATTGCCGCATCGATCCGCGCACAGGCCGCCGCCCGCTGCTGCAAATCGGCTGGGATTGGCCCAAAATGGATCAAGCGTGTCACGTTGGCAACCAACCCCCAACGCCGGGCACTCAGTACCAACATAGCATAGCGCTCCATGGGCTTACTGGTTGGGAGCGGATGCCGAAACCGCTCCACCCGATCATCGGTGCCAACCAGCAACAGAATAGGGGTAATATCACGCAGGAAGCACTCTTCGGCCAGCAAACCAGCGATAGCATATTCTCGCATACCAGGCGCGATTTCGCCCGCAGCAGTCTCAATCGCCGCTCCGGTGCGTGCAGCCAGGTCGCGCAGGCGCTGCTGTTCTTCGGGCGTAAGCTGATAGCGCAGGGCAGTCACGGCTGCTGTCATCAGATGCATGTCTGGGGCCGCTATGTCACTGCCGACAGCCCCACCATGCGTAAGCTCGATCATCAGTTGTTGACGACGATCAGGTTCGTACCAGGGGAACGTGATTGGTTCAAACGGTAGTCCGGGTAGCACCTCGGCCTGTAAGCGTGGCATCTCTATTGCATCTGCCAGGAGATAATCGCGTTGAGGTGTGTACAGCAATGCAGCACTGGCTATCTCGCTATTGAGGGCTAGATGCGCTTCACCGCCGGCCAGTCCCCAACTAACACTACTGTTGCGGCCCAGCAACAACCCTGCCAGATGGTGTTGCTGCATCAGCGCCTCAATGCGCTGGCGTTTGATGCCCACTTCGGCCTCCAGACTCATCTTATACTCCTTTGGTACGTAAATTTTACATAGAACGTAGTTTATATATACCCAGACACATTATAGCAAGCCTATCCCAATGGTAAGCCGGAGTCCAGGCTAAAGCCTGGACGGAACGCTATCCAGGCTCAAGCCTGGACTCCGGTTTTTTATAACTCATTGAGGATTGCTATATCATTATAGCGCAGATACGGTACAGGGTCTTGCGCAAAAAACAGGACTTCACAAGGTTGTATCGTATGGTATGCTTTAGTAGAGTATAGCACTGAAGGCAACACGTGAAGAACGACTCCATGGCAGCATTACGGTACTTTTCTACCGCATAGGGCTGGATAATGAGTACGCAAACCCGAATATTAATAGCTGATGATGATCCACTCCTGTGCATGTTGCTGCGCGATACACTGTGTCAGGCTGGATTTGACGTGCTGGTAGCACACAACGGCGATGAACTGGTGCGTATGGCGCAGGAACAGGCTCCCCATCTATTGCTCATTGATTTAATGATGCCGGTAATGGATGGGTACGAGGCGATCCGCCAGTTGCGCAATGATACCCGCACGGCGCATTTACCAATGATCATTCTTACGGCGCGGAGTGCCTCAGCCGATGTTGTTACTGGTTTTGAGACGGGTGCCGATGATTATATCGTCAAACCCTACGATGTTGATGTGCTACTGGCCCGTATTCGTGGCCTCCTACGGCGGGCATCCCAACGTCCAGTCAACAACCCGTTAACTGGATTGCCAGGCAATATTCGCTTACAGTCCGAGATTGAACGACGATTGAGCCAGAATCTCGGTTTTTCACTAATCTATGTTGATCTGGACAACTTTAAGGCCTTCAACGATGCGTATGGTTTTTCGCGGGGTGATCGGGCCATCCATTTACTAGCAGAGGTACTAAAGGACATTGCACCCGAGGCTGATTTCTTGGGGCATATTGGTGGCGATGATTTTGCGCTCATCCATGCAGACGCTGATGTTGAGTCATTGTGTCAGTCGTTGATAGCCGCATTTGATGCGCGGGTAGGTACGCTGTATGATGAGGCCGATCTCCGCCGCGGCTATTTGCAAGGGTATGATCGTCAGGGCATGCCGCGCCAATTCGGATTGCTCAGTGTATCAATTGCGGTTGTGAGTACCCACTGGCGTGAATTTCGGAGCGTTGAAGATATTAGTCAGGTTGCCGCCGAGCTAAAAAACCAGGCCAAGCTTATTCCGGGCAGTAGTTACGTAATTGATCGACGACGCATAAGTAAGCATCCCCTGAGTGATGACCGGCGTGGGCAGGAATATCCCATGGCATTGCTGATCTGTGCCGATCCAAAACTGAGTGTCGCCCTGGAGTCAACGCTGCGATCATATGGTTACCGGGTGCTATTAGCGGCCGACATTGTTGCTGCCCATACGTTGCTGGCCCGTGATCCTGCTATGGCGTTATGTATTGCGGATCGCGTTCAAGAACCAGCGCTGTGGGCGCTGTGGGAACACTACGAAACATCGCCCCCCGTACTGGTGATTGTCACTGATAATACCGCCGCTCATGCCGCCCGGTCGGCTGGTGCCTATGCGACGATTTTCTACAGCCCCGATACCTCACACGTGATTGACCAGGTATTGTTGCAACTGTCAAACCTGCCTGAATAGCATCGACATCCTGCATAACCCTCTGTTCCCGGTTGACACTGTTCCAGAGACCGTGCTACTATAGCAATCCTAAGAGACCGCTTGAACACGGGAGGCTGGTACCAACACAGAAGAGTCGCTATCAGCCCCTAACCCCTGGTAGGTACTCCCAAACCTTTGTAGACCGTTTCTGTTCGAGCGGCTTCCGCTATACCGAACTCGATACACACGGAGATGTTAATGGATCTCGATGAACTGTTGACGCGCGGAGTGGCTGAGGTGATTGTTGCCACAGAATTACGGGCATTGCTGTCCAGTGGACGCACGTTGCGCCTGAAGCAAGGCTTTGATCCGAGTCGGCCCTATATGCATATTGGTAATGCGGTAGGGTTACGTAAATTGCGGGCCTTTCAGGAGTTGGGGCATCAGATCGTCCTTATTGTTGGTGACTGGACGGCACAGATCGGTGATCCCAGTGGACGGGATGAGACACGCCCACGGCTGACCGCCGAGATTGTCCAATCCAATGCGCGTACCTATATGGAGCAGTTCTTCCGCGTGGTTGATCGTACTCGTACCGAGGTGCGCTGGCAGAGTGAGTGGTTTGGCGAATTTAAGCTGGAACATGCACTCGATTTGACCGGACGCTTTACGCTGGCCCAGATGCTGGCACATGAAACCTTTCGCAAGCGCTACGAGGCGGGTGCGCCGCTCACGATCCTGGAGTTGATGTACCCGATGCTCCAGGCCTACGATTCGGTCGCTATTCAGTCCGATGTCGAATTTGGGGGTACCGATCAAAAATTTAATAATCTGGCTGGACGCGAGTTGATGTCCCAGATGGGCCTGCCGCCACAACATATTTTGCTGGTGCCACTTATTCCGGGTACCGATGGGCGCAAAATGGGCAAATCCTTTGACAACACGGTGGACATCACGATGACGCCAGAGGATATGTACGGCAAAATCATGTCCATGAGCGATGCCGTGTTACCACTCTACTATGAGGTGCTGACTGATGTGCCGCTGGCAGAACTGATGGAAATCAAGCAGGCACTCACGCACGGGAGTGTTAATCCGCGTGATTTGAAGATGCGTCTGGGGCGTGAGATCGTCACGCAGTTCCATAGTGCCGCCGCCGCCGTTGCCGCCGAGCAAGCCTTTGTCCGTCAATTTGTCCAGCGGGAGATACCCTCCGATATTCCCGTGCATACCATTACGTCTCAGACGACGCTGCTGGATCTGATGGTTGCGGCAAAACTGGTCAGCAGTAAGGCCGAGGCACGACGGTTGATCGATGGTGGTGGAGTACGGATTGATGGTGAGAAAGTAACGGCCTATGATCACATGCTTGAACCTGGTATGAACTGTGTGATTCAGATTGGCCGACGCAAGTTCGCTCGCGTGCAATAAGCGCGAATAACAGATTAGGATTCGTATGGCAGTCCTTTTGCAATGGTAAACCTGGATTCCCGGCTTTCGCCTGGTATCGTTCGGCTCAGGCGAAAGCCGCGAATCCGGTGCCTCACAACTGATACCGTTTCGACGTGACCCTTCCGCATGCTCGGGTCAGAGGCACACGCGGTACACAGTCATGCTTCCCCCCAGGGGGTTCGCCTTCGGCAGAGTAGTACTTTTCTCTTTTTGGTGCCCTCTTTTCGCCCAAGGCGAAAAGAGGGCACCAGCAGCACGTCCCATCCCCACGGCCACGGACGAACCGCGGCCGCCCGGACATGCAGAAGGGGTTGCTTTCCCTGACCCCCATACGCATCAACGTACGCCTCCGGCTGGGGGTTTGCGGGCCTACGGCCCCCAAGAATCTCGCAACGGGTTTTAAGGGCGGCAGCCCTTACATTGATGCGTATGGGGGTTGCTTTCCCTGACCCCACCCCTCCGAGCGGCTCTCAAGTGCAGGTTTTTTTGCGCAAAGATCGGTTTCTCGGCATGAGGACACTCCCCCAGCGGGGGGAGTAGAGGGGGCGAGAAGATGTTGCGATCTGTCAAGGCCTACCTGGACAGCGACGTAGCAGGCAGTAGGCAGTTGGGCGATACGGTGATGTTATGCAACAGCGGGCAGGATAAAGCTAAACGTGCTGCCCTCGTTGAGCGTACTCTGTACCCAGATCTGCCCGCCCAGGAGTTCTACCAGCGGTTTCACCAGTGATAGCCCTAATCCCGTACCACCGGCTTCAACTTTCAGGGGATTTTCAGTGCGGTAGAAGCGCTCGAAGATGCGATCCTGTTCTTCCGCCGCAATCCCAACGCCTGTATCACGCACATTGATCTGAACATAGCGTCGATTACCTGGCACACGTTCACGCACTGCATCGGGTATCTCGCTCAGGTGCGCTTCGTTGGCGCTGATCTCGATCTGCCCACCGTGCGGCGTATATTTGGCGGCGTTGGAAAGAATGTTGTAGAGTATCTGGTGCAGGCGGGCTGAGTCAGCACGCACCAGCAGAAGTCCAGGTGGAATACTCACCGTCAGTTCATGGTGGCGATCGCGGATCAGACCTTGTAAATCGGCAATAACCCCGCTCAATGCCTCGGCGAGATGCAGGGGCCGTAGTTCCAGATCAATACTGCCGGTTTCAATTTTGGTAATATCCAGAACGTCGTTAATAATCGCAATCATACGTTCGGCATTAGTCTGGATCGTAATCAGTAATTCCCGTTGCGTATCATTAATGTGACCGATGCTGCCCATAGCCAGCAACTGCGTGAAACCCTTGATCGCAGTCATAGGTGTCCGCAGTTCGTGGGACATCGTGCCAATAAACTCGGTCTTCAGCCGATCAGACTCGATCTCACGCGTAATATCGCGTAGCACCAGCAGCGCACCAATTAACTCACCATCTTCCTCGCGTAATACTGGCCCCATCGTCAAGCTGATAACCTGCGTCCCCAACTCGGCCATACACTGAAACATGCGTGGCTCATGGTTCTGATCGAGGGGACGCGCCAACAGTTCGCTCAAAGGCATTTCGGCTGCGTGGTCGGCCAGATAGCGTGGTAATAAGTCGTGCAAATTCCAGAGTACCAGTTCTTCAATACTGCGTTGCAGAATGCGACCAGCGGCCGCATTCGTGGAAAGGACACGCCCGTCGGGGTCACACACCAGCACGCCGTCTGACAGACTTTGTAAGATAGCCGATAACTTGCCGGTCGTTTCTTGCTGGAGGCGCAAGAGTTCACCCCGGCGCTCTGTCTCGGCCACAATCGTATTATAGAGATTCGCATTGTGGATACCGACCGCAATGCCGCCCGCACTGGCATTCATGAGGCGCAAATGATCTTCATTAAAATAGCCCGTTTGCTGATGGGATAGCGTGAGGACACCCAATACCTCATTCTGAGCCATGAGTGGCACTGCGACCATCGACCCCTTGCGTTTTCCGCGATGTTCATCGGATGGCAGTGCCATCCAACGTGGATCCGCTTTGACATCAGGAATAAGCACCGGTTCCTTGTGTTCGGCAACCCAACCGGCAATGCCCACACCAATCGGGAACCGGGTAAAGACGCTTTCTGTGTTTCCCAGACTGGCGCGACTGACGAGATGATCGGTATCTTGCTCTACCAGCATCACCGAGCCAAACTCGGCGCGTGTAATACGTGCCAGTGCCGTGAGTGACATATTCAGGAGCGCATCCAGGTCTAATGTGCTACCAACTTCTTTGGTAATTTCATACAACGTGCGCAGACGGTCTTTCTCGGCCAACAGTTCATGGGTACGTTCGGCAACCAGTTGTTCCAACGCATTATTAAAGCGGCGGATACGAGCATATAGACGGGCATTTTCCAGTGCGATTGCGGTCTGATTAGCAATACCACGTGCCAGGTCATGCTGTGATCGGGAGAGGCTTACAGCGGGTTGCGGATCCTGGAGCGTAATGACCCCGGTAGAACGCTCATTCACCAGCAGTGGCAAGGCCAGAACCACGCATCCGGCTTGATACCATGCGCCCTGACAGGCCGGGTCAGGAGCAGGTTCGTAAATAATGCGCGCCTCGGTGTGCGCTCGTACCACAATATCCTGAGTACAATCGCCTATACCCATGCCAATGATGGAGTGGGTATCCTGGCCCCAGGTCTGAGCCACATAGAGCATGGTTGGATCATACTCTCCATCATAGTCATTTTCGTGTGGCAGCCAGATCGCAATATGGGTGATACCCAGGATATCGAGTAAACTGGTACCAACGAGATCGAGCAGATCGTCACTCTCCAGGCTTGACGAGAGGCGTTGAGAAACTTGATTCAGCGCTGAAAGTTGTAATGCACGCCGATCAGCATCCTCGGTTGCAGATGCCAGACTCTCGGCAATAAACTCAGCTTGACTAATGCGTTCCTGGATTTTCGCCTCAGTGTATGTATCCCATAGATGGGCAAGCACATCAACGATATGCTCAATATGGATATCCAGGCCGGTTATCAAGGCAAAGATCTGCGTAGGATCAGACAGTTCTTGCTGTACGACGTCATAGATCAGTCGACGTAACCGCAAGATCAGTCCGAGCAGATCGGGAAAATGGATATCTTTCCACTGATTCAGGGTAGCGGCAAGGGTTGGATGGATAGTAGGTGCAGGCGATGCATCCTGCGTAGCCTGCACCAGTATATCATACATCTGTGTCAGCACATCGCCATCAGCATCCTGGGCTGGATCAGCATAAGCGATAGGCCGCACAATGCCATGACCATTCGTATTACCTTCTGATAACGCATGGCAGAGAGACTTCCAGCGGAGCAGAAGTGATGGTCGGTGTTCAATGAGCCAGTGTGCGAGATCGACGTGCATAATAAGTATTTAACCTGTATCGCGCACAACCACAACCGTGGCGTCATCATTCGACTTGCCATAGTGACGCAATATCGTATCCGCCAGACTTTGTGGAGCAGCAGTTTTATCGAGTGTATTGTCTATGCTAAACCGGCCGGAAATGCCGTCACTATAAAGAACGAATGTATCGCCTGAATTGTAAGTATAGCGTAACTGCAACAAGGTTGGCAGGCGATAACCAAGAATACCATTTTTGGAAATCGGCTTGATCGACTGATTGCTATAGACCTGAATGCCAATATTGCCAATCCCAATATAATCGATAGCCTGTGCCGCCATGTCGAGGCGGAGAATACCAATGACGGCTCCGCGTGTATTATGTAACGCCTGATGTGAGCGGCGAATAAGTTCAGGGAGCGGATAGTCAGGAGACTCTCGTAAAATCGCGGCCGCACTCTCAGATGCACGTGCCGCCTCGTGTCCACCGCCCAACCCATCAATGACGGACGCGAGGAGACATGTACCACCGAACTCCTGCACAACGTAGGCATCACCGCTCACCGTCTGTCCTTGTTTTGGGCGACAAACTGCGCCCCACACCACACGACTCATGGTTTTACCTCGCGGCGTTGAGGTACCCATTTTATGGCACGCACCCGTGTGCCAACACTCACCGTTGACTCAATGCTAAATTCATCCATCAAGCGTTTTACCCCTGGTAACCCGGCCCCGAGTGTATGGGCTGTGCTATATCCATCGCTCAATGCCAGAGCAATATCGGCAATACCTGGCCCGGTATCTACGGCCTCGATCGCAATACCTTGCCGTCCTTGACGTTCAATTTTTTCAAAGCGTAGTTCACCACCATTGGCATGGACGAGTAAGTTGCGGGTTAGCTCCAGGATCACAATCTCAATGCGCGTTCGATCAATGGTGTTAAAACCCAGCGCATTTGCCAGTTCACGACCACGGCCAATCGCAACATAGACATCAACTTCGCGCCGAATGCTACAGATCACGGGGGACATAGCACACATGCTTCCTCTCGGTCAATAGCGTATGCGGTGAAAGATCTTCTTGTCAGTATCTACCTATTGTTAGTTTACCAGAGAGACGAATGAACTGGAACGTTTCGGTAGGTGAAACAAACCTTCTGGTAGCAGGAGCGTGTAGCTCCTACTTATGTATCGTACCCGATTGACAGTGAACGATTCTCAACAGACTCAATGCGTCATGCGTATCAGACCTGATAGCATCAGCCTGAGTAGCAGGTGCGTAGTGCCATTATAGCACGTTCCTTCAGATTCTGGCCGGTAGAAAAGTCATATTCAGGATAGTACTCTGGATGGATTGTAGACATGGAACTTTCTGTTTCTACCGCGCTATACTAGCGTTGATCAACGCCTGTGCGAGAGAGATGGATTGATACACTGCTCAACGGCGCACCTGTTGTAACACCTGGCTATCCAGCATTATCGTGACTGGCCCTTCATTTACCAGGGCCACGTGCATCATTGCGCCAAAAACGCCGGTCGCAACCGGAATATGCAAAGCCCGTAACGCCGAAACATAGGCCTCTACCAGTGGCGCAGCCACGTCGGGTGGGGCCGCAGCGGTAAAACTGGGACGACGTCCTTTGCGCACATCAGCGTACAGCGTAAACTGTGATACGACGAGAATTGCACCACCAACATCCAAAACAGATTGATCGAACCGCCCTTCAGCATCGGCAAAAATCCGCAAATGGGCAGTTTTATCCGCCAGCAATTCTGCTTCAGCCGGGCTATCATCGGGCGCGATGCCGAGCAGCACAAGCAACCCCATCCCTATCTGCCCTACGATTTCTGCTTCTACCGTCACGGAGGCGCTGCTGACCCGTTGTAGGATGGCACGCATACCCTGTTCCTCTCGCTGACCAATAATATATCACAATCCTACATCATACCAATGTGACGTCGCCCTTCCGCATCCGTTGGTTCGTCGTACGCTTTCTCATACAACAACGAGACTGCCCCTGGAACGGAGCGGCGTTGCATGCAACGCCGCTCTGCCGACATCCACACATGGGCGGGGGCCTGAGGCCCCGCCCCCCCGCCGCAACGCTGGCACGTGGGAGGACGCATGGCACGACCATGCCGAAGGGTCACGGCGAAACGGTATCAGTTGTGAAGCATCGGAAATCCAGGTTTCAGCCTGGATGGAGCGGAGACGCAGGCTAAAGCCTGGACTCCAGGTTTACCATTACCATAGGATTGCTATACTTTGCTTGATCACATATCACGCTGTACGTTACGTTCCAGGACATACGCAATAGAATGGTCAATACTTCGCCTTTTCGCCTTCGGCAGAACGGTACTGTTTCTGTTTTTCCATCATGTACGTCCTGTTCCGTTACAATTGATGATTATCCAGCGATGCCTGTTGCTCCCTGGGAGCAATCCCATTTTTGAGTTGTGCAAACACCATCCGCCCGGTCTGGGTCTGAAGCAAGCGGGTGACAATAACTTCAACACCCTGTCCAATCAGGTGTCGCGCATCCTCCACAATAACCGGGGTACCATCATCTAAGTAGCCCACGCCCTGTTTCCGTGCATTACCCTCGCTGCGAATAACGACATGCAAAAGCTGATCCTGCGAGACCGGTGGTCGTAGTGCCTCACTGAGTTGATTGAGACTGAGAACCTTGACCCCCTGTAATCCTGCCACACGATTGAGGTTAAAATCGTTGGTAATAATCGGGCATGTATACTGTCGCGCCAGCACAATCAGTTTGTCATCAACGCGGGTGGCACCGCTGATTTCAACATTCAGTACCTCAACTGGTAAAACATCATTCTGCTGCATCTCGTTGAGTAATTCAAGGCCGCGCCGTCCCTTACTGCGCCGTAGATCATCGTTGGAGTCTGCCAATGCCTGCAACTCAGTCAACACAAAGATCGGCACCAATAACACACCCTCCAGGAACCCGGTCTGAACAACGGTGGCAATGCGGCCATCAATAATTGCACTGGTATCGAGGAGATAACGCCGGGGTTGTACTGATTGTTCAGGCTGGGTGATAGTGCCTGGAAGGATGCCAGGAGTTGCCACACGATGCCGTGACAGAAACAGGTCACTCAAATCACGCTTCCGAGTAGCAAAGGTCATCGCTCCCAGATAAGAAAAAACCAGCGCTACCACAAGTGGTAAATATTGTTGGAATGGTGGTGGTAAAAACGCCAATGGTACAGCGAGTAATACAGCAAAAATGAGGCCGATCAATCCACCTGTAGCTACAATGAAAATATCAGTCAATGGCACGACACGGGCGCGGCGCAACAGGTTCTGGATCGGCGTAATGGTGATATGGGGCGTGACCAGTAAGCCCAACCCCGCGCCAGCGAGCATTAACAACTGGGTGGCACGGATCTGGTCACTGCTCGGGTTAGGGCCAGATAGCGAGTTGCCAAGATAGACGCCGAATGTCGCCAGCGCTAGCATGCCCATAATACGAACCAGGAAGTTTAAACTAACCTTCACCCTTGCTCCTGTAGACCGTTTGTGTGTAGCACCGTGTCGACGGCTGCTGCCAGTGAGCGCAATATGTCTGTATCCAATCCGTCTATAGTGCTACCAGATAGAGCCTGGGGTATCAACGCACGGCAGAACCCCAACCGGGTGGCTTCAATCAGCCGCCGATCAAGCTGGCTCACGCTGCGCAATTCACCCGATAGCCCGATTTCACCAATTAAGACCAGATCTGGATCAACCGCCTGGTTCCGGTAAGAAGACACAATTGCTAGCGCTACGGCCAGATCTGCCGCTGGTTCACTAATCCGCAACCCGCCGACAATATTAACGTAAATATCCTGGTTAAACAACGGTATACCCACGCGTTTAGACAGAACAGCGATCAACAGCAAGAGCCGATTCAGATCAAACCCGTTTGATACCCGACGTGGTGGTGCATTGCCCGCATGTGAAGTCAGAGCCTGTACCTCGATCAACAGCGGTCGGGTACCCTCCATGGTTACCGCCACGGTTGAGCCGGGAGAACCAGCACTGCGTTCAGCCAGGAATATCTGGGATGGATTGGGAACCTCACGCATGCCATTATGTGTCATTTCAAAGACACCAATCTCATTGGTGCTGCCATAGCGGTTCTTAACACCGCGTAGCAGCCGATATTGGTGAAAGCGATCACCTTCGAGATAAAGGACGGTATCCACGATATGTTCCAGTACGCGTGGCCCGGCAATTGCTCCCTCTTTGGTCACATGGCCTACCAGAAAGATCGCAATCTGTAGATCGCGGGCGACGCGCAAGAGCCGTAATGCACTCTCGCGCACCTGACTGACGCTGCCAGCGGCTGACGTAACCTCTTCTAAATAGACCGTCTGGATCGAGTCGATAATGACGAGTGATGGTCGTAAATTGGTAACGTGTTGCAGAATAAGATTCAGACAGGTTTCAGAATAGACATACAGGTGTTCTGAGTTAAAGCCGAGTCGTTCGGCACGTAGCTTGATTTGTTGCGTTGACTCTTCAGCACTTACATAGAGGGTCAGACCAACCTGTTCCGCAAAATAGGCGCTGACTTGCGTGAGCAAGGTTGATTTCCCAATCCCTGGATCACCACCGACCAGAACAACCGAGCCAGGTACGATACCGCCCCCCAGCACCTGTGCCAGTTCACTGCTTGCCACCGGTAAGCGGGCTGTGCTTTCTGTTGCAATCTGCCGCAAGGATACCGGTTGAGTCGCACTGTCTGTGCGCCGATCCGTGCGACTGCCTGTGCCTCGCGGGTCGATCTGCTCAACAAAACTATCCCAGGCACCACAATCTGGACACTTGCCTAGCCAGCGTGGTTGCTGCGCACCGCACTGCTGGCACATGAACACTGTTTTTGTTTTTGCCATGCACTTTATTATACCATGATAGAAATCAACCACTGACTCTGCGCGTCTGCTTGAGCAAATGGGTGCTATACCAATGTGCCTTCGCTCTTCCGCATCTGTTGGTTTGTCTGACACTTGCGCCTACGACAACGAGACGTACCCTTTAAACCGTGAACAGCAGAGTCGTGGCTTGAGAACCTGAAAATAAACCAGCCCTACCACAAGGTAGGGCTGGTAGCAAGTACCATCAACTGGCAGCAAGACTAAACCAGCGCAGTGCTTTCTTCGGTCTCTGGCTCCTCCTGCTCAATCTGGCGCAGTGAACGTAGCCGAAGCAAGTCGTCTTTCGTGTCGACCAGGACAGTATCATTGGGGCGAAAACGACCGTCAAGCACCCCTTCCGCCAGTGGATCTTCGATCAGATTGGTAATAATGCGGCGCAACGGGCGGGCACCGAAGGCGGGATCATAGCCGCGTTTGCTTAACAGATCGAGCGCATCTTCTTTGACCTCCAGCTTGATTTGATGTTCATCAAGCTGCTGTTGTACCCGCTTGAGCATAATCGACGCGATGTAGCGGATCTCGTCGTTAGTCAGGGGTTGGAAGATGATCGTCGCATCCAGACGATTCAAGAACTCTGGACGGAACATCTGCTTGAGTGCATCGTCCACCTTGCGGCGGGTATCTTCAAGATTAATCTCGCCCGCATTGCCCCCAAAACCAATCTTGCTGGCACGCCGGATGTGTTCCGTACCGACGTTGCTGGTCATAATGATAATAGTATTGCGAAAATCGACGCGACGGCCCTTGCCATCGGTAAGATTACCATCTTCCAATACCTGCAGCAGCAGGTTGAATGCTTCGGGATGCGCCTTCTCAATTTCATCGAAGAGAACCACGCTATAAGGTTTACGCCGTACTGCGTCGGTCAATTGTCCCCCCTCGCCATATCCAACATAACCAGGTGGAGAACCGACCAGCCGACTGGTGGTGTGTCGTTCTTGAAACTCCGACATATCGATTTTGATCAGGGCATCCTCTGTCCCAAACATAAATTCGGCCAGCGCCTTTGCCAGTTCAGTTTTACCAACGCCGGTTGGCCCCAGGAAGATGAAGCTCCCAATCGGTCGTTTGGGGTCTTTCAACCCGGCACGAGCACGGCGCACAGCCTTGGAAATAGTCACAATTGCCTCTTCCTGACCGACCACCCGCTTGTGCAACGCATCTTCCATATTCATCAAGCGCAAGGTTTCGTCACCTTTAAGGCGCTTGACCGGGATGCCCGTCCACATACCCACGACCTCAGCAATATCTTCTTCTGTAACATACGGCCGCTCGATCACTCGTTCTTGATCACTGGCATCAATGCCCATCTCGCCTTCAATTTCGAGAATACGAGCCTGCATGCGTTCTTCCCGATCACGCAGATCGGCAGCCACCTCAAATTGCTGATCTTCAAATGCGGCCTCTTTTTCTTTGCGCAACGCCTCCAGACCGCGTAGCGCATCGCGTAAACGAGGCGGTGTGGCCGAGCGATACATACGCACCCGACTGGCCGCTTCGTCGATCAGGTCGATAGCCTTGTCAGGTAAAAACCGATCCGGAACATAGCGTGCCGATAGAAAAGCAGCAGCTTTGATGGCCTCGTCACGAATCTGGAGTTGATGAAAATCTTCGTAGCGGCTCTTGACCCCACGCAGAATATCGATGCTATTTTCGAGCGAAGGCTCGTCAACCATAATTGGTTGAAAGCGGCGTTCAAGGGCCGCGTCACGCTCAATATATTTGCGATACTCATCGAGCGTCGTGGCACCAATCGTTTGTAGTTCACCGCGGCTTAAGGCTGGTTTCAGGATATTAGCGGCATCCAGGGTACCTTCCGCCCCGCCAGCACCGATGATCGTATGAAACTCATCAATAAAGAGGATGCAGCGTGTTTCCTTAATCTCATCGACTACACGCTTGAGGCGCTCTTCAAACTGCCCACGATATTTCGTACCAGCGACCAGCGCCCCCATATCCAGCGTCACTACCCGCTTGCCTTTAATGCTATCCGGCACGTCACCCTGAACAATACGCTGCGCCAGACCTTCGACAATCGCTGTTTTACCGACACCCGGTTCACCAATCAAGGCAGGATTATTTTTCGTGCGGCGCGAGAGTATCTGGATAACCCGTTCTATTTCGTGCTGGCGACCAATCACGGGATCAAGGCGACCAGCCTCAGCCATCTCAGTCAGATCAGTACCAAGTGCGTCAAGATAAGGTGTTTTGCTCTGGCGCTGACTCTGCTGCGACCCCAACGAGCGCTCAGTGCTGGGGGTCGTGCCATGACGCAAGACCCGCATCACCTGATTGCGTACCTGTTCCAACGACACGCCCATAATGTCCAGCACACCCGTCGCCACGCCTTCGCCATTGCGAACCAGACCTAGCAGCAAATGCTCAGTACCAATGTAGTGGTGATTCAGGCGCTTGGCCTCCTCTACCGCATACTCAATCACTTTTTTCGCACGTGCGGTGAGATCTTGATCGCCACGATAGGGGGTTTCACCGACACCAACGATAAACTCAACTGCACTGCGGGCTTGTGGCAATTTGACGCCCAGGTCATCCAGGACTCGAGCGGCAATCCCCTCACTCTCACGGATCAATCCCAACAAAATATGTTCGGTTCCTACATAAGGGTGATTGAAGGTACGAGCTTCCTCAGTAGCGAGTTGCAATACCTGTTTCGCCCGTTTCGTAAACTTGTCGTAGAGTCGATCAGCCATATTCATCTCCGTTGGCAACTATTCCTTTACCTTGCGTTCCCTGTTCAGAAATCGGACAAGACAGGGGCCGATGCCTGGATTATTGTGATGATCGAGCCAGTATGATTATGATCATCAGGATGCCCTACTGCTGCTGATAATCATAAAGGCCGACATAATGATTAACATCTCGGGGACATCATCGCCGCATATTTTGTATCCTGAGAGGCTTACAAGAACATACACAACCCGGAAGCAAGTAGGCCACATCCGTTCTAGCCTCCGATACACGATGCTAATCCTGGGAACGCGTGCAACATTGCACTTCCTTATGAACTAGATATCTTGTTCTTCATTGTCAGGGCTTGCTGGCTTATCGCTATCTTCGGGACGACGCAAGCTCAACCCCATGCGTTTGCGAGCGGTATCAATTCGGATGATACGCGCTTCCACGACATTTCCTTCCTGAAGCACTTCACGTGGATGCTGGACGCGCTCATCGCCGAGTTCAGACACATGAATGAGGCCCTCTATCCCATCTTCAACGCGGGCAAAGGCACCAAACGAAGCCAACTGGGTAATAGTGCAGTGGACAACCTGACCGAGTTGGTAGCGCTCATTTGCGGTCGCCCAGGGTTCGTTCTGGGTACGCTTGATTGAGAGCGCAATGCGCTTGCGTTCGTTATCAATACTCAGAATATACACCTGAACGCGATCCCCAACTTTTAAAATCTCTGCTGGATGTTTAACCCGACTCCAGGATAATTCCGACAGATGAACCAGCCCGTCTGCACCACCAATATCCACAAATGCACCAAAATCACACACCGAACTTACGGTACCAGTACGTATGTCCCCTTCACGCAACTGCGACAAAAGCTCATCTTTCTTGCCTTCACGTACTTCCTGGATAGCCTGTCGCTCAGAAAGGATGAGGCGATTGCGGTTGCGATTAATCTCAATAATTTTGAGCGGCAAATCCTGTCCAACCATCCGGGCCATATCGGATTGTTTTTGTGTCTCCGGGCCACGGCTGATAGAACTGACTTGTGACGCAGGCACGAACCCGCGCACCCCTTCAAGATTAACCAGTAAGCCACCCTTGTTATAATTCACCACGCGAGCCTGAATGATATCGTTGGTTTCAAACATATGCTGCAAGAACCGCCAGCTTTTTTCCTGGCGAGCCTTATCGACTGAAAGGACAGCCCGGCCTTCGGTGTCTTCAGCCTGTACCACAAATACCAGCAGTTCGTCACCAACGTGCAGTTTTGTTCGATCTTCAGTCGTCAGGGACTGCATTTCGCGTGAGGGAACAACCCCTTCGGCTTTCGAGCCAATATCAACCAGGATCTCGTCCTTGTCGATTTTCATAATGACGCCATCGACGGTGTCTCCATACTGGAGATTACGATAGTCGTGTGCAGGATCAGCCAGGAACTGCTCCATGAGGTGCAGTTCGTCCTCTTCTTCTACCGTCATGCCGTTTGATCCAGGGGTTACTGACGATACTTCTTTAGATACCGTGGCGATATTTTTTTCTTCTTCCATCTGCCTTCCTCAAGACAGGAGGCCGGGAAGCAACTCTACAAATAGGGTTAACGTGATTGTATTATACGCGCTTCAAGATCAAAACGCAAGGGGTACAACAACCGGAGTTATTATCCGCCTGTTTGTGCAGACAATCTACGCTATCGGGGACTACCTATACCAACAAGCATACACGGCCTGGTCGCGCTGATCTGGTGAAAGCACTCGCGGCGATAGCACCGTCCAGGCCGCGTCTATGGTATGACGTAGGGTGACATAACATTCTTCACTGCACAGCAGACTATAGGATGGATGCGCCAGCGCGATCTGATGTATATGCAGTGCCTGTTGCAGTGGTGCGCCAATCATCGTATATCCCAGCCCAGGTAAAACCAGTGCCAGTGCGCTACCGCTGGACAGGCTGAAGGTAAGCGCGCCACGTGGCGAGTTGCTATTCCAGGTCTGGCGTAGCGCCTGTGCCGTTTGTACTGCCTGCCGGTTGGTCGTTGTCAGGGGGATGGTATCAAACGCGCCAAAGGCCAGCAGCAACAGATCGCCGCAACGCTCGACCAGGGCGTGGTGGGTTTCAATCTGTTCCTGTAGGACTGCGGCGAGATTACGCAGGGCCTGAATATGTTGATCGGTTGCGGCTGGTTGGCGTGGTGTGGCTCTAGTATAACCGACGACCAGAATCGTCACAGTATGTGGGATACCTTCGTCCGGAATGTGCGTATGGCATAGCGTCATTGTTGCCCGCGTTGGTAATGTGGGTAATAGCGCCTGTGTATGATGATACAGCCGTTGTTGTTGTAACACGTTGTTAACCGCGTGACACAATTCCCCCAATGCATCTTCCTGAACTTCAATTTTGCTGAGTGGCTGGCCTGAAGCAATATGTATGGTCAGGGTGTGCAAGCCTGAAGTAATGCGTATGCGTTCCCAGATCAGCAAAGCCAGAGCCAACAGCAGCACTGGTATTCTGGTAGTAGGAATAAGGATGCACAGGATGCCGCTGGTGATTAGCAGAATGATAAGACTGATACATCGTTGCCAGCGTTGATGAAAATAGTGGATGTAGACAGTACGTAACCAGCGCATACAGTGAGCTTTCCATACTACCGACAAAACAGGGGGCGTTCAGATCCAGATGAGCTACAAGGAGCGCTGGAGTATGCAGCTCGGCAGTGAGCGCTAGAATGCTGAACGCCCGGAATTGCAGCGTACTCGGCTGCCCCCACGTGCAGAGATGCGACCAGGTTGCGGCTACGTGGGAGCTTGAGCATACCATAAGCAACTGGCCTTGATCCAGGTTGAGAGATTACAGAGTGGTGACAGGTCAGTGGGGGATTACTCGTCGCGCAAAATATAGCCGACGCCGCGCACGGTCTGGATCAGGCGTGGCTCGCCATGGGCTTCGAGTTTTTGACGCAGGTAACGCACGTAGACCTCGATAATATTGCTTTCACCGCCAAAGTCATAGCCCCAGACCCGATCATAAATGATTTCGCGGGTCAAAACCTGTTGCGGGTGGCGCATAAAGAGTTCCAGCAGTTCGTATTCTTTGGCCGTGAGATCGACGCGACGCTCGTCGATGCGCACTTCACGGGCAGCCGTATCCATACTCAGATTGGCATAGCGCAGCAGGTCGGTTTGTTGCGCACTCTGGCGGCGACGCAATTGGACGCGGATGCGTGCTAGCAGTTCCTCGAAGGCAAAGGGTTTGACCAGGTAATCATCGGCCCCGCTTTCGAGGCCAGCCACGCGCTCCGGCACGGCATCACGGGCGGTCAGAATAATAATCGGTACCTCGGAGACGGCCCGCAAACGGCGCGTGATTTCCAGGCCATCAATGCCAGGCAGCATCAGATCCAGCACCACGAGATCGGGAACGTGTTCACGGGCCGCAGCCAGGCCCGCTGGCCCGTCGGTGGCGATTTCGACGCTAAAGCCTTCGAGCATTAACCCACGCCGCAGGTAGCCCGCAATTTCTGCTTCATCTTCAATTATCAAGATTCGCTGCGTCATCTTATGGTCGTTCTAAACCCAGGGCAGCTATGTCTCTGTTTCCTGATCACGAATAAATCGCATAACGCGAAAAGCCTCGGCGAACGCATAGCCAGCTTCGGCACCGATTTCGGCATTACGCTGCTTTATCCACTCGACCGCGTCGGGCTTAACCTGTGACTGGTGGCACAGCAGTGCTGTCATTTTACGATCAATGGTCTGTGAAATATCAACTTTGAGATCGGGATGCAGCGTCAAATTCAAGTACAACTCACTGACATGATGTGGCTCATAGCCCTCGGCCAGCAATTCGGGAAAGGTCGGGCGAGTTTCGGCACTGGGAAAGACCGCATAGAGCGCCGCCTCACCCGCCGCACGGTGATCGGGATGATTGATATAGCCGTCTCCCACCAGGATCGTCGTTGGATCTTGACAAACTACACGGTAGGGGCGAATCTCACGGATCAAGCGCGTCAGGTCGCGGCGTAGTTCGAGAGTAGGTTGCAGCACACCGTCGGGATAGCCAAGAAAGCGGACATCATGGACGCCAACGGCTGCGGCCGCGGCCAACTGTTCGGCCTGACGCTGTTGCACCAGCGCCCCCAGATCAACGTCTGGCTGATTGCTGCCCGCCGCGCCATCGGTGACCACACAGTAGGTTACATACGCACCAGCATCCACCCAACTGGCAACACTTCCGGCAACACCAAACTCGATATCGTCAGGATGGGCAGCAATAACCAGGATGCGCAAAGATTGTGCAAGAGTTTCTTCTGTTATCATAGGAGTAGAGTGTACTACATGTTGCGGCATTTTGTCCATCCACAAAGTCGCAAAGCCGCAAGCTGACCACCGACCACCGTCGTATGTACACTCGTGCTATAATTGACACGAGATACACGGTGGGATGGTCAGTACGAGCGAAACCGGTCGGCAGATAATCTACCGCGTACCTCACGTCATTGACACGAGGTACACCGTTGCTCAAACCCAACGTTCCTTCGACTACGCTCAGAGCTTGCCCTGAGCGCAGTCGAACGGGACAAGCTTTTTTGCCTGTGGCAGCGTGGAAGAAACGCTCTTTTCTGCCCACATTCTCGCCGTAGGTGAAAATGTGGGGAAAAACAAAAACGTACCGCGTATCGCGTGCCATTCACACCGATGAAGCGGAATGGGCGTACGGAGATAAGGAAATCCTATGAGTATTGAAGCCCTGGTTGCTGAATGTGTGGCCGAGATCGAGGCCAGCCATATGGCGCGCGAGCAGGCACTTACCACGTCGCGGGCACTGGTGCGGCAGTGTGCGAACACCATTCGTGCTACGCATCGCGGGCAATTTGGGGAAGCGGTGCAGATGTTGACGGAAGCGGGTGCGATTGCGGCGCGATTGCGGGACGTGGTGATTGACCGGCCGGATCTCCTGGCGGCGGGTTATACTCAGGATGCACTGAAAGAGTACGTGGAGGCGTCGCTGGTGTATGCCTTTTTGACGGGCAATGAGCCACCCACGGCCAGTATGTTGCACGTTGCACCTGCGGCATTTTTGAATGGCCTGGCAGAGGCGGCGAGTGAGCTACGGCGGGCAATACTGGATGGTCTGCGGCGGGGCGAGGTGGAGCGGGGCGAGGGCTTGCTGGCAATTATTGATGACGTGTATAGTCTGCTGATAACCGTTGATTTTCCCGATGCGGTGACGGGCGGGTTGCGACGCTCGACCGATGCCTTGCGTGGCGTACTGGAGCGTACACGAGGTGATCTAACGGCGGCATTGCGTCAGGAGCGACTGGCTCTGGCACTGGCAGCGTTTGAGGCCCGGTTCGATCAACGTGACGAGCAACCGCGGTGAATAGCACAGAAATGACGAGTGAGCGTGTCCCACCGCTGGGAACGGCAGCGCTCCCAGCGGCGGTGCTGGGTGCGATTACGGCCTGTGCCGAGGCGTGTCGCACAACTTTGCTACACCTGGAACAAGATCGTGATCGCTTGCGGGCTGCGCTGGATCGCCGCATTCGTCCTGCCCCCGATGGCCCGGTGCGCCGCCTGTGCGCGGTAGATGGGGCGCATGCCACCGTGCCAGCAGCGGGAGCGACGTTCGCGGCGCTCGCGGCGGCGGCGGTTGAGGAGGCCACGCTCACGGATCAAGAGGTGCTGGTGCAACTGGTACCACCAGTGGAGGAGTTGGAAAGTATTCTGGGTGGTCTGCGCTGTGTGTTAGAGTTGCGCCTGCTGGCAAAGCGTATTCGTGCCACCAGCAGCGGCCTGTTTGTACTCGATGGTTCGTTCTATTCGGTGTTGATCGAAATTAACCGCTTGCTGGTGCGTTATGCCCAGGATCATCGTCGTGGTAAGCCGCCGGCCTGGTGGCAAAGCTTTCGCCCATTGATCGAGGCGTTTTTTCGTGATGAAGACTGGCGACTGGTACTGGAATGTCGACGGGTGGTGGCGCATCCGAAGCTGGCTACGGCAGCAGATGATGTGGCAACGCTGGCTCCGCATCTCAGCGGCACGATTACTGATCGCACCTTGTGGAGCGGGGTACTCAATGCAGGGGAATATGCGCTGCCGGTTTCACTTATTCGCCAGGATCGCCCGCATTTGTTGACGGGCTACCGCAATCCCGCTGTTCCCGATTTTGGCGAGCGACGGACAGCGATCGAGCATGGCTATGGACAGTTGTATGTCCTGTACTATCGACCCGATACAGTTGGCCCGGCGTATCGGCTGGAGTTGCCCGCGCCACTGATTGCCCGTGAGCCATTGGGGGCGGTACTGGCGACCTTTCGCGCTGCACTGCGGGTTCATAGTATGCAGGAACCGTTACCGCAGTTTCTGGCCGATGCGATCTGCCGGCAGTTGGGGCATGCGCTCGCAGCAACCGCTGAGGGGGCACGGACGCGCTTACAGCACGAGTTCGATCTGGCGGTGGTGCAACGCTATCTGGGGCCGTATCGCACGCCGCGTTAGCCGCGATGCTCGGCTTCTTTGTGTTAGCACGTTGGCACATTAGCACGTTGCGACGCTGTCGACTTTACGTCTTTGCGTTTTTTGTACCTTTGACAAGGATTCAGATGTCAGATTTTGACGTAAAAACTATAGTGACGACTTCCGTCGTGCTACTGAGGTAAAAACGTAACCGTTGAGGTGGTACCTGCGCCGGCGGGGGCGCGGGGGCCGCCGGCCCCCGCAAAACGAAGAGACTCCAGGAGAGGCAACGCCCCTTCTGACCACCCCACCTGAACGGTTACGTAAAAACAGTAGTGACGACTTCAGTCGTGCTACTGACGTAAAAACCGTGCATGCGGCGTATATGGAAGCTGAACGCTATGTAGTGACGACTTCAGTCGTACTACAGATGTAAAAACGACGAAATCGTTACACCGTACTGCTCAACACTAAGTAGGTATCAGTAACCGTTCAGGTGGGTTGGTTTGGAGGAGCAGTGCCGCTCCAGGAGGTTCCCGGGCTTGCGCGGGGGCCGCAGGCCCCCGCAACCTCCGCTGGCGAACGTTCCCCTGAACGGTTACCAGGTATCAATACGTTTTTGTCACTTCGGCGAACTATCAAAAACTATCATAACCCATCAGGAAAAGATAGGACAGACAGCCACCGTTGTACAAACAAATTGACACTACTTAGTCCACGATGACAGCAATCGCTCTAGGGTGTTGTCATGCTGAGCGCAGGGTGTTGTCATGCTGAGCGCAGGGTGTTGTCATGCTGAGCGCAGGGTGTTGTCATGCTGAGCGCAGGGTGTTGTCATGCTGAGCGCA
>CALANA010000005.1 GCA_937925925.1 uncultured Chloroflexales bacterium | reverse complement strand
ATCTTGATATATCTTTGAGGAGTGTGAGCTATGCCGAAGCGCACCTGGCAACCAAAACGTATTCCACGCCGGCGCAAGCATGGGTTTCTGGCGCGTATGAGTACCAAAGACGGACGTGATGTCCTGCGCCGTCGCCGGCTGAAGGGTCGCTGGAAGTTAACCGTGAGCGATGAACGCCGCGCCGTTCGTCGCGGTCATCGCTGATAGGTTTGTGTTCTGGTGGCACGAAGCTTTTTGACTGGTGATAAAAGGCAGATGTCTGCACACAGCTTTTGTCTGGGTGAGCGTCTGTCTTTTGACTGTATACAGGCCAGGCTGCGGTGAAGCGTGTACATCGGCTCCGGCGTCCCCAACAATTTCAACGGGTGCGCCGCGAGGGACGCACGGTCTATCACCCACTGCTCCAACTCAACGTGGCATCCAATCGGCGTAAGCATACCCGCTGTGGCTTTGTGGTAACGAAACGTATTGGCTCGGCTGTACAACGTAATCGTGCCCGACGGCGTATCCGTGAGGCGGTACGATTGGTGTTCGATCATATTGTTCCTGGTGTGGATCTGGTGGTTATTGTACGTTCAGCCGAAGTGACTACCGTGCCTTTTATGACGTTGCAGGCAACGATTGAACAACTGCTACGGCGAGTTCATCTGTGGTGTGACCTTGACACCCGGGCCAGTGATGATAGTGTGTCGTCTCTAAACTGATCGCCTGTGAGCCGATCGATTGACAATGTCAGGATAGTGATTGTATGGGAACACTCTGGTCTAATTTTGTGTCTTTGTTGGAGCAATTACTGCTCTGGTTTTCGATCTTTGCCGGGAGTATGGGGATCGGGATTATTATTTTTACGGCGGTGACACGCGTGGTGATGCTACCCCTAACGCTCAAGTCGATTCACTCGAGCCGCAAAATGCAGGAATTGCAACCGCTGATTAAAGAGTTGCAGCGTAAATATGGTAAAGAACCTAAAAAACTGCAGGAAGAGACAGTCAAGCTCTACCAGCAGTACAAGATTAATCCGGTCGGTGGGTGTCTGCCGATGCTGCTGCAACTGCCTATTTTTATTGGTGTTTATCAAGCCGTTATTCGCTTGATGTTGCCGCAAAACCGCGAACATCTGAGCGAGACCGTGAAGGAAATGTTGCAAAATCCGGCAGTAGCCGAAATGGTGACCCGCCCGTTTCTGGGGATAAATCTAGGTCTGGCACCTTTTGGGGATGATGGCTTTAATGGGGTTATCTATCTCGTGTTACCTGTTCTGTCAGTGGTGATGCAGTTGATGCAACAACTGATGGCGATGCCACGTGCGCAGGATCCGCAGCAAAAGGCAATGTCCCAGGCGATGCTCATTATGCCGTTTGTGTTTGGATATATTGCATTTACGTTTCCGGCTGGAGCGGTACTCTATTGGGTGACAAGTAGCACGATCGGCGTTATTCAGCAATATTTTACGTCGGGGTGGGGTACGCTAGCGAACTACCTCACGTTTCTGCCCGCTGATCGCACGCGCACCTCAACGCTGACGCTACCGGCTCCAACCAGCGCGGTGACAGATGGTGAGGTAGTGGTGCAGGAAGGTGGAACGGTGGCTGTGGCACAACGCTCTAGCTTCTGGGATGTGGTAGGGCCGTTGTTGGATCGCGACTCATCAGCCGCAGCAGCAGAAGAACCAGCCGATAGCCCACCGGATCAAGCGATGGGGACAGCACGTCGACAGGAAGGTTCAGCGGCGCACTCACGTCGTCCACGTCGTCGTCGCTAGCAACGATTCTGGAGGATGAGGTTTATGAAAAGCATCGAGATTAGCGCACGCACCGTCGCTGAGGCGGTTGAATTGGCACTGACTCAGCTAGGCAAGGATCGCGACGAAGTAGCTATCGCGGTGCTGGAGTCGGGCGACTCAGGCGATGAGGCACTGGTTCGCGTCACGGTGGTTGATGATGAAGAAGGGGCGGTGTCTGCCCCGACCATAGCAGCGTACAGTGGCGATATGGTTACACTGGCGCGGCGGATTCTGGAGGATCTGCTCGAGCGCATGGATATTCATGGCTATGTGACGGCGGTGACATCGCAGGTGCTTGACCAGCGCGGTGAGCCAGAAGAGACCGTCACATTGCACATTGAGGGTGCCGATGAAGAAGCCATGGGTTTGATGATTGGGCGCCGTGGCGAGACGCTGCGTTCGTTACAGTTTATGCTCAACTTGCTCGTGAGTCGACGGGTACAACGCTGGCCGCAGATTGTGGTGGATGTGGGGAACTACCGCCAACGTCGCCAGGAGTCGCTGGAAGGTCTGGCGCGGCGTATGGCCGAACGGGTTCGGCAGAGTGGTCGTCCGATCTCGCTCGAACCAATGGCCGCCTATGAGCGCCGGATTGTGCATCTGGCGTTGCGAGATGATGCCAGCATTTATACCGAAAGCTCGGGCGAGGGAGAGAATCGCAAGATTGTGATCTATCCCGCCAAGTCCTGAATCGCTGGGGCAGTGATGATTGACGGAAGGGGCTTATCGGTGGTGCACAACAGATGCTGGCGTGATAGTTGCTATGGCTATGAAGCAGTCAGTGCCTGACTATCTTGTCCTGGGGCACATCACGCAGGATCTGCTCATAGCTAATCAGCGTATGTCGGGCGGCACGGCGCTGTATGCTGCGATAACCGCCCGACGTCTGGGATTAGATACAGCGATAGTGACAGCGGCCGCCGAACTGCCGGCTGATCTGCCAGACTCTATTGCAATCACCTGCATCCCTTCGGTCACAACTTCGACGTTTGAGAATCGCCATACCGATCATACGCGCCAACAGTGGGTGCATGCGGTTGCGGCTCCACTCGATCTTGGCGCAATGCCAGCAGCCTGGCACATGGCACCTATCGTACATCTAGGGCCAGTTCTGCACGAATATCCCCCGGATATGCTGCTGGCCTTCCCCCAGGCGATCATTGGTGTTACACCTCAAGGTTGGATGCGTCAGTGGCATACACATCTGCCATCACCAGTGACGAGTCTCTACTGGAAGCCCGATCCCGCATTGCTCCGGGTGATCGATGTGCTGGTGATCAGTAGTGAAGACGTCGGTGACGATACAACCAGCGTGGCCTACTACACGCAGTACTGCCAACTGGTTGCGCTAACACACGGTGCCGACGGCGTGACACTGTTTGTGAAAGGTGTAGCGCATCATATTCCCGCTCACCCGGCATTCGAGGTTGATCCGACTGGTGCGGGCGATGTGTTCGCAGCAGCCATGTTCATTCGTCTGCATGAAACCGGCGATCCGGTTGCGGCGGCTCGCTTCGCGGCCGTTGTGGCGGCCATGAGCGTGGAAGGTATGGGCGTCTCCCGCATTCCTACGCGGGAGACGGTGTTGAGTCGTATGGGGTTGCTGAACGATAAACGCGCCGTCTGATACCGTTTCGACGTGATCCTTCCGCATGTTCTGGCCACTCGTCCTCCAACAAGACTGCGTCTCGGCGGAGACCGCAGGCCCCCGCCCATGTGGGGATTTTGGCGGAGGGGCGTTGCATGCAACGCCCCTCCGCGCCCCGCGCAATCTTGTTCCAGGGGACGTCTCATTGTCGTATGAGCAAGCGGAAGACGAACCACAGGATGCGGAAGGTCGAAGTCAAATTGGTATGAGACAACGCCATCCGATAACGACATGGAACAGTGGTAGCAGGTGTCGTCTACAGTGTCATGGCTGATCGGGTGGAACACCGAAGCATTGTATCCAGACGGAGTATTCTGTCATACGTCGGGTAGGGCCGCATCCGAAGTGTGATTGGGTAGCGATGCATACACCTGACGCACTTCATCAACGGTACTGGCGGTTCTCAAGGTGCTATAGATCGCTTCAATCACCTGTGAATCAGTAAGCGCACGAATCTCCGGAAGCAATTCTAGTCCCGCCGCACCAAATTTTAATTCTAATGCCAGTTCGATGCCGATTAAAAGGCCTTTTTGTAACCCTTGTTCCAGTCCTTGTTCCAGTCCTTGTTCCAACCCCTTTTGTATTCCAATCCGCTCCACACTACTGATATAGGGCATTTGCTGTGCCTCCTCATACGCCTGGAATGCTTGCCAGAACTGTTCCTCCTGTTCGTCGGGCAGACGGAGGAGCCAGTCAATAAAATGAAAGAGCTTGATGATATCCGTCCGGTCATAGCCCAGTTCATACAGCCGCCGCATCAGCGTCAGTTTGGCCTGCGCTCGTTGTGGGGGATCCTGCCGCGTGGCCTGTGCGGTCAGATGCGTCATCACCACCGTTGCAAAGGGGTTGCGACTCTGTTCTAGTTCCGCCCAGCGCGCTTGATAGTCCAGCAATTTGACCACCGGAAAGCGGAAACGGGTACTGCACCCCCAGAGTTCCATCGTAAACGTATCGGGTCGCCAGGTCGCCCGTTCGTCACCCAGGATCGCCAGGCTCACGACCGGGCGGCGGTAGCGATCAAACAGGCGGTACGAATAGACGAACATGCGCTGGTTAAAGTCAGCTTCTTCCTGATCTTGTACCTCGATATGGATCAAGACCCAGGCCTCACTGCCATCACGTCGCCAGACCTGTACCAGCTTATCAACCAGGCGTCGTCCCAGTTCCGCATCGCGCACAACCTTCTGCAATTCCTTGTCCAGGAAGATCGGCTCCCGTGTCCAGTCAATCTCGGCGTGAATCTGGGGAAAGAAGAAGGCAAAAAAGTCCTCCAGGTAGGCCTCAAGAATGTCTTTCCACGGGCTATCGTAATCGTCGGTGGTACTCATAGCTGATGGGTTTTCGTATATACGGGTTGCCGATAATGCCTGTATTATACATCGTCTCGGCAAAATATGCTGATAGCGATGGGTGGCTGATGTTGGATAGCGCCTGATACTGACGCTCTGTGTCAGTATCAGGCACCTCAGATTAAATGCACTGTGGGAGTGTCACAGTCTGCCCCATTGTACCTATAGGGCGGGCTTTTCCGCCAGGCGCTCACATTAATGCGCTGCTTCACGTTCCTTGTTGTACTGCTCTACCAGGGCATCGATCAGGTGTGAGGGCACATCTTCATAATGCGAAAAGGTCATGCTAAAGCTGCCGCGCGCCTGGGTCATCGCCCGGAGATCGGTCGAGTAGCGTTGGCATTCCGCCAGCGGTATCTGGGCCGTAATCGTGGTTTTGCCTTTGCTGGCCGGGAGCATCCCCATCACCCGCCCGCGGCGAGTACTGATGTCGCTCATAACATCACCCGAGAACTGATCTGGCACGGTAATGTCGAGCGTATAGATCGGCTCGGTAATGGTCGGCTGAGCTTTCAACGCAGCTTGTTTGAAGGCCTGGGCACCGGCAGTCTTGAAAGCGATTTCTTTGCTATCGACCGGGTGTTCTTTGCCATCAAAAACGGTAACACGTACATCCATAATCGGATTACCCGCCAGGAGGCCTTCCATCATCATTTCGCGCACCCCTTTCTCGATAGCGGGCATAAAACCACGACTGATGACACCGCCCACGATCTCGTTGACAAACTCAAGGGGATCTTCGCGGGTTGGATCGGGATCGAGTGGTTCGACACGCAATGACACATCGGCAAACTGCCCGGCACCACCGGTCTGTTTCTTGTGGCGATAATTTGCTTCAGCTTTGCCGCGAATGCGCTCGCGATAGGGAATGCGGGGTAATTCGATCACCACGTTGGTATCAAACTTCCGCTTCATGCGCTCGGCAATGATTTCCAGGTGGCTCTCGCCCAGACCCGAAAGCAGCATTTCTCCCGTCTGTTGATCGCGATCAGTATGCAGCGTCGGATCTTCTTCAACAATCCGTGCGAGCGCCGACCCCAGTTTGTCCAGATCGGCACGAGTCTGTGGCTTGACGGTCGCAGTAAACGCCGGGGCAGGAAACTGGATCGGTGCCAGCAGCAACGGTCGCTCGTGTGATCCCAGCACATCATTGGTCGTGGTGTCTGTCAGCTTGGTGGTAAGGCCAATATCACCAGGGCCAATAACGCTGGCAGGTATTTGTTCCTTACCACAGGGTGTGTAGACATGGGCTACCCGCTCATCCTTCTGCGAGCGTAGGTTGTAGACTGTTGCATTTTCTTGCAACTGTCCGGTATAGACGCGGAACATGCTAATCTTGCCATAGGGATCGGCCAATGTTTTGAACACCAGTGCCGCAAGTGGCTGGTCGGCGGCAACTGGCAGGGTTACGCGCTCATTGCTGGCAGGATCGGTCAACTCAATCGGCTTGCGGGCAGCAGAGGGGATACAGTCAATAATATCATTGAGCAACTGGGCCATACCGGCTACCTGGAGTGCTGATCCGCAGCACACCGGTACAATGCTGCCATTGGCAATTCCCGATCGTAGTCCAGTTAATAACTCTTCGCGTGTTAACGCATCCTCGCCACTTTCGAGATAGCGTTCGATCAAGTTATCATTGGTGGCCGCAATTTTGTCGATTAACTGTGTGCGCCACTCATGCATCAACGCATCTAGTTCGGGCGGTACATCGCCTTCGACAAAACTGCCATCGTGCCTGTCGGAAATGAGCCATGCCCGCTGACGACGGAGCGAGATAATTCCCCGAAAGTCACGAGCGCTACCGATCGGAATTTGCAGTGGAATAACGGCAGCATCCAGAATCTCCTGGGCCTGCTCGATACAACGGAAGAAGTTGGCGTTATCACGATCAAGCTTGTTGATGAACAGCATCCGCGGGACACCCATCTGCACTGCCAGATCCCAGGCCTGCTCGGTACCCACTTCAACGCCACCAGAAGCGTCGATCACAATGATCGCGCCATCAACGACACGCATTGCGGCGGCCATATCACCCGCAAAATCGGCATACCCTGGAACGTCAAGCAGATTGATTTTGTTCTGCTGCCATTCGAGCGGCGCAACCGACAGATTGATCGACATACCGCGTTTTTGCTCATCGGGATCATAGTCGCTAACCGTGGAGCCATCTTCCACACGGCCCATGCGCGTAATCGCATGACCAGTCAGCAACAGTGCTTCAGTCAGGGTGGTTTTTCCACAACCAACATGACCAAAGAATCCAACGTTGTGGATTTTATCAGGACTATACGTTTGCATGATTGTCCTCCTTGACAATAGAACCAGATCGCCCACAGGAGAGAATACAACTGAGGAGAAGGTTAAACGTCTATTATAGTGATTTTTTACACATGGTCAATATGTGTGCTGCTGATAGCCAGGAGCTATGCTCAACATTGAGGCAACCGCATCCAACCGGCTCTGGCACACATCCAGGACTTGTATAATTCCCTTTCGTGTATCCAAAGATACAGACTGTTCAGAAAGCCACACAACGGGCAGTACTCCCTTGTAAACCATAATCGTATGCCGACCTAGTTGTGCACCGGTTGCACCAATTCAGTACGATAGCCATCATATCCCAATGGTACATCCGAGTCCAGGCTTGAGCCTGGGTAGTACCCATCGGAGTTCAGGCTTGAGTCTGGGTAGTACTCAGTCCAGGCTCAAGCCTGAACTCTAGTTTTTTTACGACCTTGGAGGATGGCTATATATAGCCATCCTAGTGTCATTGTAAACCTGGAGTCCCGGCTTCAGCCTGGACGGAGCTAGACCAGGCTCAAGCCGGGACTCCTGTGCTTCACACCTGATGTAGGATTGCTCTCCTCCGGCACCACACCGGGACTGTTGTGTCTTCCAATACGACGTTTTTGCCCATCTTGTCTTACGGCGGCACGGCAGGTATTATGTCTGATGCCCACCGTGTCGCTGTGGGAAACGCGGGCTATGCGCTACGGCTAACCTTCGTTGATGATGACACTGGTCATCGTATCACCCTGGCGAATGGCATTCACCACATCCTGCCCGCTGATGACCTTTCCAAAGACGGTATGTTTGCCATTCAAATGGGGTTGAGGCCCATGGGTGATAAAAAACTGGCTACCGTTGGTGTTTTTGCCAGCATTAGCCATTGAAATTACTCCGGTTTCGTGTTGTAATGGATTATCGACGAACTCGTCTTCAAACTTATAACCGGGGCCACCGCTGCCAGTACCAGTGGGATCACCACCCTGGATCATAAAGTTACGAATAACCCGATGGAACGTGAGACCATCGTAGAAGCCCTGACGGGCCAGAAATACGAAGTTATTCACGGTTTTGGGTGCGAACTGGGCATACAATTCAAGCTCAATCGTGCCGCGGCTGGTTTCCATAACCGCACGATAGGTTTTCTGGGGATCAATATCCATAGCTGGTGGGCTACTCCACTGTTTTCCTGCCACCGTAACATCCTTTCTTTTCCATTATATTTATCTATAACATGCATAAACCTGAGCAATTGTTGGTTGTATGGTACAGAGGCTCACTCTATGCGCATCGAATCCATCAGGATTATAAAGATTATACCATGGCCAGGCGTAACCGTTCCGGTGGGTTGGTTGGGAGGAGCAGTGCCGCTCCAGGAGGTTCTAAGGGTTTCGCGGGGCCGCAGGCCCCCGCAACCCCCGCTGGCGAACGTTCCCCTGAACGGGTACATGTCAGGCAGGGCCGCATATGGATTGGACTTGAG
>CALANA010000004.1 GCA_937925925.1 uncultured Chloroflexales bacterium | reverse complement strand
CGGCCCCCGCAACCCTTAGAACCTCCTGGAGGGGCAGTGCCCCTCCAAACCAACCCACCTGAACGGTTACAGCGCCAGTAATGATATCGGTGCTTGCCAGTCTGTAACACCCCCTGCTACATGCCATGACTCGACATAGATGTAATTCTCTTGTTATAATGACGTTATCAAAAGGTAAAATGGACTGCAGCCCCTATACCGACTACCCAACTGGATAGTGACCTGACTGTGCTTTAAGACAGGTGTTTATTGAGCTACTGGTGGGTGACAGACACCAGAAACATGCTACGATAGGAACACCAGGAGGATTCTATCCTCAGGCATACGCTTGCCAACAGGTGCTATCCCTACTTCAGGATGCCACACCACAACGCCACAGTCGCCTTGAACCAGGGAGGTGATAGTCAAAATATACCAGGTTGTACGGTAGACGATTATGCGTCTGGCGTTACCGAATAGCGACCAGACAGATGCTGACCACGTTCGCTCACATGCTGCGTTTGAACTGTGCGACAGCACGGAACTGCCAAATGACTCGCTACAATTATGTGTACAGGGAGGTACCACATGGAACTGGGTGGATATGCCAATCGCATCGCTCACATTGATTTGACGACGAGGACAGTCGAATATAAACCAATCCCCGTAGAGTGGGCACGCAAATATGTTGGTGCCCGGGGGCTGGGTGTTCGCTATCTTTTCGAGAATGGGCCACAGGTTGATCCCCTCTCGCCTGATAATTTGCTCTGCTTTATGAATGGCCCGCTGACCGGAACCGATGCGAATATGAGTGGACGACAGGCCGTGGTCACGAAATCACCGCTGACCGGAACTATTACCGATAGCCATATCGGTGGGTGGTCAGCCGCACGCCTGCGCTGGTCGGGCTTTGATGGTCTGATCTTCAAAGGCAAGGCCAGCACACCGGTCTATGTTTATGTGCATGATGGTCAAGTCGAAATTCTAGACGCTTCGGATCTGTGGGGCAAGGGCATTCATGAATGTATGTCCATATTGAAGGAGCGGTATGGTGGAAAAGATCTCAGCATAACGGCCATTGGCCAGGCGGGTGAAAATCTTGCCCGCTTTGCCTGCTGGGTGAACGAGAATGACCGCGCCGCTGGTCGTGGTGGTACTGGCTGTGTGGGGGGGAGCAAAAATCTCAAGGCGATCGTGGTACACGCAAGCAAACAACTCCCGAAAGCAAAAGATCGCGATGCCTGGAAGCCAGCTCATAAGCAAGCGTTGGCGGTGATTATGGACGAGAAAAACATTACCAGCCCGCGCAAAGGTGGCCTCTCGGTCTATGGCACCAACGTGTTGATGAACATTACCAGCACTATGGGCGCACTACCGGCCAGAAACAGCCAGGTTACGTCCTTTGGTGAAGGGGCTGAACGCATCAGCGGCGAGTATGTCAAAGAGCATATTCTGGTCGAAGACCCCACCTGCCACGCCTGCCCGGTCGCCTGCAAGAAAGAAGTCGAAATCAAGGAAGGGCCGTATGCTGGCCTCCGCATGGAGAGCGTTGAATATGAGCCAGCCTGGTCGATTGGTGCCAACTGTGGCAATGATGATATTGCTTCGGTTGCCAAGATTATCGATCTGTGTAATGACTATGGCCTGGATGCAATCGAAATCGGCAATGTGATGGCGGTCTATATGGAAGCCACACAACGTGGCTATACCAATGGCGAGCATGGTCTCGAATGGGGCGATCAGGCGGCGATGGTGGCGACCGTCCCCAAAATTGCGTTGCGTGAGGGCATTGGTGATGTGCTGGCAGAAGGTACAGCTCGGGTTGCTACCCATTTCGGCCATCCTGAACTTGCCATGACCGTCAAGGGTCAGGCTATTCCCGCCTATGACCCACGCGGTCTGAAAGGGATGGGCATTGCCTATGCCACCAGCAACCGTGGTGCCTGTCATCTACGGGCCTATACGCCGGCGGCCGAACTGGGTGTCACGCCTTTTGGCTCGATCAAAGTCGATCCGCTCGAATGGAAAGGCAAAGGCGAGCTAACCAAGATCTTCCAGGATTTGCACGCTTTTTCCGATAGTCTGGATCTGTGTAAGTTCAGTGCCTTCGCCGAAGGAGCCGAAGAATATGCCGCGCAATATGGTGCAATGCTCGGTATCCCCTTCACCGTGGACGATGTTATGCGCACTGGCGAACGTATCTACAACCTGGAACGCTACTACAACAACCTGGCTGGCTTTGGCGAAGGCAGCGATTATTTGCCGACGCGCTTCACCCATGAGCCGTCCACCATGCCCGGCTCACAAGGCCATGTCTGTGAACTAAACGAAATGCTGGCCGAGTACTATGCCGCACGCGGCTGGGTCAATGGCGTTGTGCCAGAATCTAAATTGAAGGAGTTAGAGATTATCTAACGGGTACTCGTGGGTACGAGGCTTACCTATACCAGTTCTATCTAACTGATAGAAGGTACGGTATAGAATAATTAGCCAACCTTTTCGCCTTCGGTAGAGCGTTATTTTTTTCTTTTTCGCACCACACTTCTCCGAAGGCGAAATGTGGTACCAAAAAAGAGTTCCTTCCACGTTGCCGCAGTTGAAACGACCCATTTAGAGTGCGCATGCAGGTGTACCCCTCCTGGATGCCCTGCTGTGGCGTCTCGTGTATGGCAACAGAACAGGGGCAGGAACCAGGCACTGCCCCCTGACTTTCCCCAAAAAGACCTGCTCCTGAGCGATCCGCTACCCTCCGGCGCGTAACAGCTTTGGCTCTAGCGCGGCCTGTAACCGCGCTACTGTCGCTGCTTCTCCCTGCAGTTCAACGCGCACCTGTCCCACACGTAATGCGCCAATGCAGTAATCGTCTATCTGGGTCAATCGCGCCTGCCATCCCGAACCATACAGCCAGCCATCCTGACCAACCTGTCCCTCCAGATCTTCCAGATAGCGTTGCAGCAGCCAGATCGGGATGCTACGAATTTCGAACCGGTGTTGTACCATTTTGATTTAACCATTCCGCATACGCCGAAATCTCCACATGGGCAGGGGCCGCAGACCCCCGCCCCACCGTCCCGACGCAGTCTCGCTGGAGGACGTATGGCACGACCATGCGAAATGGTCACGTCGAAACGGTATTATCCACCCGCCACTGCCGGAAAAATATCGATGGTATCATTGCTGGTTAGCGCGGTTGCGAGCGCATTAGACAGGAAAGGTGCATCGCGCCCATTGATAAACACATGCACATGACGATATAACGCTCCCTGCTCATCAAACAACTCATTGTGCAACCGGGGATAGCGTTCAATAACTTCTGCCAGCAACTGCTCCACCGTAATACCTTCTGGTAATGACACATCTATCGACTTTGCGCCTACAATTGGGCGTAGGGTAGCATAAAAATTAACCCGCACCACGACCTCCTGATCAAATCAAGCCGAGTTTACCGGCAGTGTACACAATCTCCGTGCGGTGATTGACATCCAGTTTGCGCATAATCTTGCGCACGTGAAACTTTACCGTACTCTCACTAATAGCAATATGTTCGCCAATTTCACGATTCGAGTGGCCCTGCCCCAACAACCGGATTACTTCCATCTCACGCTCCGTCAGATCCAGGGCTGGTTGTTGAAAGTTGCTGCCGGACAAGACATTTTTCATCACCAAGGCCGCACTCCGCGTATCAAGCGCCGACTCACCGCGATAGACCGCCCGTACAATCTTCACCAGGTCAACCGCATCCACATCCTTTAACACATAGCCGCGTGCCCCATTACGTATCGCCTGCATCACCAGGCATTCCTCAAGAAATGTAGTGAGGATAATCACCGCTATCTGTGGATATTGCACGGTAATCGAGCGGCACACCTCCAGGCCTTCCGTGGTGCCGCGCCCCCCCAGACTCAGGTCAAGCAACACAATATCCGGCTGAACACGAGGCAGCATTGCCAGGGCTGATGGAGCATCATTCGCCTCCCCCACCACCTCCAGACCCTGTTCCAGTTCTAGAATCGAGCGCAGGCCGTGCCGCACAATACTATGATCGTCGATAATGATCAACCGTATCCGAGCGCTCATTGGTCGTCCTTTCCTCTAACGAACGCAGGGGCACCGTCACACACACCGTAGTTCCCCCTCGTCGGCGGCGACTTATCGTCAATTTGCCCCCTATTTCTAATGCACGTTCCCGCATGTTGTGCAACCCAAAATGCGCTGTCCCTTGTTCAGTAACCGCATGCAGGCTCTGATCAAGCTGCTTTTTGGGAATACCAACTCCATCATCGGCGACGACGATGGTTAGCGCATCAGATTTGTAGCGCAGTGTGATCGTGACATGCTGTGCCTGGGCATGTTTGTAGACATTAAAAAGGGCTTCTTGTACAATATGATACACCGCATGCTCAAACTCTACCGGCATAGGTAAAGGTTGCGCGTCAACCTGAATAGAAATGTGCAGATGCGTGGTTTTCTCAAAATCCTGTGCCAGTTCGCGCAACATGGTTGCCAATCCCGACTGACTCCCGTGGATCGTCGAGAGTTCAAAAATAGCGGCACGCATACGGGTGATGGCATTGCGTGCCAATTCTTTGGCGGTACAGATACGTTCATAGACCACCGCATGCTCACTCAGTTGTGCCCGGCACCACTCAAGATGCATGCCGATGCCGATTAAATGCTGGGCTACGCTGTCGTGTAACTCACGTGCGATACGGGTACGCTCATTGTTGACAATCTCGTTCTGACGGGCCATTGCCAACCAGCGTCGGGCGCGTTGGAGTTGGCGATTCTTCTCTTCCACTTCCGTTTTCTGGCGATAGGCCTCCTCATAGAGCGCCGTTGCTTGCGCACGCAGCCGCTCGCTCTCTTCATACAGGCGAGCATTTTTAAAGGCTACCGCTGCATGATTGGCAAGCGTACGCAAAACCGATATTTCGCGTTCATCAAGCGGAAAGCCTGGCGCAGGTGCCACTGCCAGCACGCCGATCACCTGATCATGCAAGCACATCGGTGCCCCCAGCGTTATCGGCAGACCATCGTCGTGCAGAATAACCAGTTGCTGCTGTTCCAGCACCTCGCATATAATCTGATCAAACAGGTGCGGTATCCAGCACGCCTCTAGCACCACCGTCCCTTCGGCATCACGGCACGCCACCCAGCGTTGCACGGTCTCGGTCGTTAAGGTGATGATCGCCCACTGGGCATCAAAGTGCTGCGCCGCCACCTGCACCACTGCGCGTACCAACGCTGGCACGCCATCAGTTGTATTGCAGAGCGCCGCCGAGATGTCGGCAATGGCGGTGATCGCCCGATCCAGGCGCCGTTCTTGCTCACGATAGACGCTGTAGTAGGTCTGGCGAGACGATTTGATACCAATCAGGCTTTCGATCAAGTGTTCACGGGGCAGTGCCTCCATATCTTGACCCTTCTCTATACCATCAATCGCTACAGCGCTGTTCGGATCAACGCCGCAATTTCTTCACATGTTGCCTCACGGGGATTGGTTGCCATACATGCATCATACATCGCTGTTGCGCTCAAGATCGGTATCATTTCCTCGGTGACACCAAAATCGGCCAGCCGCGCATGTAACCCGATGTTACGGGCTAGCCGCCGTATGGCAACAATGGCACACTGCCCGGCCTCCAGCGCAGTCATACCACTGATGTTGATATTCATTGCCTCGGCAATGCTGGCATACCGTGTCGGGCAGGTGCGTAGATTAAACTCCATCACATACGTTAGCAAGACAGCATTTAACTCACCATGACAACTATCCAGCATACCACCAATTTGATGCGAAATCGCATGCGTAGCACCTAAAATAGCATTAGAAAAAGCCAGACCGGCATGCAGACTGCCACGCGCCATCGCGTCTTTCGCCGCCAGATTTTCCATGCTATCAACCGATGCCTGTAAATGCGCCGAAATTAACTGGATCGAGCGCAATGCTTGCACATCGGTTAAAAAAGTGGCCGCCAGCGAGACATAGGCCTCGATCGCATGTGTCAGGGCATCCATCCCGATACTGGCCGTCAAATATGCATTTTTGGTGGTCAACAACAACGGATCGGTAATCGAAATATCAGGAATAAGGGACTTACAGATCAACGTCATCTTGATCCGTCGTGTCGTATCAGTAATGATCGCAAACTGAGAAACATCGGCTCCGCTCCCACCGGTAGTCGGCACCATCACCATGGGGGGCAGGGGCCGTTTGATCTTGTCGATACCCTCATAGGCATGAATACGCCCGCCATTGGTACTCAAAATAGCAATGCCTTTGGCAGCATCAATACAACTGCCGCCACCGAGGGCAATCAAGGCATCACAGCCGTGGCGTTGATAATACGCGGCACCAGCCTCGACCTCATAGTCTTTCGGGTTGGGCGTAACGGTAGACCAGACCGCATAATCCAGGTGTTCATCTTCGACATATGGCAGCATATGTTCTAGCCAGCCAGCCGCAATCACGCCTGGATCCGTTACCACCAGAACACGGCTGGCACCCAGACGCCGGGCAGCCTTGCCTACCTGGGATAGTGTACCAGCACCGAAAATAATTTCTGGTGCAACAAATTTGCAGACCTGCATAGTCCTATCCTGGTGTATAACGTTCGTACAAGCACAACCCATTGGCGACGAATCAGCGTAACAGGCAACGCGTATGGTACGTCTTTTGGCTCTGGGTATGCATATTTACCCCGGACATGCAGCAAACGGGCCTACTACGATGTAATTGGGAGAGACGGTGATACCACTTACCGGCATTTGAGATATAAAATAAAGAGGAATAGCCAGACGTATGCGTCAGGCGACACACTGGAACAGACAAGATGAATATTGGAGGAATGCTGCCAGGCGCCTCACTGCGCATCGTCCAGAGACCTCCTCTGTCTCAGGTCACATCATTGCTTCAGCACAAGCGTCACAGGTTCTGGCGAAAATCATTCGTGTCCTGGTGCAAGCGATTGATACATAAACTGTTTTGATAGGTAGAATTATACAAATCATCTTCGGCCACGTCAACACCTCCTTTTAAGCGGATCCCTAATCGACTGGATAGTAAATGCACTATCCTATCGATTAGTTGTGAATTATGCGGCAGGTGAGTTACAACTTGCGAGGGCAATGCTAAGATGAAGGCACGATCGTTTTTATGACCAGAATGTAGGAGTAACCTTAGTTATGATTCGCTCTCAACTCGAACTTATCACGTCTGAACAACCGCTCATTACGCCGGAGCCAGAACAGGCTCATCCAGTAATTCGGCCAGTTGATGGAGAAGTACCTCCACTGGCTACCCGACCAGAGATTATGCTCGAGCTGGTGATTGAAGAAGTCAGTATTGACGGGATGTGTGGCGTCTATTAAGGTGTATCGGTTGGCTTCATACACAGACGGATGGGTGGTGGATATGGGGAAACTAGACGGCAAAGTCGCCTTTATCACCGGCGCAGCGCGGGGGCAGGGTCGAGCCCATGCCACAACGATGGCGCGTGAAGGCGCGGATATTGTGGCTGTAGACATTTGTAAAGATCTACCATACCCTCGCTATGCGCTCTCCACCCGATCCGATCTGGACGAAACCCTCAGCCAGGTACGCGCTTACCACCGCCGTGCGCTGGGCATTGTGGCTGACACCCGGAGCGCGAGCGAGATGGCACATGCCGTCAAGCAAGCCATTCACGAATTTGGTCGTATCGACATTCTGATCTGCAATGCCGGTATTGCCGATATGGCTCTGGCCTGGGATGTCACCGAAGAATGGTGGGACATCATGCTTGATGTCAATCTCAAAGGCTACTGGCTGGCTGTGCGCTATGTGGTGCCGCAGATGATCGAGCAACGTGCGGGTGGTCGGATCATTATGACCTCATCCGTGGCAGGTTTAAAAGGTATGCCGGGTCTCTCCCACTACTGTGCCGCCAAGTGGGGCGTGGTGGGCCTGGCACGCTCGCTGGCGCTGGAAGTGGCTCAATTTGGAATTACGGTCAATACTCTTCATCCGACCGGCGTGAATACTGCGCTGATTGATGGCATGGCCGCCGCTGCCGGTATATCCAAGGAGCAACTGGTCGAACAACTCTATGCCGACAATTTGTTGCCAGTGCGCCTCGTAGAGCCGCAAGAAATTGCCAATGCTGCCCTATGGTTGGCATCGGATGAAGCCTGTCATATCACCGGGCAGGAACTGAAAGTAGATGCGGGGTTGATGCTGAAATAAGCTACGTCATATTCTGTTTGATTGTTATGGAAAAGGGACGATGAACCTGGATACCTGCTATCGCCTCTCTCGTGAGGCAGTTATTCGCCCGGAACGCTTTGGGGGACTGGTCTATCGCTACGATAATCGTCGCCTCTATTTTCTTTACTCACATGATCTGGTGTCATTCGTGTGTAGCATTGATGGCACCCATCCGATTGGGGTCGCACTGGAGCGCTTTCTGGCTACCCGCAATCTCCCCGACAATGCTCATGCCGCTTTTGTGCAGGCACTGACGCAACTGGAGCAATTGAAAGTGCTGACGGTGTGTGACGCCTGATACCAGGAACGAGCCGGCACCCCTTGCACATGAACATGGGGTTTCTCAAACATATGGTGTGCTGTCTGTTCAGACAGGCGCGTTGAAGGAGATCGAAGGTATGCCAAAATATATTATCGAACGCGAGTTGCCCGGTGCTGGCAACCTGTCTGCTCAGGATTTACAGGCTATTTCGCAAAAGTCTTGTGGCGTGCTGGGGCAGATGGGGCCACAGATACAGTGGGTCGAGAGTTATGTCACAGATGACAAGATCTATTGCGTCTATGTTGCCCCGAACGAAGACATGGTGCGTGAGCATGCACGCCTGGGAGAGTTCCCGGCCAACCGCGTATCCCGCGTAGCCACGATGATAGATCCCACTACTGCCGAGGGATGAGGCCTACCGGTATTGGTATTATTGGGACGAACTGGGGTACCCTGGTTCAGTTACCAGCCTTTCGTGTGGCTGGTTTGAATGTGGTGGCTGTTGCTGGTCGCAATCCCGAGAAGACACAGCGTGTGGCCGACCAGTTAGCGGTTCCTTTTGCAACGACTGACTGGCGGCGACTGGTGACCCACGATGATGTCACCCTGGTCAGTATTGTCACCCCGCCGAGTACACATTGCGCGATGGCTCTGGCGGCGCTGGAGGCGGGCAAACACGTCCTTTGCGAGAAGCCTATGGCGTTGCATCTGGCGGAAGCACGGGCGATGGTACAGGCGGCCACCACCTGCCCGGCCCAATTGACGCTGGTTGATCACGAACTACGCTTTTTGCCGGCCTTGCGAGCCGCCCGCCAGATGGTGATGGAAGGCGCAATCGGCCACTTTCGACGCGCTGAAGTGCGGGCAATCGCCAGTGTGCGCGCCAATCTGCGTCAGCCATGGAACTGGTGGAGTGATGCTGCCCAGGGTGGTGGTGTCCTGGGAACGATCAGTACCCACCAGATTGACTTGCTGCGCTATCTGCTCAACGATGAAGTGGCTTCAGCCCAGGGTTTTCTGACCACCTTTATCACCGAGCGTCCCCGTGACAAATCAGGCCAACTCACATCGGCGAACCTGCGCTCAGTGACGGCTGACGACTTTGCGACTTTTCATTTGCGCTTTAAGCGCGGTGGTGTAGCCGTGGTCATTGCCAGCATGGTAGCCCGGGTTGAGGAGCCGCAGAGCCTCACCTTGCACGGCGATGAAGGCAGCCTGCGGTTTATTGATGGACAATTGCTGTATGCCCGCTTTGACGAGGAATTCCGCGATGTTACGCCGCCGCACAGCATTACATTTCCCGCCTGGTTTGAGGGATTACGCCATAGCAGCTTTACCTGCTTTGCAGAGGCAACCGTATATATGGCGCACGCCTTGCGCACCGCGCTGGAAGGCAACCCGAACGCACTGACCCCCGCCGCCACCTTTCGCGATGGTCTGCGCGTCCAACAGGTGGTAGATGCCGTGCGACTCTCAAGTGCGCATTCGGGCGATTGGGTTGAGATCGGTCATGATCTGGATGTTGCATATCAATAATCATGGCTCTCTGTACCACCATCCCTTGCAAAAATCGGCAGTACCTACACGGGGTGAGAAAAATCGATCCCCTGTCCCAACGCCTTGAAAATGCGCCCGTGCAATCCCCCCTTTGGAGCATGTGCCTCGTCATATCGGCGTCATTATCAATGACACCGAACGAGAACACCAGAACATAAAAACCTGCAACATATGTAAGATGCAAAAAATCGGTACTCGTTGTACACTAAGCGCGGATGGACGCTAACTTTGTAAAATTGCTCACATTCATTGGGATATTGCGGTATCAGGGTGATGGGTGCTCAGGTATTTTCGCATTGCGCTGGTGAGATGTTGAAAAGCAGTGCATGCTTCCCGCTGCCCCAATGTCTGGTGAGTCACCATGAAACACAACGGTCAAGGAGGACCTTATGGCTTTGCAGATAAAACGGGTCGCTGTCCTGGGAGCCGGGACAATGGGCGCGACACTGGCCGGCTTGATTGCTGGTGCAGGTATTCCGGTCTTGTTGCTCGACCTTACGCCCCAAAAACTCACTCCCGAAGAGCAAGCACAGGGACTGACCCTGGAACATCCCACCGTTCGCAACCGGATCGTCCAGCAGGGGTTTAAACGGATGCGTCAGGCGCGACCAGCGAACCTCTATAGCGATCGCACTACCCAGTTGATCACCCATGGGAATATCATCGACCACTTTGACCAGTTGGCCGAAGCTGACTGGATTCTCGAAGCGATTATCGAGCAAATCGGCCCGAAGCGCGAGTTGATGGCCCGTATTGATGCTGTGCGCAAGCCAGGGGCGCTGGTTACGACTAACACCAGCAGTATTCCAATCCACGCGATCGGAGCCGACTGTAGCGCCGACTTGCGCACGCACTTCTTTGGCACGCACTTCTTTAATCCACCACGCTATCTCAAACTGGTTGAACTTATCCCTGGCCCCGATACCGACCGACAGGTAATGGCTCAGATGCGCATGTTTATCGAGCGCGGGTTGGGCAAAAGGGTAGTGGTCTGCAAGGATCACCCCAAATGTATTGCTAACCGCCTGGGCACGTTCAACTTGCTGAACGATCTGCAGTTTACGCTTGAACATGGCTATCGCGTGGAAGAAGTTGATGCGTTGACCGGCCCGCTGATTGGCCGCCCGACTACCGCCACGTTTCGCCTGCTGGATCTGATCGGTATCGACGTGATGAACCTTATGGCCCAACATCTGTACGCCAGTCTGCCCGATGACGAATGCCGCGCTACGTTTGGACAGACTGATCTGCTGAAGCAACTGGTTGCAACCGACCGCCTGGGTAACAAGTGTGGGCAAGGTTTCTATACCAGTGTGTCGAGCGCGGACAAGCGCGAATTTCACCCACTTGACCTGCTGACGCTGGAGTATGTAGCACCACCGACCACGCCGCCGTTTGCCGCCTTTGTCAAAGAGATGCAGGCCATACGCAGCTTGCCCGATCGTCTACGCTCCATCCTGGAGCGGGCACGCACCAATCCCGATGATCGAGCGGCGCAACTGATTGCCCACACCACGTTGCCTGTACTGGCCTATGCTGCCCGCCGGCTACCAGAGATCACCAGCAGCGTGGCCGATGTAGACAATGCCATGCGTTGGGGCTTTAATCACGAGTCTGGCCCCTTTGAAATCTGGCAGGCGCTTGGTGTGACCACCGTCGCCACCATGATGCGCGAGCGAGGGCTGACCGTTGCGCCCTGGGTGGAGGCACTGATTGTTGCTGGCACGCCACACTTCTATCGACAGCAGAATGGGCAGCAGTGTGCCTACGATGTCGAGTCTGGTACCTATCAACCGCTACCAAGTGATGAGCGAGCGTTCAACCTGGCGGTGTTGAAGACCGATCGGCGTATGTTGTATACCAATTCCAGCGCCAGTTTGCTCGATCTGGGTGATGGCGTGCTGTGTCTCGAGTTTCACAGCAAAGCCAACACGATTGATCGGGCAGTGATTGAACTGGGTCTGGAAACGCTCAACGAGCTGAAGCACAGTCGTTGGGTTGGCCTGGTGGTTGGCAATCAGGGCCGACACTTCAGCCTCGGCGCGAATCTGGTCGATGTGGCGGCGGCGATCAAGCAGGGCCAGTTTGAGCTGATTGAAGAGTGGGTTCAGCACTTTCAGCGTTGGACGCTCGGTTTACGCTATGCGCCACGGCCAGTCGTCAGCGCACCTTTCAACCGAGCCATTGGCGGTGGGGCAGAAGTTGCCTGGCATAGCGCCCGCACCGTGGCTGCCGCCGAAACAATGATCGGCCTGGTTGAGGTCGGAGTGGGGTTGATCCCCGCTGCCGGTGGATGCAAAGAGCTGAATCGCCGGTTGATCGCTGGTGCGGCCAATACGCCGGGCGGCGATCCGCTGGTTGCACTACGCCAGGCGTTTATGCTGATTAGCCAGATGCGTGTCAGCAGCAGTGCGCATGAAGCCCGTGACCTGGGCATGCTGCGCCCCAATGACCCGATCGTGATGAACAGTGAGCATGTGCTAAGCGAGGCAAAGTATGTGGTGCTAAAACTGATCGATGGCTATCGCCCGCCCGCACCGGGCAATCACTGCTATGCATTGGGGCAGACTGGTCTGTCTATGCTGCGCGATGTTATCGACACGGCACAGGCTGCTGGTCAGATCTCGGCCTACGATAGCGTGATTGCCCACCGCCTGGCGTATGTGCTGTGTGGCGGCGACGGTAGTGCGACCGGATGGGTAGCAGAGCAAACGATCCTGGATCTGGAGCGCCAGGCGTTCCTGGCGCTCTGCCGCGAACCACGCACGCTGGAGCGTATCCATTCCATACTCGAAACCGGTAAGCCATTGCGGAACTGACAACCTATTGTGGCTGAGCCATCGTCTGTGTCCAGTAGTGCATATAGGTGGTGCCAGCACGATAGGTATAGCCAATCCCAATCTCACGGAGATGACAGTTGAGGATATTGTCCCGATGCTCGGCACTTTGCATCCAGGACTCTATGACCGACTCCGGGGTTTGATAGCCAGCGGCCAGGTTCTCGGCCCATTCCCAGTACTGATAGCCCGTGTGCTGAATGCGATCAGCAGATGTTGAACCGTCTACACCGGTGTGACTAACGAAATCGTGCCGAGCCATATCATCGCTATGACGCCGGGCTGCCGCTGTCAAACGCACATCGAGTGTGAGCGCCGGGCAGCCATGCTGACGACGGTGCTGATTGGTCAGTGTCAGCATCCGTTCAGCAAAATCGCTACCGGCCACGGTTGGCGTCGGGGATGTTGGCAGCGGGGTAGGCAAGCGCACTGGTTGCACCGTGGGCAGCGTAGAAGGGGCGCTGGCGATCATCGTCGTCAGAATAAGGGGCAGATAGATCCGACGCTGAACTACCGCTGTTGCTGGCGATGGTTCAGCGCTCGTTCCGGCAGTTGCCACTATTGTGGGTACTGGTGTTGTAGTAGGTAGCGGCGATACGTTGCTAGCTTGCGCTTCATGTCGTGATCCCAGGTGCATATAGTGCAGCAGCACCAGCAACAGCAGCGTGTATCCGAACGTGCGCCAGTGCCAGAAAGTGACAGTGGTAGCAGCGTGTCGCAGGGTTGAAGTCAAGCGTGACATAAGAAAGCTCCTCATATCTTGAATGATAGGCGAGTGCGCACTCGCCTCTGTAGAGTAGAGGTGCCATCGTAGCATCATGTGACTATCATGTTCAGGCCCATACCGGTGTACTTTTGTCCTGTTTTCAAGCCGCGAGATGTCATAAACGTTGGAACGTTGGAAAACTGATCAGGTTATAGGACTTACGTCGTCGCGTGAACCAACGTTCCTTCGACTACGCTCAGAGCTTGCCCTGAGCGTAGTCGAACGGGATAAGCTTTTTCGCCTTCGGCAGAGCGGTACTTTGTCTTCTTTTTCCGTCAAATTTTCGCCTATTGCGAAAATTTGACGGAAAAAAGAGTTCCTTTCATTCTACCGAAGGCGAAAAGACGAGTTGAGCATACCACCGCGGAAGTCCCGTCAGGTTACTGCTTGTTGGCAATCAAGAGCGTACAATGTGGGCAGTCCTGATAGGCACGCCAGAATTCGCTGCCATGTTCAGCTATACCCTCGGCAGCGATCTGTGCGTCCTGCCATCGGATATTGGTAAACCCGGCCTGCTGAAGCGCTTGCTCCATGGCCTGAAATGACCAGTAGTACACCGGGATCTGTGGTGACCAGGCATCTTGCATACGAAAGGCAAATGCATACTGATCGCCATCTTGAGGGGTCGTCGTCGGAGCAAAAATGTTGACTCCATATTGCAGATAATAATCTGGTTGTAGGCATAGATTCGGGTGCAAACCATACGTTACAAACGCTCCGCCTGAACGCAGATTGTGTGCAATACCCTGGCATATGTTCGTCAGATGCGCCAGCGACTGCGCGTAGTGAAACAGATAGACGGCGACGGCCAGATCAAAAGTTCCATATACATCCAATGCCCCGGCATCAGCCACATGATACGTAATTTCACCCAACGGATGCTCTTGCTCTGTCCGTTGTGCCACCCGAATCATGTCTGGCGACAGATCAATGCCCACCACACGTGTGGCACCTTGCTGACGTAGCAGGCGGGTATAATGCCCCGTGCCACAGGCTATGTCCAGGACAGCTTTGCCGTCTACTCCTCCGATCTGAGATAGCGCCTGCACTACGGTATATTGTTCAACGTGGATGCGATAGGCAAGCTGGAATGACGTATTATACTGTTCAGCCACCGTCTCGTACTCATCGCGGATGTGTTCACTCATATTGGGATATAGCCTCCTCCTACAATGATGAAAAAATGTTCATCGCGTAATCGTTCAGGGGAACGTTCGCCAGCGGGGGTTGTGGGGGCCGCAGGCCCCCGCGAAACCCTTTTTCGGCCCGTTTTCGCGGCTGTGCCGCCACAACGGGCCGAAAAAGAACCTCCTGGAGCGGTACTGCTCCTCCAAACCAACCCACCTGAACGGTTACCTCATCGCACTCCGCAACTATACCATACCTATGCAAGCGGCGACGAGGCGACGAGGTGAGGAGACGTGCGGCGTGCGGCGGGCCACCGGCCTGGTTCTCCTGTACTGCGGCGCAGACGTGCCACCGGCACGGGCCTGGCGCGGGGTTCCTCACCTCGTCGCATCCTCGCATCGTTCTCGGCCCATTGCCGACACTTCGACAGCACACCGGGAATGAGGACATAGATTGCGGTAGTACCGCAACAAAACCTACTGAGGACTGATGACTGCTGGCAACGCTGAATAGCTAGGTAATCTCATTCAGATTACGCAGTGCAGCGGCAATACCTGCTTGCAGACTACTACGCGTATCAATGCCACTCAGATCAATACCCAGATGCACCAGTGTCTGAGCGATCTGCGGTTGAATACCGGTCAGCATCACTTTTGCCCCCAGCAAGCGTACTGCCTGGGCCGCGCTCACCAGTGCCTGGGCCACCTGTGTATCCACGACCTGTACACCCGTAATGTCAATAATCACCAGATCCGACTGGTACTGCGCCACACCGGTGAGCAGTACCTCCATGATTTGTTGCGCCCGCTGGCTGTCGATAGTGCCGATGAGCGGCATAATCACCACCTGGTCGGTCAGCGGAATCAGCGGAGTCGATAATTCGCGCAGCGTTTCGCGCTGGGTCTCGATGATTTGCTGCTGGTCAGTGATGTCGATCGAGATCCCACCAATACCAATAATAGCCCCATGTTCGTCACGGATAGGAAACTTGATCGAGCGATAGGTGTGCGTCCCGTCATCCTGGTACGTTTGTTCAATAAAGTCAAGAACTTCGCCCACTTCCAGTACACGGCGATCATTTTCGCGAAACACCGCAGCAATCTCTTTAGGAAACAGATCATAGCCCTGCTTACCCACCAGATCTTCAGGCTCACAATTGAGGAGACGCGCATGGTTTTTATTGACCAGCGTGAAGTGCCCATCAACATCGCGAAGGTAGATCACGGCTGGGAAGTGATTAACAAGCTGCTGAAAATAGCGACGTTCCTGCCGCAACTGTGCTTCGAGGGCATGCACCTGGGCAGTGAGACTATCAATATCTGACATACGCGGGGGTCCCTCCACTTCTTTGGTACTCTGGCTCTAACCGAGAGACTTCAATCTGACTGCGAAGTTCAGCCAGCTACGACGCATAACAACATAACATGCTCTAGCATTGATTATACTCTGTAACGGGGATGGTGTGAAATCAATGGGCCTGTGGTTATCAATTATGCCGTATTTTTGTCCTCTGCAACCGTATGATGACGGTGACAAAAAACCTGTATCGCTAAAGCCGAGCTGCTGCTCTCTGTAGCAAATAACAGGCAACGGACAGCCGGTACAACAAAAAGAGCGCCGGTACCCGACGCTCGTGATATAGCACTCCGAAATCAGTTGTGAAAACCAGAGTCTCGGCTTGAGTGGGAACTCCGACGTGCTATTGGTAGACGCTTACTATAGCTCACAAAGAGCATCGCGGCCTACAACACAGAACGCACCATTGCCACCTCATCGCAACGATCCTGCTTAAAACAACCTGAGCAATCCTGCCAGATCTTATGCGGCAAATGCAGGCGCGGCACTTCGCGGAAGCCCAGACGGCTAAAGAAGCCCACCTGTAGCGTCAGTGTAAAGAGCGAGGTGACACTCATCTCCTGCGCCTCAACAAACAATGACTCAACCAGGCGCTGACCCAACCCACACCCTTGAAATTCGGGATGCACGGCGACACTGACCACCTCAGCCAGATCCTGCCAGGTGATCTTCAACCCGGCACAGCCTACGACCTCACCTTCCACGTCGGCCACATGAAACTCGCGGATACGGTTGTAGAGCTGATCCAGCGTTTTGGGCAACATGTCACCCCGGGCTGCATAATAATTGATCAACTCATACAGGCGAGGTACATCACGGACATGCGCCCGCCGCACCACCGCATCCGTCTGCGGCGACACAAACAGTTGCGTCAACGTCGCTGGTGGTTGATACAGTGCAACAGAGACATTCTGCATAACTTCTTATTGTCTCCTTTTGTGCAATACACACAAACTACAAGGTGCGGATTATACCACATTCTGGCGGATAGTGCTGAACATCTGTAACACCTCTTGCGGCGACTGCGCCGTCACCAGGCCTGTGGTGTCGATATCGCGCTGAACCATGGTCGCCGCAACCTGCGCCGTAACTCCGGTCATGACCACCCGACATCCTAGCAAAAACAGTGCCTGTGTTGCCTGCACCAGTGTGTGCGCCACCTGGTCGTCTATCGTTGCCACACCCGTCACATCCAGCACCAGTGTATGAGCATGCTGATCGTAGGCCACCTGCAACAAGCGCTGTACCAGCGCCTGTGATCGCTGTTGATCGACGATACCCACAATAGTCGCCAATAGTACCCCTTCAGCCAGTGTGACCGTGGGCGCTTCTAGCGTCGCCACCAGGTTGCGCAACTGATACTCCTTCTGATATTGCTGTTCCAGTTTTTCCACCTGCTGTGCCAGCATCACAGCTTGCTCCTCCGCCTGACGCTGCGCGCTTATGGCAGCACTGAACAACTGCTCCACGCTCTGCAAACTCTGGCTCAAGCGGCCCGCCAGCGATACAATCGCTGTCAGAAACAGGATGCTTATTCCCAGCAGAGTCAGCACATTGATGACCAGAGAGGCGGGCGTAGACAATATGGCATGGGCCGAGGCCACAAATGCCCCATTGGAGAGTACCAGAGTAACTGCCCAGAGAAGCGGCGGTACACTGAGCAACACCGCCACGATTCCCATCCGCAAACCAAACAGAAAGGCCGCCAGTAAGATAAAGGTCATCATATACATCGGCCCAGTGCCAAACACACTGGTCACACCTAGCGCGGTCACACCAACACCATAGCAGACAGCAAGGGCAAACCCGGCCCGCACTACAAACGAGATACGCCGGGCGAACGTGAGAATGGCAATGACTACGAAGCCACCCAGGTAAATCGCTGCATGCACCAGGCGTCCACTCGAAAGCGCATTCATACCCGTCACTATAGCAGTCGGTGTAGCGGCCACCAGTGCCACCTGCAATATCCAGTTCAAAGCCTGCATGCGCCACCGCTGCAGCGGAGTCAGTTCAGTCTTGTTCATCATGCGCGGAACCCTGTTGCACTAGATTCAACTTCCTACGTAGCAAACGATCCACCGTATCGTCACACACCAGCGTTCCGGTTTCAAACAGTTCCAGGCCGCCCTATCTCATCGTATCTCTATTTGCCACAGGGACATTGCGTCTGTGTACTACACCTTGCTCCGAATCGTCTCTGCATTCTGGCGTTGTCGCCAGGCAGCCACTTGTTCGGCCACACGCTCAGGTGCAGTGCCACCCAGGCTATTCTTGTGCATCACGCTGCGCGTAAAATCAAACAGGGCATAGATCGACTGATCGAGATCGGTGTGTACCGCTTGATACGCTTCTAGTGGCAACTGCCGCAGACTAACGCCCTGGGCAATTGCCTGTCGCACCAGTTGCCCTACCTTGCCATGGGCTTCGCGAAAAGGGACGCCACGGCGCACCAGTTCATCGGCCAGATCCGTGGCCAGCATTGCGTCATCCAGCGCGGCTGCCATCCGTTCAGGATGCGCCACGAGCGTCATCACTGCTGCTGCCGCCACGCGCAATCCCAGTTGCAAGGTGTCCAGGCTGTCAAACAGCGGTTCCTTGTCTTCCTGCAAATCCTTATTGTAGGCCAGAGGTGTGCCCTTGAGGACGGTCAACAACGTGACCAGATTGCCAATCAACCGCCCGCTCTTGCCACGCAACAGTTCCATACTATCAGGATTCTTTTTCTGCGGCATCAGACTTGAGCCAGTACTGTACTCGTCCGCAAGTTCGATAAATCCATATTCGGCACTGCTATAGAGAATGAGGTCTTCAGCCATACGACTAAGATGCATGCCAATCATTGCACAATCAAAAAGCAACTCGGCCACAAAGTCACGGTCAGCAACTGCATCGAGTGAATTGGCAGCTACGGTGGTGAAAGGTAGTTCACCCTGGGCTGTCACCAGTTGTGCAGCCAATGCCGTTCGATCCACGCCCAGGCTATTGCCAGCCAGCGCCCCCGCCCCCAGCGGCAGGCTTCGCATACGATCCCTGGCATCCGCCAGTCGCTGCCGGTCACGTTCAAACATTTCGACATACGCCAGACACCAGTGCCCAAACGTGATCGGCTGGGCGCGTTGCAGGTGCGTGTAGCCCGGCATCAGTGTCGTTGCATGCTGTTCGGCCTGGTGCAGCAACGCCTGCTGGAGGTGGGACAACCCTGCCTGCAATGTTTGCGCCGCATCAATGCAGAAGAGGCGCATATCGGTCGCCACCTGGTCGTTGCGCGAACGACCGGTGTGCAGCTTGCCAGCGACTGGCCCCACCAGTTCGAGCAGACGCCGCTCGACAGCGGTATGAATATCTTCATCGCCAGGAGCAGACTGAAAACGATCCTCGGCAAATTCCAGGCGGATCAGGTTTAGCCCTTGCACCAGCGTATCACACTCTGTGTCGGTAATCAAATGCGCAGCCGCCAGCGCCTGCGCCCAGGCCACGCTACCAGTGATGTCGGCTTCCGCCAGCCGTCGATCAAACCGAAACGAGTCATTGAATTGGCGCATATCAGCGGCGGTTGGTGTCGCAAAACGTCCGCCCCACAACTGATGGCTCATACGCCTGTCCCTCCTTAGTATAGGGAACAGAGAACAGGGAACAGGAAGCCCTACCAACCAGCCTGGGCATCTGTTACCTGGCACCTGTCACCTGAAGACACCGCACACCTCACGTTCTACGTTCGATACTCAGCATTAATCCGTACATATTCATACGAAAAATCACATGTCCAGACCGTAGTACTACCGGTACCCAGGCCCAGATTAATATCGATCAACACCTCTGGCACATCCAACAAGCGATGCGCCGCATCCTCATCGAAATCGAGCGGCAACCCGTGGGCAAATACCGGCAGGCCATTGAAATGCAGCGTCACCCGTTGTAGATCGAGTTCAGCACCACTGTAGCCCAGGGCACACACTACCCGGCCCCAGTTCGCATCGGCACCGAACAGCGCCGTCTTGACCAGCGGCGAACGCGCCACCGTCATCGCCGCCCGGTGCGCATCCGCATCACTGACTGCACCCTGTACATTGATCGTGATAAAGCGCGACATACCCTCGCCATCGCGCACTATCTCCTGTGCCAGGCGTTGACACACCACTGTCAGCCCGGCACAAAAAGCCGCACCCACGGGCGAGGTAAGGTCGGTAATAGGTTCCAGGCCAGCATGCCCATTTGCCAGCGCCAGCACCGTATCATTCGTGCTGGTATCGCCATCAACACTGATACAATGAAATGAACGTTGTACCGCAGAGCGGAGCGCCGCATCTAGGGCGGCGGGCGTAACTGTGGCGTCGGTGGTAATAAAACAAAGCATCGTTGCCATGTTGGGGTGAATCATCCCGGCCCCCTTCGCCATCGCGCCAATGTTGATCTGTCCGCCTGTAGGCAACCCAACCTGCACGGCACAATATTTCGGACGTGTATCGGTGGTCATAATCGCCCGCGCTGCATCCGGGCCACTCGTTGTATCCAACTGCGTCGCCGCAGCAGCAATCCCCTGTGTCAGCCTGGTCACTGGGAGCTGCATCCCAATCACCCCGGTTGACATAACAAACGTACTATCGGCGGGTAGCGCCAGTGCCTGCTCAACCGCACGTGCTATGGTGACGACCGCTGCCGCCCCCTGTTCGCCTGTACAGGCATTGGCAATGCCACTGTTGACAACCACAGCGCGTAGACCAGTTGGATTGCGTGCCACCAGTGCCTGACCATATTGCACTGGTGCTGCCTTGACCTTATTGGTCGTAAATAGTGCAGCGGCAGCACACGGCGTATCGCTCACCAGGAGGGCCAGATCATGACGCCCTGCCCGGCGGATGCCACAAGCCACCGCAGCCGCCCGCCAGCCACCTGGCGTAGTAACGTGCCCGTGATCTAGAAAGACAGGCCCCATAATCTCCTCTTACTCCTCCTGTTCTTCGGTTGGCAATGGTACCGATGGACGACCTGTGCCCGTATCCGGTTCCGGATTGAAACTCGTCCAGCGAATACCTTCAACAGCCCCAATATCGCGTAAATGGGTTGTATCGTTATACACGCGTAACCGCCAGCGGGCTATGCCGTCCAGATGATGCTGTTCCCAGTGTGTAATCGAGGTGTTATGCGTAAAGAGTTCTACTTCTGGTAACGACAGGCTATTAATACCAAAGAAATAGATAAATGAACCATCAATCACCCCGCCATGGCACACAATGACCACGGTTTTGCCCCTGTGTTCACGGGCGATGCGATCCAGCGTCGCCCCTACGCGCAAAATAAACTGGCCCCAATTTTCGCCTCCTGGTGCAATCGGGCGAAAGGGATACTTGCGAAAATCAGGGACACCAAACCTGTCCCACGCTTCTTTTAGCGATAGGCCATCCGCCTCACCAATCCGCAACTCCTGTACGTCGTCATCAAACGTCATTGGTACACCTAGCGCGGGCGCAATGATTTCTGCCGTTTGCCGCGCACGAGGCAACGTACTCACAATCAGTACATCGGCCTTGATTTCGTGAGTAGCTGCCAGCCGATCGCGTAATCGTTCGGCCTGAGCCACGCCGCGTGGTGTTAATCCAACATCGCCCCGCATACCACCCATAATCGGCTGCACATTGACCACCGCTTCACCGTGGCGTATCAAATAAAGATGTGTCATAGTTTTTGGTACATAGCCAGGAACGAGCTGTAGCATAACCGCTCATTGCTGATTACGTAATAATGCCTGCACTTTCAATGGCAATCCATATAGACGGATAAAACCCTCCGCATCGTGTTGATTATAAATCTCATCGGCCCCAAATGTCGCCAGATCTTCGCGATAGAGCGAATGCGGTGAGTATCGCCCCACCACCTGCACCTGGCCCTTATAGAGCTTGAGCCGCACCGCTCCTGTCAAATTAGCCTGGGTTGCTCGCACAAAAGCATCATAACATGTGCGTAACGGCGTAAACCAGCGCCCGTTATACACCAGATCGGCATAATCCAGCGCAATCTGATCTTTCACCCGCAACGTCTCCCGATCCAACACGAGGCTCTCCAGTTCACGATGCGCCGTATATAAAATCGTACCCCCTGGTGTTTCATAAACACCACGACTCTTCATGCCCACCAGCCGGTTCTCAACCAGATCGACCCGTCCAATCCCATGCCGACCACCAGCATCGTTCAAATACTCCAGCAATGCTACCAGGCCCATCTGCTGCCCATTGACACCCAGCGGCACACCGGCCTCAAAATCCAGCACGATATACTCCGGTTGATCCGGTGCTGCTTCCGGTGCAACACTGAGCATAAACATATCCTCAGCCGGCTCGTTCCACGGATCTTCCAATAAACCACCTTCGTGGCTGATATGCCAGATATTCCGATCACGACTATAGATCTTCTCCGCCGTTGCCGTTACGGGCACATGATATTCAGCCGCGTAATCGAGTGCATCCTGACGGCTGCGAATGGCCCACTCGCGCCAGGGCGCAATCACCCGCAACGCTGGATTGAGTGCTGCGTAGCTCAGTTCAAAGCGCACCTGATCGTTACCCTTACCCGTTGCCCCATGCGCTACGGCATCGGCCCCCTCCTGTGCTGCGATCTCAACCTGATGTTTCGCAATCAGTGGGCGGGCAAACGATGTACCAAGCAGATACTTACGCTCATAGATAGCACCGGCCTGTAACGTAGGCAAAATATAGTCGCGAATAAACTCTTCACGTACATCGCGCACAATCACCTTACTCGCCCCGCTCAACCGTGCCTTCTCCTCCAGACCATGCAACTCTTCGGCCTGGCCGACATCGGCACAAAAACAGATCACCTCACAGCCGTAATTTTCACGGAGCCAGGGCACAATGATTGATGTATCCAACCCGCCGGAGTAAGCCAGCACCACCTTTTGTATTTCACCACGTGGCATAATGCAATCTCCGTTATGCAACCGTTCAGTACCTATCGCTATCATGAATGGTCATATCGCGTATAACGCCGCTTTACCCGGCCAGCACATGATACCTGAACGATTGTAATCCCGATCCAGTAACAAGTAAAAAGCCAGCCTACCGCATCTGGTAAAGCTGGCTTGACTGCTAAAGAGCAACAAGCAAAGCTAACCCGACCAGTATGCTGGCTGACGACGAAGCTGACGAGATGATCGATGCCAGGCAAGATTAGGGTTCTGTCGGTATACACATCTGGATAGATTAAGAATGACAAACAGAGTGAGGGACATTACATCCTCATATAGCGCTACATTCTATAGCGCCATACATAGTCAGGACTTACGCAGTTGCGTAAACACAACGTTCCTTCGGCTACGCTCAGAGCTTGCCCTGAGCGCAGTCGAACGGGACAAGCTTTTGTGTCTGCGGCAGCGTAGAAGTGACTCTTATTTCCCTCCACAATGATAAACCAGCGCCCTGGTCTTAGCTTGAGTATCACTCCGACCAGGTTGAAGATGGGGCACCGTTGCTTCACGTCTCATATTAGGAGCGTTATATAGCTTCATGACGCAGAGAGTATAGCATAGGAACCCTGCATCGTCAATGGTTGACACCCTCTGTCGGCTATGTTATACTTTAAAACCGTATTGCCTGGGGGTGTAGCTCAGCTGGGAGAGCGCGACAATCGCACTGTCGAGGTCAGGGGTTCGAGCCCCCTCACCTCCACCAGGTATCCGTACATGATACCAGATAATTCAATCCAGGGGCTGTAGCTCAGTTGGGAGAGCACGACACTGGCAGTGTCGGGGTCAGGGGTTCGAGCCCCCTCAGCTCCACCAAAAACTAACGCTCTTTTGCGGGTGTTAGTTTTTACTGTTGACAACCGTACGCTGATATGCTATAATCATAAGGTTGTTAGTTTTCGCTCTGCTTTTACTCAAGAATACGTGCCGCTGGCTATAATATGTAAGTAGTGTAGTCTGGTGCGTTGCGGGTAAAAACGGCGGTTGTACCTTACCAACTCCATAGCTCATTGCACAGAAAGTTTGTTGTGTTGTTGAACGACACCACCTGCACGCGCGAGCGTCCGCAAGGATCGAACGTGGCACGGTCGGTGTTGCCCGTGCGCGGCCCACCGCCGACGCACGGTGAGGGAAGACATGATGAGCCCACGATGAATGCCTGGGCGCTACGTGCCGATGAAGGACGGGGCATCGCGCCGATATGCGCCGGGGAGCCGCTTGC
>CALANA010000003.1 GCA_937925925.1 uncultured Chloroflexales bacterium | reverse complement strand
GTGCAAACACAGGATGGACTACCACTTACCACTCGAAACCATCATCGCTGCACAGCAACGCATAGCGCCCTATGTGCGCCACACGCCACTCGCGCCGCTCCCCCGGTTACGTCCGGATCTCCCCGCACACCTGCGACTCAAGTTGGAGAACTTGCAGGTCAGTGGTTCATTCAAGGCACGCGGTGTGTTTAACAACCTGTTGCAACTTGATCTACAGCAACGAGCGCAAGGAGTGGTGACAGCGTCGGGAGGCAACCATGGTCTGGCACTGGCCTATGCCGCCTGGTGCCTGCGCATACCCGCCACGATTTATCTGCCCGCCAGCGCCACGGCGGATCGGGTGGCGCGGGTTGCTGCCTGGGGCGCACAGATTGTTCAGCATGGGAGCGGCTGGGACGACGCCGATGTCCGTGCCCAGCAACACGCTGCGTCCGCCAACTGCCCCTACATTCATCCGTTCGATGCTGATCGCACACTCGCGGGCCAGGGTACCCTTGGCCTGGAACTGCTTAACGATCTGCCCGACCTGGACTGTGTGTTGATTGCCATCGGTGGTGGTGGATTGATCGGTGGCATGGCCGCAGCGATCAAGCAGGTGCGCCCTGCTGTGCGCATTATCGGCGTCGAGCCAGTCGGTGCGGCGGCGATGAGCCATAGCCTGGCGGCCGGGCAAGTCGCGCCGTTGCCCACTATTTGCACCATCGCCGACACCCTCGCGCCACGCCAGGTCAGTGAGCGCACGCTCGCGCTGGCCCGGCGCTATGTTGATGCGATTGTGCTGGTGGAAGATGAGCAGATGCGAGAGGCGATGCGCTGGTTGTGGGTGGAGTATAATCAACTGGTGGAGCCAGCCGGTGTAGCGGTTGTGGCCGCCTTGTTGAACGGCCTGGTTGATCTGCGTGACGCTACCTGCCCGGCAGCCCTGATCTGCGGCGGTAATGCGGCGGCGACCAGTGTGTTTGAGGTCTATCATGTCTAAATCATCCTCAGCGTTACGCCTGTGCCCTTCCTGTGATACGCCCTGCCAGGCCAGTGCTAACTTTTGCCCTGAGTGCGGGCAGCCGCTGAATGATACTGCTATACCCGCCTCAGCAACGCCACCTGATACCACAAAACCGCACGTGAAAACCCGATCCGGCGACACACTCCCTCCCACCGTCCCCGCACGCAAGCTCGCTAGCGAGGAATTAACCTGGGAAGTAACCATTTCACTGTTTACCAACCCGCTGGTACTGCGACAACTGGCTATGGTACCACTCGTGACCGGCTTGATTATGGCGCTCTTACTCTCATTTGTCCTGGCAGTCACAGGTGATTTCCAGGGAATTCCGGCCATGCTGCTCGTTTCGTTGCTGGTTGCAGTCGGGCTGTTTGTGGCCCTGCTGCTGATCATGCTCATCTTTTTTCGCCGCTACCGTGTGCGCTTCACCGTCAACCGCCACGGCGTGCGCTGGCAGAGCCTGGATCAACTGGCAAAGACCGGCTCGCGCCTGGCAATCCTGGCAGGAATACTGAGCCACAACCCGACCGTGGTGGGGGCGGGTGCCCTGGCTGCTGCCCGTGAGACCGAATATGTGACCTGGCATGATCTGGCCGACGTGGACTACCACCGCCACCAGCGGATGCTTATTCTGCGCAACCGCTGGCGACCAGTGATGATGGTGATCTGCCTGCCGGACAATTATGACCAGGTGACAGAGTATGTTCGGCACAACGTTGCACCAGTGCAAAAACTTGCCGCAGAATCTACATCGCGGCACCCACTGCCACGTCTGCTATGGCACACGGCGCTGGTGACACTGGCCGCAACCCCCGTGTTTGTGCTGGCGAACGCCGAGAGTGATATTTTTATGCCGTTGCTGCTGTTTGTGTTCGCCCTGGCTACGGTCTGGCTCATCCCGCTTTTTGGTTGGGTTGTCATCGGATGCGCACTGTTTCTGGCGGGCGAATTCATGCTGCTGTTCCTATCCGGCTCTTTGTATAACGGATGGATCGATCTGCTCCTGCCATACGCCGGTCTGCTCTACCTGATCTGGTTCTCGTGGATGTTGTTGCGTGGGCGCATTCGCTCGGCGTTGATGGAAGATTAGCTGCCAGTCGCACAACCGGTTTCAGGGATTCCCTTAGCCTATACTCCTGGAATCCCTACTATCCGCATCTGCATGTCATCTGCTACACTAAGACTCATCCAGAATATCGCATACTGCTGCCCCTGATGATGCAGCATATCAGCACTTTAACCAGCACAGGTACCTGCCACCCGGCTCCGTGGATGGAGCGGGTGGACAGAGCAAAGCTGTACGTCGGGTAGCCGCTGACTGGAACAGATGTGATTATAGAGTTATATGGCGTGAGACGTTCAGAAGGTCAGGTATGAGAAAAACGATTCGCACGTTATATCCTTCTTTGCAAGAGACCCGCCTGGTGCAACGCTTGCTTGATGCGGGTCTGACACGCGAGGCCATTGAGGAAACGCTGGCGATCAAGAGGAGCGAAGATGCCCAGGCTCATGTACCTCCACTGGTACCTGATGCGCAGTTGAGCTTGATGATGGAAGTACGCACCAATCTATCTACAACTATCGGACAAGATTCCAGACATAACCATACGGAAGATAGGCCCATTCCGCGCGACCCCAGGCGCTATCAGGATACCAACAAGTAATCTGGTAGAACCAACCCGCACAGACGCGCAGTGCTGGCAACCGGCACTGCGCAGAACCGCATGTACGTCTCCAACGATCCGCACTCCCCATGCACTCGGTGACACACAGATACATTGATACATTGTGGTGCAACGGGATACATCCACTTTGCCCATTGATGCGTAGAGATACCAGGAGATGAGCAGGTATTCGTACTACATCATATCGCCCCGGCCTATGCGGGCCGTCGCCGTCTGGCCTGAAACTGGCTCACGACGAGTACAACAATGGGTGCTATGCCAGGCATGCAAGGTACCCGGTTGTGTGGCGGTACATGACGCACCCTACTCATTTTCCTTGGAGGTTTCAATGAGGTTTCAATGATACGAAGTACGCAGTCGTTCCAACACAACGTCCCTTCACCTTCGCTCAGAGCTTGCCCTGAGCGCAGTCGAACGGGACAAGCTTTTTCGCCGGAGTTTACCCTGAGCGAAGCCGAATGGGGCAGCGTGAAAGCAACTCTTTTTTCACCCTAAATTTCCGCCGAAGGCGAAAATTTAGGGTGAAAAATAGAACAAGTACCGCTCTGCTGAAAGCGAAAAGACGAACTGACCATACGAACGCGTGACTCGTGTCAATGAACACGTGTAAAGCAATCTTTAGGAGGAAAAAATTGGCGCGAAAAAGAAATGTGTGGCAAGGTGGATTGGTTGGACTAATGCTGATCGCGTTGCTGTTGCCATTGATGGCACTGTCAACGAGTCTGCGACCCACGCTGGTCAATGCAGCGGACGACACTGCCCGCCTGCGAGCGGTGCATGCAGTTCCGGATATTGGTGGCCCGGTTGATGTGTATGTCGGTACGGCACCGTTCACGGTGGGCCAGGCAACCGTACCGAATTTTGACTTCTTCACCGTCACACCGTATTTGACCGTCCCGGCGGGTGAGATCGATATTCGGATTGTGGCTGCGGGCGGTGATCCAAACGACGCGGAGCAAACCCTGATCAGTGCCACTGTGCCGCTAGCGGCCGGGCAAGACTACAGCGCCGTTGCGCGGGGCACGGCGACCGGAACTGTGACTGCGGGAGCCAGCCTGCTAACTGACGACAATACGGCACCACCGCCAGGTCAGGGTCGTATACGAGTGGCCCACTTCTCCCCCAATGCGCCCGCCGTGGATATTTTTGTGAACGGTGAGCGATCGACCATCACTGATCTGGAGTATCTGAACACATCGCCTTATGTGGCGCTGCCAGCGGGCAGCTACACCTTTGGCGTGGCTCCGGCTGGTGGCGATCCGATCTACAGCGTAGACGTAACGCTGGAGGCCGGACAGGTGGTTACCGCCTGGGCCAACGGTCTGCTGGGCGGAGAGAATGGTGAAGTACCAGAAGGACAGGCCTTCAAGGTAACACCCAGCATTGATCAGACGTACATGGTTGATACGGAAGACGAGACGGCCCGCCTGCGGGCGGTGCATGCAGTTCCGGATATTGGTGGCCCGGTTGATGTGTATGTCGGTACAGCACCGTTCACGGTGGGCCAGGCAACCGTACCGAATTTTGACTTCTTCACCGTCACACCGTATCTGACCGTTCCGGTAGGTGCGACCGATATTCGGATTGTGGCCGCTGGCGGTAATCCGAACGATGCTGACCAGGCCGTCATCAGCGCCACCGTCACCCTGGAGGCCGGGCAAGACTACAGTGCCATTGCGAGTGGCACGGCGGCCGAAGACGGCGTTGATCTGGCACCAATCTTGCTAACTGACGACAATGCGGCACCACCGCCAGGTCAGGGTCGCATACGGGTGGCGCACTTCGCCCCGGATGCGCCTGCTGTGGATATTTTCGTGAACGGTGAACGATCGGCCATCACCAATCTGGAGTATCAGAACGCATCATCCTATGTGGCGCTACCGGCGGGTACCTACACCTTTGGCGTGGCTCCGGCTGGTGGCGATCCGATCTACAGCGTAGACGTAACGCTGGAGGCCGGACAGGTCGTTACCGCCTGGGCCAACGGTCTGTTAGGGGCAGAAGCGGAAAATGACGCAGCCCTGGCAACACAGGCCTTCAAGGTGACACCCAGCGTTGACGTGAGCTACTACTATCTACGCGGTGTGCATGCCTTCCCCGATGTAGCCGGTACACCGGTCGATGTCTATGTCGATGACACCCGCGTTGCCACCTTCGATTTCTTTGGAACCACCGACTATCTGCCGCTGGTTGCTGGCAGAGCCTACAACGTCAGCATTGTGCCTGGTGGCGGCGACCTGGGCGCTGCGCTTATTACCGGGTCGCTACCGGACACGCTTGAAGCTGGCATGGAGTACAGTCTGGTGGCGCACCGACCGGCTGTGCAGGATGGGCCGAGTGTGACATTGCTGACCGACGACAATACGGCACCGTCCGCAGGTGAGAGTCGCATACGGGTGGCGCACTTCTCCCCGAATGCGCCCGCTGTGGATATTTTTGTGAACGGTGAGCGATCCGCCATCACCAATCTGGAGTATCTGGGCACATCGCCCTATGTGGCGCTACCCGCGGGTACCTATACCTTTGGCGTGGCCCCCACTGGTGGCGATCCGATCTACACGGTGGAGGTAACACTCGCAGCCGGACAGGTCATTACCGCCTGGGCCAACGGTCTGCTGGCGGGAGAGAATGATGAAGTACCCGAAGCGCAGGCCTTCAAGGTGACGCCCACAATTGATCGGGCGTATGCGGTTGAGGCACCGGGGCAAATAAGGGTGTATCTGCCCATTATTATACGCTAACACTCCTTACCACTGCGGCCGTCGCTCGACGGCGGCCACAGTGCTTTTTTTGACGTACCCCGTTGTCGCCCCACATGCAACTCGCGGGATCGGCCCGGCGCACCATGACCTGGCGGACATCGTTGCAGCAGTGTGCCCGGACGCTGAGGCGGGTTGATCTGTCGCCCGCACTAGTCCCCGATGACGGCAATCGCTCCAGGGTTGTGCCATGCTGAGCGCAGCGCGTTGTCATGCTGAGCGCAGCGAAGCATCTTGCGGAGCGCAGCATCGTGCGCAGCGCGTTGTCATGCTGAGCGGAGCGAAGCATCTTGCGCAGCGCAGCATCGTGCGCAGCGAAGCATCTTACCGTCTGCTGAAGATCCTTCGCTTTGCGCAGGATGCCATTCACTCCGCGCAGGATGACCGTCGCGGCGCGCAGGATGCCATGCGCTCCAGCGACGCCTCCGCGCAGGATGACCGACAACGAGGGCGGGAGGTAAGCCCGCCTGGACGAGCAGGCTTCGTCCACTGGTTGCCCGCCCGTTCACGGGCCGGGCGATCTGTAGCTACCCGCTTGTAACAAAATCTGTCCCTTGCCCGCCCGTTCACGGGCCGGGCGATCCCACCTGGACAATGATCGGCAGATAGACCGTTGAGCCATAGCCATTTGCACGCCAGAATGCAGCGGCAATGACTTCATGTCCTGCTGGACGAGGATGGTAATCCAGCCGTTGCCGAATGAGCGGATCGAGGAACGAGGTGGGATATGGTCGTTGCACATAGATCAGCTCAACTTCGCGGCCCACAAAAGCCTCTGCCACCGCCGCTACCGGAATGGCTCGCTCGGACGCTATATCCCGGATTGCCCCATTAAACTGGGGAATCCACTCCCCGGCCATATCCCCAATGCCCAGCAGCGGCAACCCGGGATAGGGGTTGTAATAGTCCATCACCAGCAGATCGGCCTGTCGCTGTCCATCAGCAGTGAGCAGCGCAGCCTGCAAGCGATCCAGGATTGTGGCAAAGTTGGCCCGAAAGGTTGCCAGGGTTGCGGGCGGATCGGCATTATTGGGCGGCAGGATGGAAACGATGTCATTGCCGCCAATACTGAGCGTTACCAGACCGACCGGCGTGCCGGCTGCGTCCAGTTCGTTGATCCGTGCTATGGCCTGGTCAAGCTGCCCATCAGCCGCAAGTATGGTGGTGCTGTCCTCACCATCGCGGGCCAGGTTTTCATAGTCAATGGTCGGATACCGGGCGCGCAGACGCTCGAACAAAACGGCAGGATAACCCGGCAACCCGTCGTCGTTATTCGGCTCTTCCGTGCCAGTCGCCAGCGAATCACCCAGCGCCAGATAAACCGCGCCTGGCCCGACCGGGCCATCGCTCGCCGCCTGGCCGCGCACGGCTCCTATCGGCCAGTTGTAGCCACTGATGAGCAGCAGCAGGCTGGCAATGATCAGACGTAGCCAGGCGGCATGGCAGTTGATCGTATTTCTGTGAGGTATCATTTATTCCCCTGCTACCTATAAGCGGGCAGCCTGCGCCTGGCGTACAATCTCCGCAATATGCGCAAAATGCATACTATCGTGCATCAGACCCAATCCAAAGTAGCCATAGGCATTGAGGTGTTCCTTGAGAAACGGCATCTCAACGGTGTTGTCGAGATGAGGCACATCGGGCCAGATGTCCAGGGTTGCCAGGCGCATACGGCGGCTCTCCTCAAGGCGCTGGCGGCACTGGGCAATCGTCGTCACCGTTTCCCAGGGGATCTCATAGCGCGAACGCCCGTGATGGGCCACGCCGCGCGCCAGTTCCGCCGCTAAAAAAGAGGTTTCCTCGGCACCGGCGGTAATATGCACAATCACATGGCCCAGCGTCCAGCCCACGCCCTCGGTCGAGTCCGTCGCCTGCGGATCATAGGGCACAAAGGTGACATCGGCGTCGGTACAGGTCGCTATCAAGTTCAGCACGGTATCGGTGGACTCGTTGGTCAACGCCCGCAACGCATCGAGCGTCAGGTCGGCCATAGTCTGGCTTAACGTGGCAGTTTTTTGTACTACCGGCGCAAAATCGATCATAATGCTTGATACCACTCACTTTCGTAGATTTTATACCAATCTGGTTTCACCCCCGCCACAACGACGGTTCGAATCTGGGCTGACCTGCGATGGAACCACGAATAACACGAATAACACGAATAACACGAATTTTTGCGAAATGGACATCGAATTGGTATGAAGCGTCGGGCACCTGCGGCAGCCCGCGCAGGCGGGCTTTGCCACCAGTAGCCCGCCCGTTCACGGGCCGGGCCATCCCGCCGCTGCCATTTTACCATGGCTTGCATGCTGGCATAATGAACGGGTTGGTGCCAACGCCCCGGCGTCAACACCAACCCGACGTCATTGTTCATATAGCAAACCCCATTTTAACTGTTCACCCTCAAGGGAACATGCCCGCACGTGCGCCATGGCGGGCCGGACGCCCGCGCTCCCAGGCGAACCATGCCATGGCAGACGGGACGCCCGCGCTCCCAGGGCCGGACGCCCGCGCTCCCAGGCGCACCATGCCATGGCAGGCGGGACGCCCGCGCTCCCAGACGCACCATGAACGCTGACGACAGCGCTTCCCTCCAAATGTGAACAGATACACCCAATTGTACATTGGAGTCCCGGCTTTCGCCTGGACAGAGCGAGACCCCGGCGAAAGCCGGGACTCCGCTTCACGACTGCTGTAGGCTTGCTATATCACCGTCTAGCGTCGCACGAGCGGCAAGAAAACGGTATGCTGCGTCGTCAGGCTCACGCTTGAGGCCGGGCCATACATACGGCGTATGCCGCTGTTTTCGATCTCCTCCAGCCAGTAGGTATAGCGTTTGCCCGGTTCAACATCTGTGTCCAACCAGTTATAGGTTGCGCCACTGGTCTTGCGTCCACGAGCGACTATCGGTGTCGCCGTGATGCGCACGGCATTGCTGCGCTGTCCATCGACGCTGCGCCAGAGATGAAAGCCCCAGGTATCGCGCTCGCTGCTCGTTTCCCAGGCGATCAACATGCCGTTGGCATGATCGGTCGCGGTGAAGCGGAGCAAGTCCAGCGCCGTGGGGAATGTCACGGTGATGATCAACTCGTGCGCCGGAGAGCGATTCACACCACCACGATCTGTGCCACCGTCGTCATAGAGGATCACCTGCAAGGTTACGCTGCCGCTAGTACCCGGTTCGGGTGTGAAGGTCAGCGTACCGGTGGTGGGATCAATCGTGGGTGGCACGCTGAAGGCCAGATCGCCGTTAGCTGCGGGAGCAGCAGCAACTGGCGCAACAACTTCCTCTAACACAAAAGTGAGTTTCTGGTGGGCCTCGTTGGGTGGGCCAGGCGAAATATTGCGTGCCCAATTAGGGATGGTTTGTGGCCCGGTGGTGTTATCGAGGCGCACATGCGCACCCGGTGTGAACGAGGGCGGGTCGTTAACAGACCAGACGGTGATCCACACCGTGGCGCTGGTGGTCGCCGGGACAGTCGCCTGGGTGCTGCCAATGGTGTAGGTGAACGAGTCACTCCCGTAATAGTCCGGATCGGGCGTGTAGGTGAGCGTGCCATCGCCATTGTTCACCAGCGTGCCGTGCGTGGGCTGCGTAAACGTCTGGAAAACCGCATGCGTGCTGTCGTTTGCCAGCAGAACACTCACCGCAATGATCAGCGGCTGATCTTCGTCCGTCTCCACTGTGTCATCCTGGGCGACGAGCGGCACCACCACGAACGTGATGGTAAAACTGTAGGCCGGGGACTGATCCACACCACCACGTTCCGTACCACCGTTGTCGCGGAGGATCACCTGCACGGTTGCGCTACCGCTGGTACCCGGTGTGGGCGTAAAGGTTAGCGTACCGGTAGTGGGATCAATCGCGGGTGGCACGCTGAAGGCCAGATCGCCCATGGTGCTGCTGACCGTCACCTCAAACATGAGCGTCTGATCGGCCTCATTGTCCGGGCCAGGTGACATATTCCGTGCCCAGTTAGGGATAGTTTGCGGCCCTTCCATGCTGTTGACCGTCACATCCTCACCTGGGGTGAACGAGGGCGGATCGTTGACCGGGTGAATCGTGATCTGCACTGTGGCGCTGGTGGTTTCCGGGACAGTCGCCTGGGTGCTGCCAATGGTGTAGGTGAACGAGTCACTCCCGTAATAGTCCGGATCGGGCGTGTAGGTGAGCGTGCCATCGCCGTTGTTCACCAGCGTGCCGTGCGTGGGCTGTGTAAACGTCTGGAAAACCGCATGCGTGCTGTCGTTTGCCAGCAGATCACTCACCGCAATGATCAGCGGCTGATCTTCGTCCGTCTCCACTGTGTCATCCTGGGCGACGAGCGGCACCAGTGGCGGCGTACCAATCGGGCGGATCGTGATCTGCACCGTGGCGCTGGTGGTCGCCGGGACAGTCACCTGGGTGCTGCCAATGGTGTAGGTGAACGAGTCACTCCCGTAATAGTCCGGATCGGGCGTGTAGGTGAGCGTGCCATTGCCGTTGTTCACCAGCGTGCCGTGCGTGGGCGGCGTAAACGACTGGAAAACCGCATGCGTGCTGTCGTTTGCCAGCAGATCACTCACCGCAATCGTCAGCGGCTGATCTTCGTCCGTCTCCACCGCGTCATTCTCAGCCAGAAGTGGCAAAAGCTCATAGGCCCCAATGTCGCACCCGGAGCCTTGCGGCCGCGCTACCCCACGCTGATCGGCAACGACCGTAGTGTCACAGCCGTTCGTACCCGATGGAATATGGTTGAGCGCCGGGCTGGTGCTTTGTAGCGCATGGGTGCTGGTCGTACCTGGTGCATTCAACGCCAGCGGATCGAGCAGGGCATCACCGCTCAGATTGTTCGTGGTGACACCGTTCAGCGTACAATCAGCTAGATCGCCAATCAAGTTGTAATCGGCCGAGATCAACGGCCGACCGGTACAGTCAGGGCCAGTTGGGCCGCTATTGCCGGCAATAATGCTGTTCTGAACCGTCACAGGCACATCGATAAAACCGAAGACAAACACACCGCCACCCCTGGCTTCTCCACTGGACTCGGTAGCAACCCGATTATCCGTGATCGTCACGTGGTTCAGAATGATCTGGTTATCGCCAGGATCGCTATACCAGGTGCTGATAGAGATACCACCTCCACGCACCTCGCTGTCATCGCCAGCAGACGAGCCGGTACCCGCCCGTGCGCCAGTACCATTGTTACCGCTGATGGTGCTATTGAACAACGTGCTGGTACCATCGCTCTCCGACTGGCTGAGATACAGGCCACCACCGCGCACGCTCCCACCATTGCCACCACGACCAGCAGTATTATCACCACCCCGCCCGGCGGTAGCGGTATTATCACTGATGGTGCTATTGCGGAGCGTGAACGTACCGCCTCCGTGATAGATACCACCGCCATAGGCACTACCGCCCCATGCCTCGTCCGGGCCGTCGCCCGCATCGCCACCAGTTGCAGTATTGCCACTCACCGTCGTACGCTCCAGCGTGAGCGCCGCCCCAGACGTGTAGATACCGCCACCTTCAGCATCACCCCCATCCTTGCTGCCGATACCATAACCACCGTTGATCGCGTTTGCACTGACTACACTGTCCTCAAGCGTTACTGTCCCACCATCACCATAGATACCGCCACCTTTGACCTGACCACCTATTTCAAAGCTTGTTGATCTCTGGCCCGTCACATCGTTCTGGCTGATGGTACTGAACTGCACCTGTAGCGTCGTATCGTTGCTATAGATACCACCCCCTTCGAGCCAGGCACCGCTCATCTCGTTCTCGATCACCTGGGTGTTTTGTAGCTGTACCTGGCTACTTCGAGCAGCAATCCCGCCACCACGGCCATCAAGCTCACTCGTAATGCGGTTCTGCTGGATCTGGCTGCCGGTTATTGTCAACTGTGTGTTCCAGGTATAGATACCGCCGCCTTCGCTGCCATTGTATCCCTCGGCCTCATTTTGTTCAATAGTGCTATCGTTGATGGTCACCAACACAGAGGCTCCCACAGTGCCTTCACTATAAATGCCGCCGCCCATGGCTTCACTATCACTCTGGGCGGCATTCCCGGTTACCGTTACCTCGTTCAGCGTCAGGGTACCAAGGTTATAGATCGCTCCACCCTGAGCGGGGTCACTGTCAATCAGGCCATTGGTTAGCGTCAGGTTGTTCAGGGTGAGATTGGCGTCTGCTGCAACATGGAGGAGGCGAAAGGCATCAGCGGAATTACGGGTGATGGTCGCGTCATTACCGTTGATTGTGATCGGGGTCGTAATGGAGGGCAGGCCGTTGTTACCGTCGGTGCCGTTGTCAATGCTCGTCAGTTCGTAAGTACACCCGATAGCCAGGATGATGGTGTCAGGTTCGGGCGTGGTATTGGCTGTGTTAATGTCTGCAATCAACTGCGTCACATCACAACCGGGCGTGAACTCGGCGGCATACACTGCGGGCAAAGACCAGCGGGGTACTCCCACCACACCCAGCAGCAGCCACAATGACAGGATCAGGCGTGTTTTCTTCCACAAGCTTAAACGTCGGGACATGTCAGTTTCCTTATCCGCATATCGTATCGATCTTCCCCATCGCGTCCAGAGGTATAGAGAGTTAGCTTTAGCAGATCCCCGACGACACCCCGCTACAGCCGGGACTCCCGCTGACACCTGGCTTCAGCCGGAACTCCGATTGACCATTGGAATAGGCTGGCTATAGGATCGTTCGCTACGTCGATGCTGTATCTGGCAAAGTATTTG
>CALANA010000002.1 GCA_937925925.1 uncultured Chloroflexales bacterium | reverse complement strand
GGGGGCCGCAGGCCCCCGCACCCCCGCCGCGACGCAGTCTCGTTGGCGCACGAATGGCAAGAACATGCGGAATATGCAAGTCGAAACGGTATAAGAACTGATGGACATAGCAGTATCAAGCTCGAAACAGCCGCGCCAGGGCATACTGAAAGCCAGGAATGACCGTACCACCATCCAGCGTGTCCTCCCGGCTATACTGCCGAATCTGCACGGGTGGCCGATACTCGACCACGACGTTGCTATCGGGATAGACCAGCCAGATCAGTTGGGTGCCGGCAGCCAGGTAATCCTGGACTTTTGCCTGCACCGATGCCGCTGTCTCGGAGGGTGAAATCACTTCGACCACCAGATCGGGGGCCAGCGGCCAGAAGCCAGCCTGTTGATCGGCAGAGGGGATGCGCTCCTTCCGCACAAACGCTACATCCGGGGCGCGAATAACTAATTCCGGTTCCGACTCGAGCATAAATCCTGGTTCAGCGGTATAGACTGCCCCCAGGTCATTGTCCTCAACATAGGGTTGCAATGCACCGATTAAGCGGGCGGCATAATGTCCCTGAACGGGACTGGCCGGACTCATCATCAGCAAATCTCCGCGTACTAGTTCATAGTGCTGCTCATCATCGGCCAGTGCGAGCAGATCCGACTCTGTCCACGGGCGACCGGGGCGAGGAACTCGCACTGGTTCGGCATGCGAGACAGTGGCAGGAATGACGGGCGTCGTTATGGGAGCAATGTCAATCATAACTAGATACCTCCTGATCGTGCCGATTCAGCCTGCTGTGAACACAGCCGTCAGTCCTCGCCACGCAAGCGGCGCAACTCCTCCTGCATAGCCTGTAACTGGGCTTCGAGACGCATCCGGGTCTCGCGTTCACGAGCAGCCTGCGCCTCGGCTGCTGCTGCCTGGTTCTGTGCGGCCTGCGCTTGTGCCTCAGCCTCCATTCGAGCCTCCCGTTCACGGGCAGCCTGGGCCTCGGCTGCCTCGGCCTGGGCCTCGGCTGCCACCCGTGCCGTGTGTTCGGTAACGAGTTGGGTTACGGCTGTGGTGAGTTGCGCAACAACGGTGGCATAATCCCCAAGCTGTTGTCCGTCTCGGTCATAGGCGTAGACCTCGTTGTCCTGAATGCCCAGCCAGACCTGCACGGCATCCAGCCACAGCCACCCCCGCGCATCGGGAGCAAGTGGCGCGTAGGTCGTTCCCACCAATTCATACCCCCGCAGATGTAGCTCCGTCCGTCCCGCCTGCGCCACGCTATCCACGATCACGTAGCACGGCACCCCCGCACGGGCATAGTGGGACACTTTCTCGATCACATCCATCCGGCGCGTTTCCGGCGACGTGACTTCGAGTATCAAGGTCGGGCGCGTGCCTTCATCCGCGACTTCAAAGGTACTCCAGTTCTGGGGCACCCGCACATGCGGGATGACCATCAGATCCGGCCCGTGCGGACGCAGATCGGGCACGTCCCAGGCGATCCGTACATCGTGCAGCACGACTGTGGTCGGGTCGTCGTGTACCTGTGCCTGAAAGATATTGTACAGGTAGACACAGCGCCGTTCATGGGCTTCGGTATGGGTCACGTGGTCACCTTCTTCGGGATGCAGCAGATCGATCAGGCGCAAGGGCACTTCGTGCACGACCTCGGTGCCATCCGGCTGCTGCATACGCACATAGCGCCAGCCATAGCGAAACGGGTCGGCATCACTACCTGGGATGACATCGGTCAAAACCGGATCCGTGTGGGTTGAGTGCATCGCTCTCTCGCTTCCAACGCAGTCGGGACAGCGTGCCCGACCGCAGCCAATACCGTTAGCCAACAGGATACCCAGCACAGGCGAGCGTGTCAAGGTGCAATGCAGATGCTAAAAAACCAGAAATCTGCATCATTGACAGAAGGTGTAGATGGCTGCAGCCCGCCTGCGCGGGCTGCAGCCATGTAGCCCGCCCGTTCACGGGCCGGGCGATCTTTGGGATTACGGTCAATACTCTTCATCCGACCAGCCCGCCCATTCACGGGCCGGGCGATCTAAGTTGCAATGCACCAATTAAACAGGCGGCATAATGTCCCTGAGCGGGACTGGCCGGACTCATCATTAGCAAATCTCCGCATACCAGTTCATAGTGCCGCTCATCATCGGCCAGCGCGAGCAGATCGGCCTCCGTCCACGGGCGATCGTGACACAGAAACCGCACGGGTTCAGCATACAAGACAGTGATGGGAATGACGAGCGTTGTTATGGAGGCAATTCCAGTCATAGCCAGATACCTCCTGTTCGTGTCAAGCCAGCCTGGTGTGTGCGGGGCGCAATCCGGGGCCGTTCCAGGCGATGCATCGTCTTAAGAACAGCATAATCAGAATGGTTGAGCATGTCAAGATGAAAATGGCTGTCAGCACCATACTATCGTATTATCAGCCTGTTGACGGTGACTGGTTGTAAGAGACGTGCATAGGTATGGTACAATCAGTTGCGTTTTGCAGTGATGGTCATATTCATTTGTACAAGTTATGGTTAATGAACGCTCCCGTTGTGATACTGGCGAGGCATGAATAGAGCTGAGATCTCGACCGTCCCACAAACAGTAGCGGATCGCAGCGTGGCGCAACCGATTCCGCTCCAACAACGAACCTGGCTACAGATGCTAAGGACGTATGGTACGCCGCTGATACCTCTGGCCCTCGTGTTGATCGCAACGGCTATACTGCTGTTCGGTGTTCTCCGCTCGCCGCCAGGCTGGTCGCTCGACGTGGGGGCAAGCAACGACGCGCATTTTGTGGCTGGCTTTCTGCCACCGCAGCACGAGGGTACGCTGACCTATCGCTGGAGCAGTGCGCAGGCCCAGGTACTCCTGCCACGCACCAGTGTCGGCCTGCTGCGCCTGCGATTACATAGCGATGAATATGCTATCACGACCAGACAGCGCTTGCGCCTTGAACGCAATGACACCGAGTTGGCAACATTGCACCTGGGATTGGGGTGGCGGGTCTACCAACTCCTCTTGCCGCCAGGCCCCACACCTGCGCCGGGGGTGGGGGTGGTGCCGCTTGATCTGGTCAGTCTCCGAGATGGGGCTGAAGCCGATGATCCTGATGCGCCCGGAATGCCCGTTGATCGGGTACAGGTCGCGCCACTAACAGGTGTCGCCGCCGCGATCCAACTCCCGTTCCAACGCACGCTGATCATGATCTGGGGGTTGGGGTTGCTGGCGGGCATACTCTGGCATATTGCGCGTGCTTTCTGGCCGCAGTCGAGTCGATGTATCACGTCCGTGCGGGTCAGCGGGTTGCTGGCGGTCGTTGCCGTTGGCCTGATACGCTGGGCGCAGCACGAACCCTATCTTCTGGATTGGGCCTGGCCCGCACCCCCGTGGGTACTGCTACCAGCAACACTGCTGCTGGTCGGGTGGTGGGTGCAGCCGACAGCGTGGGAGCGTTGGAATCTTGGAACACTGGAACGTTTCAACGTTTCAACGTTTCAACGGCAGATAGTGGTTGGTAGTCTGGGCGTGCTTGTTGCTCTGGCGCACCTGCTGCTTCTGGTTGGCGGGCCGATGGTCTGGCGAGGCATGGCGGCGCTGTTTCTGCTGGGATTGCCGGGGGCGCTGCTGGCACTGCTTGTCTTTCGTTCCGAGCATGATGTATTGGAACGCATATTCCTCATGCTGTGCGGTGTCCTGGCGTTGCCAGTACCCCTAATACTAGGTCTGCATGCATTACCCGGCCCGTTGCACAGGTGGCTGGTGTTACTCGCTGTTGATGCCCTGAGCGGGCTGATGGGTACGCTGCTGCTACGAAAAACTGCGATCCTATTGGAGGGAACCTCGAAGGCTTCTCTGATACCCTCTGGTGAAGCTGGCGCGACGATAGTCGAATGGTGGAGATCAGGCAGCAGGATGCTGCTGGCGCTCCTGGCGGTCTTACTGCTCGCAGTGATGTTGCGTTTCCCATTTCTGGGCACGGCCGAATTGCACGGCGATGAAGCACGGGTTATGCTCCGTGCGGCAGGGATGGTATACGGGCAGGAAGCCGTGCTGCTCCTGCGCGACAAAGGGCCAGCCGAGATTTTGTTGACGGCGGGGCCGCTGGCGCTGATCGGACAGATCAATGAGTTGATCGCCCGCTTGCCCTTTACCCTGGCAGGAGTGGGTATTTTGATCGGTAGCTACCTGCTGGCACAACGCCTGTTTGTTAATCAGAATCAGACCGTACAACATGCGCCGCTGATTGGTATTGTTACCATGAGCATTCTGGCCCTTGACGGCTTTCTCATCGCTTTTGCACGAATGGTGCAGTATCAAAGTATGGTGATGCTTATGACGGTTGGTGCCCTCTGGTGTGGCTGGCGGTTTTATGAGGGGGCACCTTACCCACGGCGCTATCTGATGAGCGCCGCAGCGATGGTGGCAATTGGTATTCTCGCGCACTACGATGGTATGTTTGTGTTGCCGCCGCTCGCCTGGCTCGTGCTGGCCGGTGGCTGGCGACGCGGTTGGCGGCGTCTCTGGCAGTGGATTGCTCAATTGTGGCCGCCCTTCAGCGTTGGTATCGTTCTCGTATGCAGTTTCTATCTTCCTTTTGTACTCCATGAACGGTTCCGTGAACGTGGGACAACATATCTGAGTTGGCGTCTCGCGGAACAAGAGTCGACGGTGCTGCTGAACAACAACATCATAGACTATTACCAATTGTTAACCTTTTACAACACTTCCTACCAAATCCATGTGCTGGCGCTCGTGCTGGTGGTGGCTATACTCACCTGGATCATACGGTATGTGCGGCCACATCTGCTCAGTAGGAGTATGGCTCTCTTATTTGCTGCTGGCTGTATGGTGCTGCTCATTGCGCCAGAACGCCTGGTGCTGTTAAACGTCAACTGGGCCATTCTTTTCTTTATCTTTCCATTGGCAGTACTGGCACTCGTACCACGAACACCGCCGGTACTCCGTATCCTGGTGATCTGGTTCAGTGTGCCCTTTATCGCTTATGCATTTCTCATTGCCATCCCTGGAACACACTTTTATACCATGCTTATTCCGGCCGCGTTGCTGATCAGCCTGGCGGTCGTAACGCTAGGACAATGGCTCATGGTGCGCCGGATCATGATCGGTATGGCAGTCCTATCCGCTGGTGGTCTGACGCTCGCACTGATAACCATGCCATATCTGTGGCTCCTGTTTGTCCTACAGGTTCCCGAATATCAGCGCAGCTTCCCGACAGTCTATTCCCAGATTTATCGGGCGAGCTACGCTACCACTCTTCCTGCCAAATGGGGGTATTATGGTTTTGCCCGTCAGGATGGATGGAAAGTGATAGGGCAACTCTATCAACAGGAGATATTCCGGGGCAGTTATGCCAGTAATCAGGAGCGAGTTATTGAGGGGTGGTATATAGATGCCTTCCTCTGCGAAACAGAGCCAGATTACTACTTTGTGGGACTACGCGCTAGAGATGCCGATGACCATATTCAAATGCGTATCTGGCAAAACTACCACTATTATGGCTCGGTACTCATCAATGGCATTCGCACGATTGACATCTACCGTCGCCAACCGGTTACCCAGCCACCGCAGATCTTTCGTCTGGAAGATTATGAAGCAGCGTTTGATGCCAGGGCAGTACCTCATTTTCAGTTGCAGCGCATTCTGCTGGAACTTGCTCCCCACCATGTCCTGGATCGTCGGTGGCAGCAGGGAGTACGGTTGCGTGGCTACGATCTGGATCGGCAGTCGTTGGCACCTGGTGAAACGACACGCATTTCACTGCTCTGGCAAGCGACCCAGCCGGTGAACACAGATTATGAGGTATTTGTTGATCTGCTGGATGCAACCGGCAGGCGCGTGGGCACGGCCCAACCGTATTGTGAAAGTCGTCCGATCGCAGAATGGCATCAGCACTATTTTATTGATACCTCATTCACCATAACCGCTGATGCATCATGGACTCCCGGTGTCTATACGGTGTCTGTCGGTCTGCGTCATCGGGCAGATAGCACGCCACTGCCACTGGTTGATGGTACCACGAACCTTCAACTGACGCACCTTTGGGCAAGACGATAACGTATCAATGTTTATGAACCCAGTTCTTGTGAAAGATAGCTTTCATCGTTCGACCATTCCGCTGCAATGTTGGTGTCTTGCCAGGGTATTGGCTTGTCAACATTGCATGAACCTGGCCGTGGCCGCTCATAACACATTGGAACATGAGTATTGTTGGTGGTATCAGTGGCTTTACATGGCAGTTTTATGGATGGTGCGCAGAACGTTTAGAATATGTGGGTATGCCAGGCTTTTAAGAACCGACAAACCCCATCCTGGTCAACGAAGCTGTATTCCCCAGAAGGGGTGCAGATGTATATGCAGAGGTAAGGGCAGGTTTGAAACCTGCCCCAACGAGAGCAAATGAGCCAGCAAGTCCCCCACGCCCCACCCGGCCTCCCCCCGCTGGGGGGAGGGCCAGAACGTCCATTTCCAACGCACCTGCTCGTGCTGTCGGGCTATCTGCTCCTGAGTATCGCGCTGACCTGGCCGTTGACCCGCTACTGGGCGACCGCCTATGTCGGCAACGTTGAGGAGGCGACGCGCAATAGCTGGAATATGTGGTGGGTACGCCGTGCCCTCGCACACGGCCAGAATCCGTTCTGGACGGATATGCTTTATTTCCCAGAGGGGTTGCAGTTGTACGTACAGCCGATTACTATCTCAAACACGTTTCTGACCCTGCCAGTGTACGAATTGTTTGGACTGGCAGCGGCGCATAACACAGCGGTGCTGCTGGCATTTGCACTTACGGGGTATGGCGGCTTTCTGCTGGTACGGGCCTATGTTCCAGGAGTGGCGATCCCTTTCCTATGCGGAGCCATGCTCACGGCCGGGCCGTTCCATATGGTGCAGTTTGAGTTTAACCACCTGAACTTACTGGCGATCCAGTGGCTGCCATTGTATTTTCTGGCGCTCTATGGGTTGGAGCGAGGCCTTGTCGCCTCGTCGCCTCGTCGCCTCCTCGCACCAACCGTCTTCGCCATAACCATATTCGTACTGGCGGCGCTGACCGACTGGTACTGGGCGCTGTTTTGTGGCATCGCAACCGTGGTCTGGGCGAGTACTCGTCTGCTACGAGCAACGGCGCAAGAGCGGACAGCGTTGCTGTGGTGCTATGTTCTTCTGGGGATAGGGGTCATCATCTGCCTATCACCGCTGCTGATCGGCATTGCCCTGTTGCGCGAATACGTGCCGACGGTGGATATTAGCCAGGATCAGATGTGGCGCGAGTACATTCAAAACTTTTCGGGTGATGCGCTGGGTATGTTTTTCCCCACGATCTATCATTCGCTGTGGGGCGAACACATGCGGGCACTGTTGCAAGAAACAGCACCAGGGTACTCGCCCAGCGGGTGGTACATCGCGGCGGGATGGGTGTTGCTGGGGTGTGCAGCCATCGGTGTGTGGACACACTGGCGGACACACTGGCTGCTGCTGGTAGTCGGTGGTACACTATGGCTGTTGTCGCTCGGCCCCTCGTTGCGCGTGGCGGGGATTGATACGGGCATTCCATTGCCCTATCGGTTGTTGCAGGCGATCGAGTTGTTGAGTACGGCGCGCAAACCCAGTCACTTTGCGATCATGACGATAGTGCTGGCAACGGTTTTCGCTGGTCTTGGCTTGCGACGCATGACACAGGTGGTTGCGCCACGCTATCGGGCAGGCATGCTGCTAGGAGTGGCCGCACTGGCGGCATTTGAGTTGTGGCCAGCGCTGCCGCTGGTGCCGCAATCGTTTGAGCGACATCCCGTCTTTATACAGATACGTGAGCGGCCCGGCGTCGTGGCCGACTTGCCGCTGGAGTGGCGCGAAAGTGGGCGGGCATTGCGCAACCAGTTTGTTCACGAGCAACCCCTGGTGGCCGGGTATGTCTCGCGGCGGCCAGTCTACGAGACGTTTTTTATCCCGCACATTAACCAGATCGGGCGGATGCGGCACCATGCCGACATCGTACCATTGGCCCATACCGATCTGGCGGCGATGCAGTGCTATGCTCCTGTGCGCCATGTGGTGCTG
>CALANA010000001.1 GCA_937925925.1 uncultured Chloroflexales bacterium | reverse complement strand
TTTGAAGATGGGTCATGCTTCTGGGATGTATAGATGATCCTCCTTTCTGTATTATCGTTTATGGAAGCCGCTCGTGTCAACCCATATACCCCATTTCTCTTGCCACCAGGTGATAGACCTGGCTTGGGGCGCGCTGTTCTCTCCCCGCTCCCCGCTGGGGGGGTCATGGGGCCGCACTCCCGTGTTCCCCGCTGAGCGATAGCCCCATCAGTGGCGTCAGGCTGGTCAGCGGATCAGCGATTCAACCGTTCGCCGCCGCCGCACGCCGTCCGCGCATGTGCCCCGGCCCCCCCCGGCCCCCCTCGCTGGGGGGGAGAGGTTTTGAACGCTCTGGGAGCTTCCGGTGAAATGTGCTCCCTCCGCTGGTGGGGGAGAGCGCCCGCGTTCCGACAAAGAGTGACGAGTTCCCCGGCCTCCCGCTGGGGGGTCACGTGGCCCCCCCTGGCCCCCCTCCGCTGGGGGGGAGAAACGCAGAGGGACGTAGAGGCTGGTTCCGGTGCGCGTCGGCGGGATATGGTGGCTGCACGCCGATGGCACACGACGCGCCCGTACCTCCCCTGTGGACGGGAGGGGGAACCGGATCGTTACTCCCCACCCGCAGGAGGGGCCGGGGGGACAGGGGTGCTGTGGTGGATGCTTTTCTCATGAGCGCTGACAACGTTGATGACATCCAGCGGCAGGGCAACTTCGATAAGTTCTTGGTGGGTGTGCATAGAATGCCTTTGCTAGGCAATGATGTTCTGCCACTCTTCGGCGGGAACCATCCGTGAGAGGTGCCCCACATTCGTGGTGGCAATGATAACCGAATACCCCATCCCAATGAGCAGCGCGGACTGGGCGGCGAGAATAACATCGCCATCAAGGGCAGTATTCGCAGCAGTCGGCTTGCCCTGCTGTCTCAAATGCGCCCAAAACTCCGCTGCCAGCAACAGCGTCTCAGTTGTGACTGCAAGATGCCCAATGCGCACCCGCAGTGCGTCGAGTTGCTGCACCCCGGTCATACGCCGGGCGCGTAGCAATTCGCGCCGCACTTCATAGTCAGCAATATCAGACACCCTCATGGTTACTCCCGCAGTGAGTAAGCGTTCCATCCACGCTCGGCAGGCATTTGCCCCTGCGAGCTTGTGTGGCCCGATCACCAGGCCCAGGGGGCCAGAATCCAGCAAGACGAAGCGGCTCATTCGGATTGCTCCAAACCTGGAAAGAGTTTGCGGTTCGAGGTGCGACTGGCATCAATAGAACGCAGCACATCCTCCCAAGACTCCGTACCCTCGTCATCGTCCTCTGTCTCTGCCGCACTCCACAAGCGCAGAAGCGCAATCGCTTCATCAGGGGAGCCGTCACCCGGAACAGTGAAATCATCAATATTCATCGTTGTCACCAACGCACGAATGTGCGGCATCATGTGTACATAGAGTGGCACCTCAAGCGCGGTCGTGGAGCGCAACTGGTCTGCCAGCAACTCCTCGGCAAGCAGTTTTTCGGCTTTGCCCTGACGCTGAGCCTCGTCTTGCAACCGCGCATACAGCTCAGGGGGCAATTCAATCTGAAGACTAGTCATCGGGTGTTCCTCTTCATTATGCTGCGCGGGGGCAGACAGTCCGGTGTTTCCGACGAGGTGCAAGTGCAGCGTATGGTTATCGGTTACATACCAGCTCATGGTTCGCGCTCCCCCAACCCCACCAGATCTCTTCTTTCAAGTGCAGGTTTTTTCGGAAATCGGGAGCGATGTGTCAAGACTTTTTGAAGATGGGTCATGCTTCTGGGATGTATAGATGATCCTCCTTTCTGTATTATCGTTTATGGAAGCCGCTCGTGTCAACCCATATACCCCATTTCTCTTGCCACCAGGTGATAGACCTGGCTTGGGGCGCGCTGTTCCCTCTCCGCTCCCCGCTGGGGGGAGAAACATTGAGGGCGGCCGCATGCCGTCGCCTCCAGATGAGCGATAGCCCCATCAGCGGCGTCAGGCCGATCAGCGGATCGGCGATTCAACAACCAGGTCGGCCAGGCCGCTGATCAGCAACGGCGCAGCGTTGGGTAGCGCAGCGCGAGTAACGTGCAGGCCCAGTGCGGCCCCGCGTTGCACAGCGCGTGCATCGAGTTCGTAGCATAGCTCCACGTTATCATAGATCGCGCCGATCGACAGATAACACACTGCCCGCACCCCCTCGGCTGCCAGCAGGTCGAGTAACGCGATCACGTCTGGGCCGAGCCACTGCCCCGGCCCCTCAGCGCTATGGAAGGCCAGGCGCCACTGTCCAAACCCGGCCTGGGCCGCCACCGCCGCGCTCGTAGCCTCGAGTTGCGCCCGGTAAGCGGCTTCAGGCTTGCGTGTACTCTCGGCCACGCTGTGCGCACAGCAGATCAGCACGGCCTCGTGCTGCACCGCCGCCGGTAGCCGGTCGCGGGCAGCCTGAGCATGGCTGACCCACAGGGTGTGGAGCGCTGGCAGCTCGCCCCAGGTCTCGATCAGCCGTAGCGCGGGCACGCTTACGCGCTGCTGCGCCTGGGCCAGCGCCTGCTGATAATCGCGCAGAGCCATCTGCGACGTGTGCGGCGTGAGTGGCAGCACGATTACCGCCTGTACACCCTGGGCCACCAGGGTGTGCAGCCCGGTTTCGAGATCGGGCTGCCAGTGGCGTGCGGCGCAGGTAACACGATAGTGGTCGCCGGCACGTTGCGCCAGTTCAGCGGCCAGCGCCATGGCAATGCGCGGCGGCACCGGATCGGCGGTATCGCCCTGCCACACGGTGAGAAAGCGCTGGCGCAGATAGTCAACTATCTCCGGCGGCGGCGTGTGCCCACCGAAGTGCGCACGCAGGTAGGTCTCAACCTCATCCACATGTGTCGGCTCACCATACTCCATCAGTAACACGCCGATTGGCGTTGCGGGATACTGCTCCATAGATTACTCCTGCTGGTTCTAACTTCAGTATGTTCTTCCATACTACCACATTGGAGCGGTGAAGCGGTGGAGCGGTGAAGCGGTGAAGCGGTGAAGCGCCCGAACGTTCCGATGCATAGGGGCAGATGCGTAGCGCGTCCCTCCGGGGTGCGGCGCGGGCGTTCCGGGGTTGCTCACTGCCAACGTCGGCTGACCAGGAGGGGTGTTGCGGACGCTCGCTCCTTCTGATCCATTCGGCTTCCCGCATCTGTCGCCTGGCGGCGAGTTGCGCTTCGAGCGCCTCGCGTTCGGTGGTAAGTCGGGCTTGCCATTTCGCTTCCTGTTCGGCGATAATATCCTGGGCCAGATACTTCATGCGGAGGTGACGATCATCTGTCAGATGATCGTCACCTTATTGGTGGGGTTGAGACAGACGATGGTGCCCACGATGGTGGTCTGCGGTTCGGTTTGCCCGACCAGGGCCATAGAGCCACCTAAGCGCCACAGCGCCGCGTTGTCGCCGTAGCCCTGCCAGCGTAGGTGACGTAGGTGACGTGA